>DATFQM010000055.1:0-41324 GCA_035264265.1 Thermoleophilaceae bacterium
TTGCGCCGAGTGCGGGATGGTGCCCGTGCCCGACAATCAGCTGCCGGTCGTGCTGCCCGACGTGGAGGACTACGCCCCCAAGGGCCGGTCGCCGCTTGCGGCCGCCGAGGACTGGGTCCACACCGACTGCCCGGGCTGCGGCGCCGACGCCCATCGCGAGACGGACACGATGGACACCTTCGTGGACTCCTCCTGGTACTTCCTCCGCTACTGCGACGCACGCAACGACGAGGCGGCCTGGGACCGCGAGGTGCTGCGGCGCTGGATGCCGGTCGACCAGTACATCGGCGGCGTCGAGCACGCGATCCTGCACTTGATGTACGCCAGGTTCTTCGTCAAGGCCCTGGCGGACATGGACCTCCTCGACGTACGGGAGCCCTTCGAGCGGCTGTTCACGCAGGGGATGGTGACCCGCGGCGGGGCGAAGATGTCCAAGACCAAGGGCAACGTGGTCAGCCCAAGCGAGTACGTGGAGCGCTACGGCGCGGACACGCTCCGCTGCTACATCCTCTATGTCGGCCATCCGGCGGAGGGCGGTGACTGGTCGGACGAGGGGATCGACGGTCTGTTCCGCTTCCTCTCACGCCTATGGCGTGTGGCCCACGAGGCTCCCGAGGGACCCGATGAGCCCCAGGGCGAGCCGAGCACGCTGCTCCGCAAGACCCATTGGGCGATCGACAAGGTCACCCGCGACCTGGGCGATCGCTTCGCCACCCACACGGCGATCGCGGCAGTGATCGAGCTGGTCAACGAGATCCGCAGGGAGCGAGAGTCGGCCGATGCCTCGCACGTGCGGTTCGCGATTGCCACGGCGGCCTCCCTCGTGTTTCCCTTCGCGCCGCATCTGGGCTCGGAGGTCTACGAGCAGATGACCGGCAGGCGCGTATGGGAGGAGCCCTGGCCGGAGCCCGACCGGGAGCTGCTCGTGTCGGAGACGATTGCGCTGGTGGTCCAGCTCAACGGGAAGCTGATCGATCGCCTCCAGGCGCCCGCGGACGCCTCCGAGGAAGAGCAGGAGCGGATCGCCCGCGAGTCCGAGAAGCTGGTCGCCCGACTCGACGGCAAGGAGATCGTCAAGACGGTCGTCGTGCCGGGCAAGCTCGTGAACTTCGTCGTTCGTTAGAGCGTCGATCCCGCGGGAGCAAGCATGTCGCGGGCTCGGCCGAAGGGCCGACGGCCGGCTAGAGCTTGTCGAGCACCTCGCGGGCGGCCCGCGCGGCGCCGTCCATGAGGCCTTCCCAGAAGCGGGCGTGTGCTCGTTGCCGGCGGCCGCGACGTAGAAGAGAGGGCGAACAGGAGCACCAGCACCGAAGGCGCGCTCGCACCAGCTCCCGCGCCGCGGTGGCCAGCGAGCCCTGCGCCCACCACCGCCACGTCGACATGGCGAGTGCGCCTGCGGTGCGCCTCAGCCCCCGGTGCCGTGGCCATTCCCGCGCCGACCGTCCCGGCGGTGGCCGTGCCGATCAGGCGCCTTCTCGTTATTCCTTCCGTGGACATCCGCGAGCGTCGCTGACCCTAATACAGTCCGCTTTATGACCAGCTACGTCGCCGTCGTCGGCCCCGGCGAGGCGGAGCCCGACGAGATCGCCGCGGCGGAGCAGGTGGGCGCGGAGCTCGCCCGGCGCGAAGCGGTGGTCGTCTGCGGCGGGCTCGGCGGGGTGATGGAGGCCGCCTGCCGGGGCGCCAAGGAGGCTGGAGGGACGACCGTCGGGATCCTTCCCGGTGTGGACCGCGGCGCCGCCAATCGGTTCGTCGACGTGGCCCTTCCAACCGGCCTCGGCGAGGCCCGCAACGCGCTGGTCGTCCGTGCCGCGGACGTCCTGATCGCGGTCGGCGGCGCCTACGGCACCCTGTCCGAGATCGCGCTCGCCCTGAAGGGAGGCAAGCGGGTGATCGGCCTCCGAAGCTGGGAGATCGACGGGGTGGAGGCGGCCGAGAACGCGCATCGCGCCGTGGTCAGCGCCCTTCCGTAGACTCGCTCCGCCCTGGCGAACCAGCGCGAGACGCCCTACCTCGACGCCCTGCGGGCCTACGCCGAGCGCGCTCCCGGGCGCTTTCACGTCCCCGGCCACAAGGGCGGTCCCGGCGCGGACCCAGGCCTCGCGGAGGCGGTGGGCCCGCCGGCCCTCGAGCTCGACATCCCGGCTCTCGTGGAGGGCATCGACGTCGGGCCGGAGCCCACGCCGTTCCAGCGCGCCCAGGCCCTGGCCGCCGAGGCTTGGGGCGCCCGCCGGAGCTGGTTCCTGATCAACGGCGCCTCGCAGGGCAACCACGTGGCGCTGCTGGCGCTGGCCCATTCGGACTCGGAGATCGTCGTGCAGCGCAATGCGCACTCGAGTACCGTCGACGCCCTGGTGCTGTCGGGGCTTCGCCCGCGCTTCGTCGCGCCGGAGCTCGATCCCGAGCTGCAGATCGCCCACTGCCTGACCCCCGCCGCCCTGGACGCGGCGCTCGTCGAGGCACCAGAGGCCGCCGGGGCGACCGTCGTCTCGCCCACCTACTTCGGGGCAGTCGCCGACGTGGCCGGCCTGGCCGAGGTGGCCCACGCCCGAGCCGTTCCGCTGGTGGTCGACGAGGCCTGGGGCGCGCATCTGGCCTTCCACGATGCCCTGCCCGAGCACGCTCTCGCCCTGGGAGCGGATCTTGTGATTTCGAGCGTCCACAAGGTCGTCGGCAGCCTGACCCAGTCGGCGATCGTCCACCTTGGCCAGGGCGGGCGGATCGACGAAGAGGTGGTGGACCGCTGCGTCACGCTCGTCGAGTCGACCAGCCCGAGCGCGCTGCTCAGCGGCTCCCTCGACGCCGCGCGGCGGCAGGTGGCAGTCGACGGGCAGGTGCTCCTCGGGGAGACGATCGCCGCGATCGCCGAGGCCCGGGAAGCGGTCCGTGCGATTCCCGGTCTCGACGTGCTCGACGAGCGGCTCGCCGGAGCGCCCGGCGTCCATGGCTACGATCCGCTGCGGCTCGCGATCGACGTGCGCGGCACCGGCCACAGCGGCTACGACCTGGCGCGCCGCGTGCGCGATCTCGACGACGTCAACCTCGAGCTTGCGGGAGAAAACGTGATGGTGGCGGTCTTCGGCATGGGCGAGGAGGGGGCCGACCGCCTGCTGGCCGCGCTCCGCGACGCGGTCGAAGAGCTGCCGGCGGCGGAGCCTACGGGCGTCAGCTTCGCTCCCCCGCCGCCCTGGGGCGAGGTGGCGATGACCCCGCGCGAAGCGTTCTTCGGGCCGCAGGAAGTGGTGCCTGCCGACGAGGCCGCCGGACGCGTGGCGGCCGAGTCGCTCGCCGCCTACCCGCCAGGCATCCCCAACGTGCTCCCGGGCGAGCGCCTCACGGCCGAGACGATCGACTACATCCGGCGCACCCTGGATCTCGGCGGCAGCCTGCGGGGGGCGAGCGATCGCCGCCTGCGTACGGTGAGGGTCACGGCAGCTCGCTCCCGATGACCCGCGCCGCCAGCCGGCCGAAGGCGTGGATGGCGCTCTCGAGGTCGGCCTCCGGAGTGTCCTCCCCCGGCGTGTGGCTGAGGCCGCTGCTGGAGGGGGTGAAGAGCATCGCCGTGGGTACGTGCCGGGCCATCTCGGCGGCGTCGTGCAGGGCGCCGCTCGCCATCACGTGCGCCTGGCCCGATGCGGCGACGAGCCGCTCGTCGAAGGGGATCGGCTCGATGTTCCAGACGCGGGTCTCGGAGACTCGGCAGCCGCGGTCGGCGGCGGCGCCCTGCGCGGCCCCGCGCGTCTCGTCGAGCATCGCCGCGAGGCGGCCGGCCTCGGCGTGCCGGAGGTCGACCAGCAGCTCGGCGTGGCCGGCCACAGCGGTGGGAATGCCGGGCTCCAGGCGGAGGGCGCCGGCAGTTCCGACGCCGTCGTGGTCGCGGGCGATCCGGTCGACCGCCAGGGCGGTGCGCGCGGCGGCGAGCCCGGCGTCGCGGCGCAGCCCCATGGGGGTCGTGCCGGCGTGCGAGGCCTGCCCCTGGAAGGCGAAGCTGTGGCGCTCGACCCCGAACGTCCCGCTCACGGCGGCCACTGAGATCCCTTCGCGCTCGAGCACCGGGCCCTGCTCGATGTGCAGCTCGAGGTATGCCCTCAGGGGGGCACGGCGGGCCTGCGCCTCCAGCACCCGATCCAGCTCCACGCCGTGCTCCGCGAGCACCGCGGGTAGGGCGCGTCCCTCCGAGTCGCGGAGGCCGCGAGCCTGCTCGACGTCGAGTGTTCCGGCCACCGCCGAGCTTCCGAACAGGCTGCGCCCGAAGCGGGCGCCCTCCTCGTCCGCCCAGTCGACAAGCATCGGGCTGCGCGCCGGCGTCGTCCCCTGGCACGCCCGCAGCACTTCGAGAGCGGCCATCACGCCTAGCGCGCCGTCCAACCAGCCGCCGGCCGGCACCGAATCGAGGTGGGATCCAAGGGCCACGCCCTCCTCGCTCTCGCCCGGTAGCGCCGCCCACAGGTTGCCCGCCTCGTCCAGTTCGATTTGCACCCCCGGGATCTCGTCGAGCCGCGCGCGCAGGAAGCCGCGCGCGGCCTCCCATACCTCAGTCCAGCACACCCGCTCGGCGCCGCCGGCCCCGCCCGTGAGGCGATCGAGCTCCCGCAGGTCGGCGATCACGCGCCGCGGGTCGAGCTCGCGCATCAGGCCACGCGCTCGCGCCTGAGGGCCTGCATCAGGCAGTGGGCTCCGCCGCCGCCGAGGGTGAAGGAGGACAGGTCGGGGTCGAGCACCGTGATGCCCAGCGCACGCAGGTGCTCGTTGAGGGCGCTCGAGGCCGCGGTCGAGAGCACGCGGTCGCCCCCGAGGCAGACGCCGTTCACGCCCAGGCCGAAGGCGTCGTCAATCGACACCGGAACGATCTCGACGTCCGTTTCCCGGAGCCAGCGGAGCAGCGAGGAGGACACCGCGTCCACGCACACCGCCGCCAGACGCTCGCCGAGCATGCACATGAGCACGTCCAGGTGCACGTAGTGCGGTGGGATGCGCTCGATCCTCACCTCCCAGCCGTCGGCCTCGAGCCAACCTGCGACCTGCCGGGCGGCCGGCTCCTGGGTTCGTTCCTCGCCGTCGCCGATCGCGGCGACGCCCGGCTGGACCACAACGAAGTCGCCACCCTCGAACGCGCCAGCGGTGACCATGGCGTGGATCGGGATCCCCGACTCCTGGTAGAAGCGGATCACCTCTGCGTACTCCCCTCGTCGCCACCACTGATGGAGCTGGGTGACGATGGCGCCACCCGGCGTCATGATGCTGGAGTCCCGCGTGAAGACCTGGTAGGGGAGCGCGGGATCCGGCTGCAGGAGGTGCACCCGTACGCTCGCGTCATCGTAGGCGGAGACCATCTCGGCGTGCTGCCGGCGCGCCTCCTCCGGGTCGAAGGTGCGGCCGCTCTCGAGCGTGGCCCGTGAGATGGCGCCAGTGGGGAGCCAGCGGAAGTTGTCGGGCGGGCACAGCAGGACGTCGAGTAGGCGCCCGTACTCGGAATCGACGCCCCAGGCGGGCTCGACGCGCTCGGTCGTCATGTCAGGTTTCGGATCCGGACGTCACGGGAGTCTGCCAGGGAGGACCGTCATGACCGAGCAGAACCTCAGGCGCCGGATAGTGGTGCACGGACGGGTGCAGGGCGTGTTCTTCCGGGACACCACGCGGCGGCAGGCCTCATCGCGTGGCGTGGCGGGCTGGGTGAGCAACCGCCCGGACGGGGCGGTAGAGGCGGTGTTCGAGGGCGAGCCCGACGCGGTCCGCTCGATGGTCGACTTCGTCCGCGACGGTCCCCGCGGGGCCGAGGTGGAGCGGGTGGAGGAGAGCGAGGAGGAGCCGGAGGGCCTGTCGGGGTTCGAGATCCGGTAGCTCTTTCGGAGCGGCCTTTTCACGTCTGCGCGCCTGCCGTCGCGCGCGGCGCCGTAGCTTCGGCGCCATGCCCGCAGAACGCTCCCGGACGCAGATTGCCGCGTGGGTCGCCGCGGGATTGGTGCTCCTGTTCCTGGCCTGGAAGCTGCTCGCTCCGCCTGGTGGCGGGGGCGGAGGTGCGCCGGTGAGCGTCTCGCGTGGGGAGGCGACCCGATCGGGGCCTTCGGGGCGCTCAGTGTTCGTTCACGTTGCGGGCAGGGTCGGACGGCCGGGCCTCTACAGGCTGCCGGCCGGTTCGCGGATCGCCGCCGCGATCGAGCGTGCGGGCGGTGCCCGCCGGGGGGGCGACCTCTCGGCGGTGAACCTGGCGATGCGGGTGCAGGACGGCCAGCAGGTGCTCGTCCCGCGCCGAGGGGCGACCCAGCCCACAACCTCCGCGGGCGGGGAGGCCGCGGGCGCAGGCGGCGCGAGGCCGAGCCTCGCCACGGCAACGGTCGAGCAGCTCGACGGGCTAGACGGGATCGGGCCGACCCTCGCGAGGCGAATCGTCGAGTACCGGCAAGAGCACGGCGGCTTCCGCTCAATCGACGAGCTGAAGGAGGTGGAGGGAATTGGCGACAAGCGCTTCGCGGTGCTCAAAGACTCGCTCGGGCCGTGACTGGAGCTGGGGCGCACCCATGGCACGTGGCCATGGCGTCGCTCGCAGCGGGGCTGGCGTGCTCCCCCGCGCCGAGAGTGGTGGGCGCCGCCGCCATGGTGGCCTTCGGTGCGCTTGGCCTCGCGACACGGCGACCCGGGCCCGCTCTTTTGGCCGCGGGACTGGTGCTTAGCGGTCTCGCGCTGGGACAGGCGCGGCTCGCGTCGATCGACCGCCCGGGCGCGCGCCTCCGCGAGGGCGAGCAGATCCGGGGCGAGGTCGTTGCGCTGGAGCGGGCGCGGCCCGGGCGGTTCGGGTCGTCGCTCCAGCTGGAATTGCAGGGCGGCCGGGCGCGCGGCGCACGCCTGCTGGGCAGCTTGCCCCAGTGGCTGGCCGCCTCGCCGCCGGAGCCCGGCTCGGTCCTGTCGGTCCGGGGGAGCTTTCGGCGGCTGCGCGGACACGCGGGCTATCCGGCCTACATGCGGAGCCGTGGCGTCGCCGGCGAGCTCGAGGTCGAGCGCGCGCGAACCAGTGGTCGGCGGCGGGACGGCCCGCGCGGCGCGCTGGATTGGGTGCGCCGGCGGGCGGAGTCGGGCGTCGCGGCGGGACTCGGGTCAGGCGACGCCGCCCTCCTGCGCGGCATGGTGCTGGGCCAGGACGAGGCCGTCGGCCGGGCTGTCCGGCTCGATTGGCGCAGGGCGGGACTCGCACACCTCCTGGCCGTCAGCGGGCAGAACGTGATGCTTCTCGTGGCGCTGGCGCTGCCGGCACTCGCGGCGGCGGGCCTGGGGAGAGGCGCCAGGGCGTGGGCGCTGCTCGCGCTGATCGGGCTGTACGTTCCGGTCGCGGGTGCCGGGCCCTCGCTGCAGCGGGCCGGCGTGATGGGTGCGGCCGCGGTCGTCGCCACGGCGGCGGCCCGCCCGGCCTCGCGCTCGTACGCGCTGCTGCTCGCCGCGGCTGTCACGCTCGCCGTCAATCCGAGGGCCGCGGCCGACCCCGGCTGGCAGCTCTCGTTCGCGGCGTTGGTGGGAATCCTGGTGGCCGGTGCCCGGCTGCGCCGCCTACTCCTGCCGGCGGTGAAGAACGTGCCGGCGGGCCGCGCGCTCGCGGATGGAACGGCCCTGACGGTGGCCGCCACGCTCGCAACCGCGCCGCTGCTCGCCTATCACTTCGGCGCGGTCTCGATCGCCGCTCTGCCGGCCAACCTGCTCGCCCTGCCGGCGGTAGCGCCGGCGATGTGGCTCGGAATGGTCAAGGCGGCGCTGGGGATCGCCGGCACGCGGGAGCTCGCCCACGTGCTGGGCCTCGCGGCTCGGCCGTTCGTCGTCTACCTCGAGCTGCTGGCCGAGCGCTTCGCCGCCCTGCCCGGCGCCAGCGTCGGCGTTCGGGCCGGCTCGGGAATCGTCCTCGCCGCGGCCTACTGCGCGCTCGGCCTCCTCGGCGGCGCCGTCGTCCTGATGAGGCGCCGGGCCCAGGATCGGGCCATCGAGCTCGCCGCGCGCTGGCGGCGGGCGCCCGCCCGCAGGCGCCGCGCCGTTCTCGCCGCTGCGGGCCTCATGGTCGCGCTTACCCTCGTCAGGCTGCTCGGGCCCGCGGCGCCGCCGCGCGCCCTCACGGTGCGCTTCCTCGACGTCGGCCAGGGCGACGCGACGCTGATCCAGCATCCGGACGGCACCGCGGTGTTGTTCGATGGCGGTCCACCCGAGGGCGGCGTTGCGCGGCTCCTACGGCGGGCGGGGGTGCGCCGGCTGGCGGCGGTTGTCGCCACGCATCACTCCCGCGACCATCACGGCGGCCTGCGTGAGGTGCTCGAGCAGTTTCCGGTGGGCGTCCTGCTGGATGGCGGGGACGGCACCCGCGACCCGACCTTCCGCGCCGTAGAGGGGGCCGCCGACCGCCGCGGTGTGCGGCGCGTTCCCGCGAGCGCTCCGATGGAGCTGCGAGCCGGCGCCCTGCGTATCAGGGTGCTGTCGCCGCCGCCGCGGCCACCCGGCCCGCCCCCGGACGACCCGAACGCGAGGGCGGTGGTCGCGATCGTGAGCTCGGGGAGCTTCGACCTCTTCCTCTCGGCCGACGCGGAGAGCGACGCGCTGGGGTCCCTCGACCTGCCCCGCGTGGAGGCCATGAAGATCCCCCACCACGGCAGCGCGGACCAGGGTCTCCCTGGCCTGCTCAGGCGCCTGCGCCCGGAGCTGGCCGCGATCGAGGTCGGGGCGCACAACCTCTACGGGCACCCGGCCGCCTCAACCCTGGCGGCGCTGCGCCGCGCGCGGGTGGTCGCCTACCGGACCGACCGCAACGGGACCGTGACCCTCACGGTCGATCACGGCCTCAGGGTGAGCGTCGATCGCCACCCCTAGACTGGCCCCGTGGCCGACCTCAAGCCCGCCTACCTCGTCTCAGGCGACGACGACGCCAAGATCGACTCCTGGCGCGCGCGGGTCCGGCGGCGCGCCGAGGAGGAGCGCGGCCCGGGCGGGCTCGAGTCCTTCGACGCAGGCGCGAGCGACCCCGGTGAGGTTGCCGCGGCGCTCGCCACGCTCAGCTTCGAGGCGGGGACCCGGTACCTGCTGGTAGACCAGGTACAGGTCTGGAAGCAGGTCGAGCCGATGGAGTCCGCGCTCGCCGCGCTGCCGCCGGACACCGTGTTGGTCCTGATCGCTCGCGGCAAGCCGCGAGCGCCGCTCGCCTCAGCCGTCAAGGCCGCGGGCGGGGAGACCCGCGAGTACTCGGCGCCCAAGCCCTGGCAGCTGCCCAAGTGGGCGGTGGAGCGGGCCGGCGAGGAGGGGGTTCAGCTGGACTCGGAGACCGCGAAGGAGCTCATCTCGATCGTCGGCTCGAGCCAGCAGCGCCTAATCCGAGAGATCGAGAAGCTGGCCCTTGCGGTCCATCCCGCCACGCGCATCGGCCTGGAGGACATCGAGCGCCTCGCGACCGGGGACGCCTCGCCGGGCGCCTACGACCTCGCCGACGCGCTGGCCGCCGGCGACCGCCGCGAGGCCCTCGCCATCGCCGAGCGCATCACCGCTCGCGAGGGCAGGCCCGGCGGGCTCCTGTGGGGGATCGCGCGCCGGCTGCGAGAGGTGCACCGCGCCGTCGTGATGCTGGAGTCGGGGGTGCCCGAGCAGAAGGTCGGCGAGTCGATCAACCGGCAGCCGTGGCTGGCCAAGAAGATCGTCGCGCGCGCGAAGAAGGCCGACCGGGCGACGCTCGAGCGGGCCCTGTGCGCGCTGGCGGAGGCCGAGGTCGAGCTACGCGGCGGCAGCGAGCTGGCGCTGGACGAGGACAGCGCATTCAGCCTGGCACTGGCGCGCGCCACCGCTTAGGACGCTCGGCGCACGTCCGCTTGGGACCCCCCGCCCGCCACCGCTCAGAACCATCCACTCGCCACCTCTTAGGACCAGCCGCTCGACAGGGCCCGTCCCTGGCGAGATCAGGCGCCGGCGCCGTCTCGGGGCCCGCCGCCCCCGTACGGATACCACCACTCCTTCGGCGCGATCTTGGTCTCGATGTGCGCGTGCTTGGTCTCCTGGAAGGCCTCCAGCCCCTCCTGGCCCAGCTCGCGTCCAAGCCCGGACTGCTTGAAGCCGCCGAACGGGCCCGCGTCGTTGTCGGTCAGCGGGTCGTTGATCCACACCGTTCCGGCCTTGATCTCTCGCATGCAGCGCATGGCCGTCTCGAGGTCACGCGTGTAGACGTTCGCTCCCAGGCCGAAACGGGTGCCGTTGGCGAGCTCGATCGCCTCGTCGAGCGAGCCGACCGGAACGATCGGCGCCACCGGCCCGAAGGTCTCCTCCCGCAGCAGGTCCGTCTCGGGCGGAGCCCCGGTGATCACGGCGGGAGAGAAGTAGTGGCCGCGCTCCCGGGCCGCGTCACCGCCGCCGATCACGAGCTCGGCTCCCGCCTCGACCGCTGCCTCGACCTGCGCCACCACCTTCCCGTGCTGCGCGGCGGAGACCATCGGTCCGATGTCGGTCTCGGCGTCCAGGGGGTCTCCGACCACCAGGGCGCGCGCGTGGTCGACGAAGGCGCCGAGGAAGTCGTCGTACACGTCGCGCACGACGTAGAAGCGCTCGGCCGACGTGCAGACCTGACCGGCGTTGAGATACGCGGCCCAGGCGCCCCCGCGCGCCGCGACGTCCACCTCGCGCCGGACATCGGCGCAAACGATGAACGGGTCCTTGCCACCCATCTCCAGGTTGATGCGCGCCACTCGCTCCGCGCAGCGCGCCGCGATCAGCTTCCCCGTCTCGACCGAACCCGTGAACGCGACGCAGTCGACCCGCTCGTCGGCCACGATCGTCTCGCCCACGCCGCCCGCGCCGGCCAGTAGGTTCACCACGCCGGGCGGCAGGTGCTCGAAGCAGGGGGCGAGCATCAGGGTGGAGACCGGCGTGAGCTCCGACGGCTTGGCCACCACCGTGTTGCCGGCCGCGAGGGCGGGGGCGAGCTTCCAGGCGAGCAGCAACAGGGGGTAGCTCCACGGCACCATCGCCCCGACCACCCCGAGGGGCTCCTTCAGCACCAGCGACAGCTGCGTGGACTCGATCGACGGGATCACCCGACCGGCGAAGTTGCGGCCCATCTCCGCGGCGGCCGCGGTCCAGCCGACCTCGTCCGAGTTCTCGATCAGCGGCTTGCCTCCCTCGAGGGTCATCGCCCGCGCCAGCTCGGCGGTGCGCCCGCGCAGCCGCGCCGCCACCTCGTGCAGCAGCTCGCCGCGCTCGACGGCGGGGGTGGCGGCCCAGGCGCGGGCCGCCTCAAGCGCCGCGGCGACCGCGGCGTCGATCTGCTCGGGCGAGGGGAGGCCCACCCTCGCGACCCGCTCCTCGGTGGCCGGGTTTTCCACCTCGAGCGGCGCCCCCTGGCCCTCGACCTGCTCGCCCCGGATCAGGAGCCGCGTCTCCATGAGCGGCACCGTAGCCGAGACCGGGGGTCGAGGCGCGCCGTCACAACGCGAACCGAAACCCGCGGCGAGAGCGATCCGCTCCGCCCGGTCCTACGGGGCCGCCTCGAGCGCGCCCCGCGGGTGTGGGGCTTCCTGAAGAGCTCGTGCGGCTTGCCGTCGAGCACGGCATTCGCTGTCGCCTCGCTATCGCCTCGAGCTCCGCGAGGTCGCTCGAGTGGGCCTGCTGGCTGTCGAGGACATCGCCCCCGCCCAGGGCGCAGGACCGAGTCACGATCTCGGGCGGATCCGAGAGCACGGGGAGGTCGAAGTCCGGCCGCTCCCAGTCGAAGCTGAGCCCGATGTTCAGCGCCTGCCGGTGCCGCTCCGTGAGGTAGCCGAGCCCGAACCTGTAGCTGATGAAGCTCAGGATCGACTCGTGGCCATAGGGCCGGTCGCGTCGGGACGAGCTCTCCCCCGGGGTCCGGATAGGCCCGAGGCTGAGTGGCGTCGGCATACCCGGGCAGCCAGCCGAAATAGTGGTCGAACGACCTGTTCTCCATCATCAGGATGACGACGTGGTCGATCGGGGCGTCGCGCGGCGGCGGCAGCCCTGAGCGCCCGTGCGAGGCGCTGGTCGCCTCGGCGACGAGCGTCTCGACCGGTAGCCCGGCCGACCCGCTGAGGCCGGCGGCATAGGCCGCGCGCTCGAGGAACTCGCGCCGCGAGAGCGCCGAGCTCGAGAGCTTGGGCTCCACGGGGCGCGGAGGCTAGAGCCTCGCCCTGATGCGCGCCGCGTCGGCCTTCCTGCGGGCGCCGTTATTGCGATGCAGCGCGCCCGACTTCACGGCCTTGTCGATGCGCGAGACGAGGGCGCGATACTCCTCGTCGGCGCGCGCGGCGTCACCGCGCTTCACCGCCTCTTCCAGGCGGCGGAACCAGGTCTTCACCTGGGAGGTGCGGCGGCGGTTCTCGAGCCGCTCGCGCTCCGCCCGCCGTATCCGCTTTTCTTGTGAGGCGATGTTGGCCATGAACGGACCGAAGCCGCGCCCGGATGGATCTGGCGCGGCCGCCGCGGAGTCTAGCGGGGCCGCGCCGGTCGGCGAGGCCCGCGGACGGCGCCTCGCCCGCAGCACCGCGTTCTTCTCGTTCGCGACCGGTCTGTCTCGCGTGCTGGGGCTGGTACGCGAGGTGGTGGCCGCCAGCTACTTCGGCGTGAGCGGCGCTATGTCGGCGTTCACGATCGCCTTCCAGGTTCCCAACCTGATGCGCGCCCTGTTCGCGGACTCCGCCCTGCAGGGGGCGTTCGTGCCGGTGTTCACCGAGCTGCTCGAGAAGGGCGAGCGCAAGGAGGCTTTTCGAATCGCCTCGAGCCTGTTCCTCCTGATCTGCGTCGTGCTCGGGGTGATCACGGCGGTGTTCATCCTCTTCGCCGAGCCGATCATGTCCGTGTTCGCCCCAGGCTTCGACGACAACCCGGCGCTTCGGGACCTGACGGTCAACCTCTCGCGCCTACTGTTCCCGATCGTCCTGCTGCTGGCCCTCTCGGGGGTAGTGGTCGGGATGCTGAACTCCTTCGAGCACTTCAGCGTCCCGGCGCTCGCGCCGGTCGCCTGGAACGCGGTGATCATCGCGGCGCTCGCCGGCCTAGTCCCGGTGCTGCCGCAAGACGACGAGATCTACGCGTACGCCATCGGCGTGCTGGTGGGCACCGTCGTCCAGTTTCTGTTGCCGCTGCCGTGGCTCAGGGGCCGGGGCGGGCGCTTCACCTTCGCGCTCGACTGGCGCAACGAGCGCGTGCGGCGGGTGCTCAAGCTGATGCTCCCCGTGACGATCGCCCTGGGGCTGATCAACCTCAGCCTGCTGATCAACTCGCTGTTCGGCACGCTGGTCTCCGAGCAGACCCCCGCGGCGATCGACAAGGCCTTCCGGATCTACCAGCTGCCGCAGGGGCTCTTCTCGATCGCCATCGCGACGATCCTGTTCCCGACGCTCTCGCGCTTCGCGGCCCGGGGGGCCGTCGACGACCTGCGGCGCACGATGACCAACGGAGTCCGCCAGGTGATGCTGCTCCTGATCCCGAGTGCCGTGGTGATGGCGGTCCTGGCGGAGCCCATCACGCGCCTCGTCTACCAGCGCGGGGCCTTCGGCACCGGGGCCACCGACCTGGTGTCGACGGCGATGGTCTGGTGGTCGATCTCGCTGCCCTTCCAGGGGGTGAGCCTGCTCTTCTCCCGCACCTTCTTCAGCCTCCAGCGTCCCTGGGAGACGACCGCCCTCTCGTTCGCCAACCTCGTGGTCAACACGGCCCTGGCCGCAGCCCTGCACGGGCCGTTCGGAATCGGCGGGATCGTCATCGGCACCGTGGCCGGCACGATCGTGATGTGCGTCTCGCAAGGCTGGATACTGCGCCGCGACCTGCGCGGGATCGAGGGCAGGGAGATGCTTTGGTCGGGGACGCGAATGCTCGTGGCCGGCGGACTGCTCAGCGGGGTCGCCTACGGGGCCTGGTACACCCTCGACCAGCTGCTTGGCCGGGCGTTCGTGGCGCAGCTGGTCTCCGTGGGCGGGGCGATCGCTCTTGGGGCCACGGTCTACGCCGTCGCGGCATGGGTGATGGGCGTCCCCGAGATGCGACAGATCCGCACGCTGCTGACCACTCGGGGCTGACAGGCGTCACTACGGCGGCCGAAGGCGCCGACGACCTCAGAGTGCCGGCTGGAGGTCCGCATGGGCGTCCATAAACTCGGTGGCGTGGCACGGCCCGCCGCGAACATCCGCAACTTCTCGATCATCGCCCACATCGACCACGGCAAGTCGACGCTGGCCGACCGCATCCTCGAGCTCACGGGTGCGGTGCACCCACGCGAGCACCGCCCGCAGCTCCTCGACTCGATGGACCTCGAGCGCGAGCGCGGCATCACGATCAAGGCGCAGGCCGTGCGGGTGGAGTACACCGCACGCGACGCCAAGCTCTACCGGCTGCACTTGATCGACACGCCCGGCCACGTGGACTTCACCTACGAGGTGTCGCGCTCACTCGCGGCCTGCGACGGCGCGCTGCTGCTCGTGGACGCGTCGCAGGGTGTCGAGGCGCAGACCGTCGCCAACACCTACCTGGCGATCGAGTCGGGTCTCGAGCTGATTCCCGCGCTCAACAAGATCGACCTCCCGGGCGCCGAAACCGAACGTGTGGCCCGCGAGATCGGTGAGCTCCTCGGCGAGGACCCGGGGGGCGTGCTCCGCGTCTCTGCCAAGACCGGCCACGGGGTCGAAGAGCTTCTCGAGGCCATCGTGGCGCGCATCCCGGCGCCGGAGGGCGACGCCGCCGCCCCCGCCCGGGCGCTGATATTCGACTCCGAGTTCGACCAGTACCGGGGTGTGATCGCCTACGTTCGCGTCGTCGACGGCGAGCTTCACAACGGCGACGCGATCGCGGCCATGCAGGCGGGAACGCAGGCGGACATCGACGACATCGGCTTCTTCGGGCCGAGGATGACGCCGGTGGACGGCCTCCGTGCCGGCGAGGTCGGCTACGTCATCACGGGCATCAAGGACGTCTCCCAGTTGCGAGTGGGCGACACGCTCACAGCCAAGGCCCGCCCGGCCTCCGAGCCGCTGCCCGGCTACAGGGAGGTCAAGCCGATGGTCTTCTGCGGCCTGTTCCCAGTTGACACTGACCAGTTCTCCGACCTGCGCGACGCTCTGGAGAAGCTGGCGCTCAACGACGCGGCGCTGTCGTACGAGCCCGAGACGAGCCAGGCCCTGGGCTTCGGGTTCCGCTGCGGCTTCCTCGGCTTGCTCCATATGGACATCGTCCGCGAGCGGCTCGAGCGGGAGTACGACCTCGAGCTGCTGGCCACGACTCCCAACGTCGAGTACGAGGTGCAACTCACGGACGGTGAGCGCATCACGGTCCACTCGCCGAGCGAGATGCCGGAGCGCGCCCGCATCGCGGAGATCCACGAGCCCTACATCCGCGCGACGATCCTCTGTCCCAAGGAGCACGTGGGCGCGGTCATGGAGCTCTGCCAGGAGCGGCGCGGCACGCACGTGGACATGAGTTTTCTCTCGGAGCGGCGGGTGCAGCTCCGCTACGACCTGCCGCTGGCCGAGATCGTTCTCGACTTCTTCGACCAGCTGAAGTCGCGCACGAAGGGGTATGCCTCGCTCGACTACGAGGTGCTCGGCATGCGTCCCGGGGAGCTCGTGAGGCTCGATATCCTGCTGGCGGGCGACAAGGTGGACGCGCTCTCGATGGTCGTGCACCGCGAGAAGGCCTATCCGGCCGGGCGGGCGACCTGTGAGCGGCTTCGCGAGCAGATCCCCCGGCAGCAGTTCGAGGTGGCGATCCAGGCCGCCATCGGCTCGAAGGTGATCGCCCGCGAGTCAGTCAAGCCGACGCGCAAGGACGTGATCGCCAAGTGCTACGGCGGCGACGTGACCCGCAAGCGAAAGCTGCTCGAGAAGCAGAAAGCGGGCAAGAAGCGCATGAAGCAGGTGGGGAAGATCGAGGTGCCCCAGGAGGCCTTCCTGGCCGTGCTCGAGCTGGGCGGCGACAGCGGCTCCTGAGGAGAACGGCTCCCCGGGCGTCCCTGACGTTCCGTCAGGCATATTGACGCTAGGTCAGGGATCCCCGGAAGCGAGCCCGCGGATCATCTCGCTGAGCCTTTAGCTCCCGCTTAGAGCGCGGCCGTAAGTTGGCCGCCGTGACGACCGACACCCTCACCGAGCCCGCCCCGGATCCCACCGTGGACTCGCTCCAGCTCCTGCTGGACGGGATAGCCAAGACCCGGCTTCTCACCGCCGAGGAGGAAGTCGAGCTGTCCAAGCGCATCGAGCGGGGCGACCTCGCCGCCAAGAACCGCATGATCGAGGCGAACCTGCGCCTCGTCGTGTCGATCGCCAAGCGCTACCGCAACCAGGGCCTGCCCTTCCTCGACCTGATCCAAGAGGGCTCCATCGGGCTGGTTCGCGCCGTAGAGAAGTTCGACCACCGCAAGGGGTTCAAGTTCTCCACCTATGCGACCTGGTGGATCAGGCAGGCCATCTCCCGCGCCATCGCGGACAAGGCGCGGACGATCCGGATCCCGATTCACATCGACAACGTCTTGAAGAAGCTCGATGGCGCCCAGCGCAAGCTGGAGGCCACGGGCGACCGCGATCCGACGGTCGAGGAGATCGCCGCGCTCGCGGGGGTCGACCCCGAAGAGGCCGACCTGATCATGCGTGCCTCCCAGGCCCCGGTGTCGCTCGACAAGCCGGTGGGCGAAGACGCCGACGCCGCCCAGCTTGGTGACCTTATCCCGGACTCCGGCGCCGATTCCCCCTTCGACGTCGCGGCCGAGAACATGATGCACCGGGGCCTGCGCGAGGCGCTCGAGAACCTCTCCTACCGGGAGCGGCGAATCATCGAGCTCCGCTGGGGCCTCGGGGACGAGCAGCCGCGCACGCTGGACGAGGTCGCCCGCGTCTTCGGCGTCACTCGGGAGCGCGCGCGCCAAATAGAAGAGGGGACGATTCGGAAGCTTGCCTCCCTCTCGGAAGCCCAGGCGCTTCGCTACGTAGCCTGAGAGACGGCCTGGCAGCTGGCAGTGCGGCGGCTTCGCCGCCTGCAGCTGGCAGAGACTGTTGACCAAAGCTCCGCCAGCTGCCAGCCGCCAGCTGCCAGCCCATCTATATTCCCCCGCCGTGACGACCAACGCCGGCAAGACGTACGACCCCGTGACGTTCGAGGTAGATGCCGATCGCATCAGGCAGTACGCCGACGCCGTCCACGAGGCGGGCGCGATCTACCACGATCCGGAGGCGGCCCGTCGAGCGGGCTTCCGTGACCTGGTGGCACCTCCGATGTTCGCGGTGGTGTTCTCGGCGCCGGCCCTCGGCCCGGCGATAATCGACACGGTCGGGGAGGGCTTGCCGCGTATGGTCCACGGCGGCCAGGAGTTCGTGTGGGGCGAGCCGGTGTGCGCCGGCGACACCATCACCACCGAGGCGTGGGTCAGGGACGTCTACGAGAAGGACGGCAAGGTCTTCTACGTGTTCGAGTCGGTCGCGAAGAACCAGCGCCGCCAGGAGGTGGCGCGCGCGACGTGGACGAACATCGTGCGATGAAGGCCGGCGACTCGATACCCGAGCTGAGGGTCACGCCGGACGCGGGGCTGACGCGGCGCTACAAGGACGCGTCGGGCGATCCGAACCCGATCCACGTCGACGAGGAATTCGCCAAGAGCGTGGGGCTGCCGGGCGTGATCTTGCACGGCCTCTACACGATGGCGCAGGTGGCCCGGGCCAACACCGCCGCCGTCGGCGGTGACCCGCGGAAGCTCAAGCGCCTGTCGGTCCAGTTTCGCGGGATGGGCTTCCCCGAACAGGAGATAACAGTGACCGGGACCGTCAAGGAGGAGCGGGACGGCAGCGTCGTCGTGGACACGGTCGCCGAGCAGGGCGGAAAGCCGATCATCCGCAACGCCGAGGCGGAACTCCGGCCCTGAGGCACAATCTAAGGGCCGTGCAGATCACGCGCCGTCAGAACTTCATCCTCAAGAAGGTCATCGAGGGCCACTTGGCGCTCAAGCAGCCCGTGGCCTCGAAGTGGATCGCCGACCAGGACGACATCCCCTGGGGCCCTTCCACCGTCCGGGGTGAGCTGGCCCGGCTGGAGGAGGCCGGCCTCCTCGAGCATCCCCACACCTCCGCCGGCCGCGTCCCCACCGACATCGGTTACCGCCGCTACGTCGACGAGCTGCTAGCCGAGGGCCCGCTGCCGGTACCGCGCAAGGCGGTGGAGCTCACGGACATGCGCCGCGAGGTGGACGAGGCGATGCGGGCAACCACCGAGCAGCTGTCCCAGGTGACGAACCTGCTCGCGCTGGTCACCGCCCCGCCGATCGAGACCACGACGATCCGGCGGGTGGAGGTGCTCCTGCTCCAGCCCCAGGTCCTGATGATCGTGGTGATCACCTCCACCGGCGGGGTCACCAAGCGGGTGATCTCCTACGACGAGCCCGTGGACCCGGGCCTTGTGGGGTGGGCGGGCAGTTACCTGAACGAGCTGCTGGGTGGTATGGACGTGGGAGCGCGGATGGTCCACTCCAGGCTGGGCGACCCCGCGCTCGCCGAGGCCGAGCGCGGCTTCCTCGACACCCTCGCGCCTGTGTTCACGGAGCTCGAGGACACCGCCGGCGACACCCTCTTCGTCGACGGCGCGGCCCGCCTGCTCTCGGAGCACCGCTTCCAGGAGCTCCCCCAGCTCGGCGACCTCATGAACGTGCTGGAGCAGCGGGTCGCGCTGCTCTCGCTGCTGCGCGAGTCGCTGGAGGAGCCGACCGTCTACCTGCGGATCGGCCACGAGAACCGGCGGCCCGAGCTCCACTCGCTCTCGATCGTCGCCGCGAACTACGGCGTGCCGCGCCGCAACCTCGGCGCCGTCAGCGTCGTCGGTCCGCTGCGGATGGACTATCCGCGAGCGATCATGGCCGTGCGGCAGGCCGCCTCGGAGCTCTCCCGCTTCGTCGCCGAGGTCTACGACGAATGAGACGTGACCCCTACGAGGTCCTGGGAGTCTCGCGGGACGCCGACGACAAGGAGGTCAAGAAGGCATTCCGGGCGCTCGCCCGTGAGCTGCACCCGGACGTGAACAAGCACGACCCGGAGGCCGAGGAGAAGTTCAAGGAAGCCGCCGACGCCTACGAGATCCTCTCGGACGCCGAGCGGCGCGCGGTGTACGACCGCTTCGGCTTCGAGGGCCTCGATTCGCGCGGCTACGCGCCCACCGCGCACAGCTTCGGCTCGTTCGCGGACATCTTCGACGCCTTCTTCGGCGGCGATCCCTTCTCGGCCTTCGGGCGCGGCGGCTTCCGGGCGGGGCCGGGACCCATGCACGGAGGCGACGTTGCCGTTGAGGTGGAGGTCGGCCTCGCGGAGGCGGCCCAGGGAACGACCGTGGAGGTCCAGTACGACGTGGTCGTCGCCTGCGAGCGCTGCGGCGGCGACGGCGCCGAGCCCGGGACGCCCGTGGATGTGTGCGAGCGGTGCGGGGGGTCGGGCCAGCTGCGAGCGGTCACCCGTACCGCTTTCGGGCAGCTGGTCCGCACGCACCCCTGCGCCGCCTGCGGCGGGGAAGGCAGGATCGCGCGCGAGCCCTGCTCGGCGTGCTCCGGCCGCGGTCAGCGCGCGGTGCGGAAGGCCCTCGACGTCGACGTGCCAGCGGGGATTGCCGACGGGCAGCGGATCCGCCTCACCGGGCGAGGCCACGCCGGCGAGGGCGGGGGGCCTCCCGGCGACCTGTACGTGGTGGTGCGCGTTGCGGAGGATGAGCGCTTCGTACGAGATGGGAGCGACCTGGTGACGGCTGTCGATGTGCCGGCGCCTGCCGCCGCCTTGGGCACCAAGGTCAAGGTCCCGACGCTCGCTGGTGAGCAGGAGGTCGACGTTCCGGCGGGCACGCAGCCCGGCACCGTGGTCAACCTGCGGGGCCGCGGGATGCCCGCGCTTGGCCGCGGCCGCCGGGGTGACCAGCTTGTGGTGCTGAACGTCGTGGTGCCTCGCAATCTCGAGCCCAGGCAGAGGGAGCTGCTCGAGGAGCTTGGCGCCTCGCTGACGGAGGAGAACCTGCGCGAGGCGAGCGACGATTCGCTGTTCGACAAGGTGAGGCGCGCGTTCCGCTGATCCGGCTCGCGGTCCGAGCGCCCGCCGAGGCCGCCGAGCTGGTGCTGGCCGAGCTGGTGGAGCTGGCACCGGCTGGCGTCGAGCAGGTCGACGGGCAGGACTTCGTCGAATACGCGCTCTACGGGGCACCGGGCGAGCTGCCGGACTTGCCCGAGGGCGAGGCCGAAGTGGCCGGGGTGCGCGTGCGGGTCGCGGGCCGCGAGGTACCCGACGACTGGGCCGAGCGCTGGAAGCGCTTCCACGTACCGGTTCTGATCCGGGGTCGTCTGTGGGTGCGCCCGCCGTGGGAGGAGGAGGCCGTTCGCCCGGGCGTCATCGACCTGGTGGTGGACCCCGGGCGGGCGTTCGGGACGGGCTCTCATCCCACGACGCGTCTCTGCCTCGAGCTGCTGCTTGAGCTCGAGCCGTCCGGCTCGTTCGCCGACCTCGGCTGCGGCTCCGGCGTGCTGGCCATCGCGGCGGCCATGCTCGGCTTCGAGCCCGTGACCGCCGTCGACTCCGACCGTGGTGCCGTCGAGGCCACCCTCGCCAATGCCCGGGCGAACGGCGTCGCGCTCGGGCGGACCGAGCGGATGAACCTGCGCGAGCAGCCGCCGCCCGAGGCGGAGACCATGGCCGCGAACCTGACGCGACCGCTGCTGCTGCGCGTCGCCCGGCTGATGGGCCGTGCGCCCCGGGCGCTCATCGTGTCGGGCCTGCTCGAGAATGAGGCGGACGGCATCGCGGCTGCCTTCGGGCAGCTCGCCGAGCGTCGCCGTCTCGTGGACCGGGGCTGGGCCGCGGTGCTGCTCGGCCGTTAGCGTGGAGAGAGGTCTCGGTGTCAGCGCACCACGCGCTGGGAGAGGACTCCCGCCACCTCCTGCCACCAGGCCCGCGACTGCTCGTCGGCCGCCCGCCGGATTCGGTCGCGACAATAACGGAAGAGCTGCCGCGGCCCTCCCGCGGCCACGACGCCCTCGCCCGTCACGGCGAGGCGGCCATCCTCGAGCTGCACGAGCGCCCCGGGCTCGCCGCGCCGCATTCGCAGCGAGCGCAGCACGGGGACACCCTCGACGCTGTCGGGTGAGCCCGGGTCGCCGAACTCGTCCTTCCACGGCCGCACGCTGAAGATGGCTGCCCGGCCGTACATCGGGACGACCAGGTGCTCGGGCTCTCGCACCGGACCGGACCGCCAGCGCTCGAACAATCCCTGCACCCCATCGCGCTCGCGCTGCCTGACCAGGATGTGCAGGCGGTCGCCTCCCTCGATCTCGGTCGAGCCGCGGGGCAGCAGCGCTTCGTCCCCGCGCACGATCACGCTGACGAGGGCCTCCCGCGGCAGTTGGAGCTCCCGCACCATGGCCCCCACCACGGCGTCGCCTTCCGCCACCGGGAACTCGACGACCTCCGCGCCGAGCCGGCGGATGGTGCCGACCTCGAGCAGGGGGCGCGACAGTGCCGGCTCGTCCGTGGTGAGCTCGAGTCGCTCCGCGAGCGTCTCGAACGTGACGCCCTGGATCAACGTGGACGTCAGCACCACGAAGAAGACGATGTCGAAGAAGGGATCGGCGTTGGGGACGTGATCGATCACGGGGAAGGTCGCAAGCACGATCGGCACCGCACCACGCAGCCCGGCCCAGCCGAGCAGCACGGACTCCCGCACCGAGAAGTGCGCCCAGGCGGTGGCGCCCAGCGCCGCCAGCGGCCGCGCCAGGAACATCAGGACCGCGGCCACGAGCAGGGCGTCACCCGCGATCTCGTCGAAGCGGCTGGGGAAGACCAGCAGGCCGAGCGTGAAGAACACGGCGATCTGGCTGACCCAGGCGAGCCCGTCGTGGAAGTCCGCCACGGTCCGGCGAGCCGGGATCTGCACGCTGCCGAGCACCAGGCCGGCGACATACACGGCGAGGAAGCCGGAGCCGTCCAGGCGGTCGGCGCCGCCGAAGGCGAGCGCGGCGGCTGCGATGGAGGCGACCGGGTAGAGGCCGGTGGTGGCGAACCGCACGCGGCGGAAGCTCGTCGCGGCGGCCTGTCCGACGGCCAGTCCCACGGCGGCGCCGATCGCCAGCTGCTTCACGCAGAGCCAGGCCATGTCCGGCGCGCCGAAGCCCGGGTGCTGGATCGCCTCGATGAGCCCCAGCACCAGCACGATCGCCACCGGGTCGTTCAGCCCCGATTCCGCCTCCAGCACGCGTGCCAGCCGGCGCTCGAGGCTCGAGCCCCGCAGCACCGAGAAGACGGCCGCGCCGTCGGTGGCCGCGACGATCGAGCCAAGTAGCAGGCCCTGGAGCGTGCTGAGGTCGAGCAGGAGGGCGGCGGCGAGCCCCACGATCGCCGCGGTGGCCGCCGTCCCGAGGGTGGCCAGCGACAGGCTTGGCCACAGGACGGGCCGGATCTCGTCCCAGCCTGCGGCGAGGCCGCCCTCGAACAGGATCAGCGCGAGCGCGATCACGCCGATCGTTCGGGCCAGCTCGACGTCGTCGAGGCTGTGACCAAAGTCGATTAGGCCGAGCCCATCAGAGCCGATCACCATCCCCAGGCCCAAGAACATGACCAAGCCGGGGACTCGCAGCCTCCCGGCCACGAGCGTGGCCCCGATCCCGAGGGCGAGCAGTACCCCCGCGAGCAGGATCAGCGTGCCGTCGCTCATCCGGCCGCCGCTAGCCCGCCACGTCCGCGAGCGGCCACAGCGAGTCCCACTCGAAGTCCGGCTCCTCGGGGCGGGGGCGCTGCTCGCGCTTGCGGTTGACCCAGGCGGTGCGGAAGCCGAGTCGCCTGGCCGGGCCGATGTCGTACTTGAAGCCGAAGGCGACGTGGAGGATCTGGCCGGCATCGCCTCCGAGTCGGTCGTGGACGAGCTCGAACGGCCCGAGCGCCGGCTTGTAGGCCCGGGCGTCCTCGGCCACGACGACGTCGTCGAACTCGATCTCGAGCTGGTGCAGCGTGTGCTCCATGATCGAGCGGTCGGTGTTCGAGACGATCGCCAGCCGCAGCCCGGCCTCCCTCGCTCGCCGCAGCGCGGGAACGGTGTCGGGGAAGGGCTGCCAGCTCTCCATCGATCTCACCAACGCGCGGCCGTGGTGCTCGTTCCAGCGGTAGCCGCGCTCGCGGACCCACGCCGTGAGGCTGTCCCGGAGCACCTCGGCGTAACGCCGGTAGTCGCCCTGGATGAGCTCGAACTGGAGCTCCTCCCACCGCTCCCGCAGCGCCCTGCCGGGCCCCGGGTCCTCGTCGCCGCTGCGCCGGGCCAATTCGTACAGGAACGCGCCCAGCCCGCCCTCCCAGTCGACCAGCGTGCCGTAGCAGTCGAATGTGGCCGTGGTTATTGCCCGGTCTGCGATCGCTCTGCCCTCCTAAACTGAAGTCATGTCCGTGCTGGAACGAGTGCAGGATGACGTGGCGACGGCGCTGAAGGCGCGCGACCGCGAGCGCGTGCACGCGCTGCGCCTGATCGCCAGCGAGCTGCAGAAGGCGGCCAAGGAGGGGAACGGCGATGACCTGGCCGTCCTCCAGCGCGAGCGCAAGCGGCGGCTTGAGGCCGCCGAGGCCTACCGTGAGGGCGGCAGCGAGGAGCGCGCGGCCGCGGAGGAGCGGGAGGCCGAGATCATCGAGAGCTACCTTCCCGAGCAGATGCCCGAGGCGGAGCTCCGCGCGACCGTGGGCGATGCGGTGGCCGAGTCCGGCGCGTCCTCTCCGAGCGACATGGGCAAGGTGATGTCGATCGTGATGCCGAGGGTCAAGGGGCGCGCCGAGGGCAAGCGGGTGAGCGAGCTGGTCAGGGAGGCCCTCGGCTCCTAGTGCGCGCCCAGGTGGAGCTCAGCAACGACGTCGCCGCCGAGCTCGCCGGCGGGAACGACCAGGTCATGCGGACGCTCGAGGCCCACCTCGACTGCGACGTCTTCCTGCGTGGCAACGTGCTCACGCTGGACGGCGCGAAGGGCGACGTGTCGCTGGGCGAGACCGTCGTGCGCGAGTTCGGGGACCTCGTCCGCCAGGGGCACGAGGTCTCGCCGGGGACCATAGAGGCCATCTCGGAGGCGCTCGGGCGGCACGAATCGCCCAGCACCATCCTCGAGGACGTCGTGTGGCGCCACCGCTCGCTCAAGGTGGCTCCCAAGACCGTGAACCAGAAGCGCTACGTGGATGCGATCCGCGGTTCGACCGTCACCGTGGGGATCGGCCCCGCCGGTACGGGGAAGTCGTTCCTGGCGGTCGCCATGGCGGTGGCCGCACTCGCCCGCCGCGAGGTCAACCGGATCGTGCTGACGCGGCCCGCCGTGGAGGCCGGCGAGCGGCTCGGATTTCTGCCGGGGGACGTAATGGCCAAGGTCGACCCATACCTGCGGCCGCTGTTCGACGCGCTCTACGACATGCTCGAGCCGGAGCGGGTCAACCAGCACCTCGAGCGCGGCGTGATCGAGGTCGCGCCGCTCGCCTTCATGCGCGGCCGCACCCTCAACGATGCCTTCATCATCCTCGACGAGGCGCAGAACACGAGCCCCGAGCAGATGAAGATGTTCCTGACCAGGCTGGGGTTCAATTCGAAGATGGTCGTGACCGGGGACATCACCCAGATCGACCTGCCGAAGGACCAGCGCTCGGGCCTCGTGATCATCGGGGACATCCTCAAGGACGTCGAGGACATCGAGTTCGTGTGCTTCGGAAGCGAGGACGTGGTGCGCCACAAGCTCGTGCAGCGGATCGTCGCCGCCTACAACGAGTACGCCGAGAAGCAGGCGCCGGCCCTCCGCGAGCACGCCGCGCGGCGGCAGCAAGGCTGATCGAGCTGGAGCTGATCGGCGCGCCCGAGGCGGTGCGGCCCGCCGCGCTCGCGGCGCTGGAGGCGGCGGGCGTCGTCGAGGGGCACTTGGCCGTGGCCGTCGTGGGGCCGGAGCGGATCCGGGAGCTCAATCGCGAGCACCGCGGGCTCGACGAGCCGACCGACGTGCTCTCGTTCCCGGTGGACGAGGTCGGAGCGCCGGCCGGGCCGCGTGAGCTCGGCGACGTTGTGATCTGTCCCGAGCACACCGAGGAGCTGACCGAGGCGGTCGTCCATGGGGTGCTCCACCTGTGCGGCTACGACCACGAGACCGACTCGGGCGAGATGCTGGATCTGGAGCGGCGGGTCCTGTCGTCGTTGTGAGTCGTGCGGGCTTCGTGGCGCTGGCGGGTCGCCCCAACGCCGGCAAGTCCACGCTCATGAATGCCATCGTCGGGGGAAAAGTGGCGATCGTGTCCGACAAGCCGCAGACGACCCGGCGAGAGATCCGCGGCATCGCCACCGGCGAGAACTGGCAGCTCGTGCTCGTGGACCTGCCGGGCGTGCAGCGGCCGCGTGACGCGCTGACCGAGCGGATGCAAGGGCGGGTGGAGCGCGCGCTTGCCGACGCGGATGCCGCCCTGCTCGTCGTGGGCGGCGACCAGCGGGTGGGTCCGGGCGATCGCTTCATCACGCGCGCGATCCGGAACGTCGGGCTGCCCGCGGTGACCGCCGTCAACAAGGTCGACCTTCTCGACACTGGCCGCACCATGGAGGCGCTGTCGGCGGCCGCGGAGCTCGGCGTGGAGGGAGAGGTCTTCCCGGTGAGCGCGAACAGCGGCACAGGAGTACCCGAGCTGGTGGAGCACCTGGTCTCGCTCCTGCCGGAGAGCCCCCTGCTCTACCCCCCGGACCAGCGCACCGACCTCCCCGAGCGAGTGCGGCTTGCGGAGTTGGTCCGCGAACGGGCGCTGGCACGGACGCGCGAGGAGGTGCCGCACGCCGTCGAGGTCCAGGTGGAGGAGCTCGAGGAGCGGGACGATGGCTCGCTGCTCGTCCAGGCGCGCATCTGGGCCGAGACCGAGTCCCAGAAGGGCATCCTGATCGGAGCGGGCGGGCGAATGGTCAAGGCCATCGGCGCCTCGGCGCGCCGCGAGATGGAGCTCGAGACGGGGCGGCGCGTTCACCTCGACTTGAGCGTTCGCGTTCGCAAGGGCTGGCGACGCGACGAGGCGCTCCTCGACCGGCTGGGTATCGACTAGGAACTCCCGAAGCGGAGGCGGGCGCTACCTGCGAAACAGGATCTCGTAGTGGTCGACCACCGGATCCCGTTGTGCCTGGGCCGTCGTCTCGGCCCTCGCCCTCATCTCCTCGGCAAGCCTGTCGGTCGCCCGCATGTCGTCACGCGTCTCCCAGAACGTCATCGCCGCCGCCTTGCCCGCATTTTCATCCACCATCACGATGACTCCGTCGAACCCGGACTGCTGCTCCAGGACCGGAAGCGACTGCTGCTCGAACTCCGTGACCGTCTGGGTGAGCCGCTCCGGCGGCAGACCCGCCCACCGGCTCAGCCGTGCATGCATCTCACACCCCCACTGCTCGAAACTCGGCTGGAGGATGCCCTCCCGTGATGCCGAGATCAAGTCCGCCCTACCCCGGCGTCGCCCCGACCGCGGCGTTGGACGCGCTTGGCGCTCCAAACGCGTCCGTTGCGACAATGCTCGGGGTGGACCCGCAGATCGAATTCGACGAGAACGGCCTGGCGCCGTGCGTAGCGCAGGACTGGCGCACCGGCGAGGTGCTGACGCTGGCCTACATGAACGAGGAGGCGCTGAGGCGCACCCGTGAGAGCGGTGAGGCCTGGTTCTGGAGCCGCTCGCGCGGCGAGCTGTGGCACAAGGGGCAGACGTCGGGCAACGTCATGCGCGTGCGTGAGCTCCGCTTCGACTGCGACCTGGATGCAGTGCTGGCGCTGGTGGAGCCGGCCGGTCCGGCCTGCCATACGGGGGAGCGGACCTGCTTCCACAACGGCGATCTGTCACCCGCGCCGCACGAGGCGCTGCCGCGGCTCGAGCGGGTGATCGCGGAGCGCCGGGCCAAGTCGCCCAAGGGCAGCTACACGGCCGAGCTGCTTGCGGAGCCGGTGCGGATCGGTGACAAGGTGCAGGAAGAGGCCGAGGAGGCGGCTCGGGCGGCGCGCGAGGAAGACGACGGGCGCCTGGCGGCGGAGGCGGCGGACCTGCTCTACCACCTCGCGGTGCTGCTCGCTTCGCGCGGGCTCAGTCTGGACGACGCCTCCGAGGAGCTGAATGTCCGTCGCCGTTGAGCCCGCCGAGCTCCACATCTTCCCCAGCCTGGAGGAGGTTCTGGCACTGGCCCGCGAGCACACGCTCGTGCCGTTGCGCCACACGTTCGTGGCCGACACCGAGACGCCCGTGTCGGCCTACCTGAAGCTGCGGGGCGGCGGGCCGTCCTTCCTGCTCGAGTCGGCCGAGCAGGGGCAGCGCTTCGGACGCTGGTCGTTCCTCGGCTTCCGCCCCCGGACGGTGATCCGCTGGAGCGAGGGCGATCCCGGGGACCCGTACGCGCTCGTCGAGGCTGAGCTGGGCCGCTACCGGATCGCACCGCTCCACGGACTGCCGCCGTTCGCGGGCGGGGCCGTCGGTCTCTTCGGCTACGACCTGGTGCGCAGCGTGGAGCCCACGGTGGGCCAGACGAACCCCGATGAGCTGGGCCTCCCCGAGCTGGCGCTCATGGTGTCGGATCTGCTCGTGGCGTTCGACCACCTCAAGCACGAGGTCACGGTGCTGGCCAACGTGTTCGCGGAGGAGGACGTCGAAAGGTCCTACAGGGCAGCGGCCAGCGCCATCGCAGACGTCCGCGAACGGCTCGCCGGCCCTGTGCCGCGGGTGCTCGCGGGGCCGCGAGAGGCGCCCGAGTTCGACTCGAACATCGGGTACGACGGGTACACCGCCGCCGTCGAGCGGGCCAAGGAGTACATCCGGGCCGGCGACGTCTATCAGGTGGTGCCGAGCCAGCGCTGGAGCGCCGAGGCGCCGGTGGGCGCCTTCTCGATCTACCGGGGTCTGCGCACGGTGAACCCCAGCCCTTACATGTACTTCCTGGACTTCCAGGACTTCGAGATCGCGGGCGCGTCGCCCGAGTCGCTCGTCAAGGTAGAGGGCCACCGGGCGGAGCAGCGACCGATCGCCGGCACGAGGCCTCGCGCCGGCACCACCGAGGAGGACCTGAAGGGGGCGCGCGGTCTGCTCGCAGACGAAAAGGAACGGGCCGAGCACGTGATGCTCGTGGATCTCGGCCGCAACGACCTGGGGCGGGTCTGCGAGTACGGCAGCGTGAGCGTGGACGAGCTGATGGTGGTCGAGACCTACTCGCACGTGATGCACATCGTGAGCTCCGTGTCCGGCAGGCTGCGGGCAGGCGTGACCGCCATGGACGCCCTGCGGGCCTCGCTCCCGGCCGGGACGCTGTCGGGGGCGCCGAAGATCCGGGCCATGCAGATCATCGACGAGCTGGAGCCGACCAGGCGGGGTCCCTACGGCGGGGCGGTCGGGTACCTGTCCTACACAGGTGAGCTCGACACCTGCATCTACATCCGTTCGGCGCTCGTCAAGGACGGCCGGGTGTACGTGCAGGCTGGCGGAGGGATCGTGGCGGACTCCGAGCCGGGCTACGAGGTGAGGGAGACCGAGGCCAAGGCCCGGGCGGTGTTCGACGCCGTACGGCTTGCCTGCTCACAGGCGGAGTGGCCATGACCCGGAGCCTCGTGATCGACAACTACGATTCCTTCACCTACAACCTCGTCCAGTACCTGGGCGAGCTCGGGGCGGAGATCGAGGTCGTGCGCAACGACGAGGCGACGGTGGACGAGCTGCTCGCCCGCGGCTTCGACCGGGCGATCGTGTCGCCCGGTCCCTGCACGCCCGCCCAGGCCGGGATCTCGAGCGAGGCGATCAAGCGCTTCGCCGCGGCCGGCACACCGGTGTTGGGCGTTTGCCTGGGCCACCAGGCCCTGGCCGTTGCCTTCGGCGGGCGCGTCGTGCGCGGGCAGCCCGTGCACGGCAAGACGACCGGCGTGGAGCATGACGGCGGAACGATCTTCCAGGGACTCGAATCCCCCCTCGTGGTGGGCCGCTATCACTCGCTCGTCGTAGACCCCGACGTTCCGGACGAGCTCGACGTCTCGGCTCGCTCCGGGGACACCGTGATGGGCCTGCGCCACCGCGCGCTGCCGGCGGAGGGCGTGCAGTTCCACCCCGAGTCGATCCTTACGGATTCCGGCATGGCGCTCCTCGGGAACTTCCTGGATGCCTAACGCCGTAATCACCGACGCGATCGACCGCCTTTGCGCCGGGCAGGACTTGTCCGCGGACCAGGCGTCTCGCGTGCTCCGCGAGGTGATGTCCGGCAATGCCTCCGAGGCGGAAACCGCAGGCTTCCTGGTCGGGCTGCGGACGAAGGGCGAGACCGTCGCCGAGATAGCCGGCCTCGCGAGGACCATGCGCGAGCTGGCCGCGAAGGTCCAGGTCGCGGGCGAGCTCGTCGACACCGCCGGCACAGGGGGTGGGCTGCCCACCTTCAACGTGTCCACGACCGCCGCCTTCGTGGCCGCCGGGGCGGGCTGCAAGGTGGCCAAGCACGGCAACCGCTCGGCGACGAGCCAGTGCGGCTCCGCCGATGTCCTCGAGGCGCTCGGAGCAAGCATCGAGTTGGAGCCCGCGGCGGTGGCCGAGTGCATCGACGCCGTCGGCTTCGGATTCATGTTCGCGCCGCGCCACCACCAAGCCATGCGGTACGTGGTGCCGGTCCGCAAGGAACTCGCCGTGCGGACGATCTTCAACTTCCTCGGCCCGCTCACCAATCCGGCTAGCGCGCGGCGCCAGGTGATCGGCGTGTCCGACGGCGGGTACCTCGAGACCATCGCAGCCGCCCTGCGCGAGCTCGGCACCGAGGCCGCCTTGGTAGTGTCGAGCGCGGATGGCCTCGACGAGTTCAGCGTCTCGGGGGCAACTCAGGTCGTGGAGCTGAAGGGCGGAGGGCTTAGGAGCTTCGAGGTCACCCCCGAGGAGGTTGGCCTGGAGCGCGCCGCCGACGGCGCCGTGGGCGCGGGTACGCCGGAGCAGAACGCCGAAGTGCTGCGGCGCGTGCTGTCCGGCGAGTCGGGCACCGAGCGTGCATTGGCCATCCTCAACGCGGGCGCGGCGATCTACGTCGCCGGCGTGACGGAGTCGATCGAGGCCGGGGTGCGCCGTGCTGAGGAATCGGTGGACTCGGGCGCCGCGCGCGAAGTGATGGAGCGGTTCGTCGAGCGCAGCCGGGAGCTCGGGTGAGGGCGGGCTTGGATCCCCTCGTCGAGGCTACCCGCGACGCGCTCGAGCGCCGGAAGCGCGAGCGGCCTCTGCCCCAGCTCGAGAGCGAGGCCGGCGTGCGGGGCGAGGGAAGGCCGTTCGCCGAGGCGTTGGCGCGCCCCGGCACGTCGGTGATCGCCGAGCACAAGCGCCGCTCGCCGTCGGCCGGAGCGATTCGCGAGGACGCGAGCTGTCCGGCACTGGTCCGTGCCTATGAGCGGGGCGGGGCCGCGGCAATATCGATCATCACCGAGGAGGCCCATTTCGGCGGCTCGCTCGCCGACCTTCGCGAGGCTCGCGCGGCAACCGAGCTGCCGCTTCTGCGCAAGGACTTCACCATCGATCCCTACCAGCTCTACGAGGCCAAGGCAGGCGGGGCTGATGCGGTTCTGCTCGTGGTGGGCTCGCTCGATCGGCGTGAGCTCGGCACCCTCCACGGCCTCGCACGCGACCTGGACCTCGACGCGGTCGTCGAGGTGTCGGCCCCCGAGGAGCTGGAGACCGCGCTCGAGGTCGACGCCGACGTGGTCGGGATCAACAACCGCGACCTCACTGACTTCAGCGTCGACATGCGCCGCACCTTCGAGCTGTTGGCAGACGTCCCCGCGGGAAAGATCGTGGTCTCCGAATCCGGCATCACGGGCCGGGAGCAGATCGAGGAGCTCGAGCAGGCTGGCGTGGACGCCGTGCTGATCGGGGAGGTACTGATGCGCTCGGCCGACCCGGAGGCAGCCGTTCGCGAGCTCAGCAGGTCCGAAGAGCCCACTCAGGCATAGTCGTCAGTCGCCGGTCGCCGGGAAAGGCGGTTGCGCCCAGATTCTGGCGACTGACGACTGGCGACTGGCGCCTCCTCTTACCATGGAAGGCCGCATGGTGACGCTACCCGAGCTCGATCCGCCCGCGGTCCAGGAGCTGGGCTCGCGCCTGCGCGGCAACCTCGCCCGGGCGGTGAAGGCGCCGGCGATCGCGATGAGGGACGTACTGATAACGCTGCTCGCCGAGGGCCACGTGCTGATCGAGGACTATCCGGGGGTGGGCAAGACGGCTCTGGCCCGGGCGCTCGCCCGCTCGATCGACGCCGAGTACGCCCGCATCCAGTGCACCGCCGACCTGCTGCCCGCGGACGTGGTCGGCACGAATGTCTTCAACCAGCGAGAGAACCGCTTCGAGTTCAGGCCTGGACCCGTCTTCGCCAACGTGGTGCTCGTCGACGAGGTCAATCGCGCCTCGCCAAAGACCCAGTCGGGACTGCTTGAGTGCATGCAGGAGCGTCACGTGACAGTCGACAAGCACACGCACGAGCTGGCGCGTCCCTTCATCGTCCTCGCTACCCAGAACCCGATCGAGTACGAGGGCACCTACCCGCTCCCCGAGGCCCAGCTCGACCGCTTCATGGTGAGGGTCTCGCTCGGCTACCCGTCGGCCGAGGACGAGACCGACATGCTTGCCAACCACGCCGAGCACGACCGCGTGCTCGACCTGGAACCGGTTGCCGAGGTGGGCGAGGTACTGGCCGCCCAGGCGGCCGCCGCTCGCGTTCACGGCAGCGAAGCCCTTCGGCGGTACATAGTGGCCGTGCTCGACGCGACCCGCGCCGACCCCCGGGTCGAGCTCGGGGCGAGCCCGCGCTCCGGGCTGATGCTCTTCCGCGCGGCCAAGGCGCTCGCCGCGCTCGAGGGCCGCGACCACGCGCTACCCGACGACGTGCAGGCGCTCGCGCCCACGGTGCTCACGCACAGGCTGCTTTTGGCGCCCGATGTGGCCCGGGACGAGCGCCCCGGCGTGATCCGGGACGCGCTCGGCCGCGTGCCGGCGCTGTGAGCCCCTCCTCTCTCACGCTCGCTCGCGAGACACGACCGATGGCTCGGTCGGGGGCGCTGTGAGCCGCGCGCTCGCCACGGCGGCTCTGGGCATTGGCCTCTGCCTGGCGGGCGCGACCTTCGACACGCCATCCCTGTACGTGCCCGGCGTCGCCCTCGCCGGGACAGCCATCGCAGCGTCCGCCTGGGTCCGGCTCGCGGCGCGCGGGGCGCGGGTGACGCGCGCGCCGGGGCCGCACACGGTCGTGGAGGAGGAGCCGTGGCCGCTGCGATTGCAGCTCACGACGGGGATGCTGCCGCCGCCGGGAGGCGAGCTGCTCGAGCCGCTCCTGGGCTGGCCCGTGCCGGTAGCGGGACGCTGGGCGCGTCGGCTTCGTCTGAACGTGCGCTTCTCCCGGCGTGGCCGCCGGTGCCTCGAGGCCCCGGTCCTCGTCGTTCGCGACCCGCTTGGCCTCGACCGGATGGAGATCTGGGGCGAGGGCGGCGAGGAGCTCCTCGTGCTCCCCCGGATCGAGCCGGTGGAACCGGTCAGGCGCGGGGGGGCCGGCGCCGGGACGGCCGAGGAGGGCGAGCAGTTCGGCCCCTCCCGCCGCCTCGATCGCTCCACCGCCGAGCTCGAGATAGACGGCCTGCGGCCCTACCGGCAGGGCGCGCCCGCCTCGCGCATCCATTGGCCCGCCGTGGCACGCTCCGGGGAGATGCTCGAGCGCCGTCTCGTTGCCGGCCTCGACGCCGCGCCGCTCATCGTCCTCGACGCCTGCCGCCCCGCTGGCGAGGAGGCACTCGACGCCGCGGTCCGCGCCGCGGGGTCGCTGTGCGCCCACCTCGCGCGGGCCGGCGGCTGCGCGATTCTCTTGCCCGGCGAGAGGCGGCCGGTCGAAGTTGGCGCCGACCTGGGAGCCTGGCCGACGGTTCACGTGCGGCTCGCGCTCGTCGAGGGCTCGCCGGCGCCACCGGCACTGTCGCGCGCCGGGCGCGGCGGGGCGGTGATCTGGGTAACCGCGAGGGCGCAGCACCGCGCACCCGGGGCGCTGGAGCGTTTGCCGGCGGGCTCCCGCTGGCTCGTCACGCCGCATTCCGTCGGCGACCGGACCCCGGCGTTCACCGTCGCCGGCTGTGAGGGCGTGCGGCTGGACCGAGTGCGGCGCCCCATGCGGCCCACGAGGAGGGAGGCCGCTTGAGCGGCGCCGCCGCGCGGCTCGCGGCGCCCCCCGGACGCGCCGCCGCCCTGCCGACCGCGGCGGAGGAGCGCGACTCGCCGTTCCTGCGACTCGTCGCCTTTGCGGCGCTCGCGGCGTTCGGCATCGGCCACTGGTGGGGGATGGTGGCCGACGCCCCAGCGGGGCGTGCGGTGCTGATCGTCGCCATTGCCACGGGCGGCGCCGGCCTCCTCTCGCTCCTGCCCAGGCTGGGGCTCCCGCGGCCGCTGACGATCGGCCTGGCCTCGATTGTCACGTTCGGAATCCTCGTCGCCGGATTCGCCGCGGCCGGCCTGCAGGGACGGCTCATGCTGCCGGGTGGTTGGCACGAGCTCGCCGACGGGCTCGATCGGGGACTGTCGGGTATTCGCACGATCGCCTGGCCGTACAAGGGTCCGGACGGCTGGGTGCGGCTGACCGTGCTGCTGGGCGCTCCGCTGCTGCTGACGGCTGCCGCCGCCCTGGCGTTTTGGCCGGCCCGGCGCTACCGCAGCCTCTGGCGGGCCGAGGCGCTGGTCGCCCTCCTAGTGCTGTACGGGGTCGCGGTCACCAACCACAACCCCGGCTCCCCGCTGACACGGGGGTTCGTCCTGTTGCTTCTGGTAGCGGCCTGGCTGTGGCTACCGCGCCTCGGGCGAAGGGACGCTCTGGCGGCGGCGGCTGCCACGCTCGCCGCGGGGGTGTGCTCGCTCCCCATTGCGGCGGCGCTCGACGGCGACCAGCCCTGGTGGGACTACCGCTCCTTCGACTGGTTCGGGGAGGGTAAGAGCGTCGTCTTCGACTGGAACCACTCCTACGGGCCGCTGGCGTGGCCGCGGGACGGCACCACGCTGCTCAACGTCAAGTCGTCCCAGCCGCTCTATTGGAAGACCGAGGTGCTCGACCGCTTCGACGGCGTTCGCTGGCTCCGCTTGCGCCAGAGTCACAGCAACGCGCTGGTCGACCTGCCTCGGCGCTTCAGGCCGCGCGGACGGCACTGGGACTACTTCGAGTTCAACCCCCGGTGGGACAGGCACATTCGCGTGACCGTTCGCTCGCTTCGCAGCGACCTCATCGTCGGCCCGGGCACGATCTACCAGGTGAACGGCGCCGGCTCGACGGTGACCGCCGAGGACGGGACCACGATCAAGCTCGACGACGCGCTCGAGAAGGGGGACGCCTACAGGGTCAACGCGTATGTCCCCAAGCCCAGCGCGGCGCAGATGCGCGGGGCCCCGGCTGGCTACCCCGCGGAGCTCGACCGCTACACCGTCGTCGAGCTGCCGGATGCCGGCGAGACCGTGATGCCGCTGCGGAACGGACCGACGAGCGGCACGCCTGGGGCCGAGCGCGCGCTGCTCCACTCGCAGTACGGCGACGTCTACCGACTGGCGCGCCGGTTGACGGCCAGCGCGCCGACTGCCTATGACGCGGTCGCCCGCATCGAGCGATACTTGCAGCGCCGCTACACCTATGACGAGAACCCCCCGCGCCGGCGACTGCCCCTGCCGGCGTTCGTGCTGCGCGACCGGGTCGGCTACTGCCAGCAGTTCTCGGGCGCGATGGCGTTGATGCTGCGGATGGTGGGGATACCGAGCCGGGTGGCGGCGGGCTTCAGCCCAGGATCGTTCAACAGCGACACGGGCGAATTCAGGGTCCGTGACCTCGATGCCCACTCATGGGTGGAGGTGTTCATTACCGGCGTCGGCTGGGTCGCCTTCGACCCCACGCCGCCCGCCGCCCCCGCCCAGACCCAGTCCAGCGGTCTCGAGGCGCTCGGCGGTCCCGGCGGGCAGGCCGGCGACGTGCGCACCAGGAGCGGTGACGGCGCCGGTCCACAGCGTGGAGCGGACGCTCCAGGGGGCGGTAGCGGCGACGACGGCGGCGCCAGCTGGTGGGTGGCGGCGCTCGTGCTCGCCGTCGCGGGGCTTGCCGGGGCCGCCTTGCTCGGCCTGCGGCGCCTTGCGCCGCGGCGTCCGGCCACGGACGGTGAGGCCGCCGAGGCGCAGCTTCGCGAGCTCGAGTCGGCGCTACGGAGGCTGGGCTGGCGCCTCCCGGCCGGCACGACGCTGCGGGCCATGGAGGGGCGGCTCGCGCGAATGGCCGGGCCGGACGCCGCCGGCTACGCGGCCGGGCTGCGCGCGCACCGCTACGAGGCGCGGGCCCCCGAGCCTCCGGACCGCGCGGCGCGCCGCGCGCTTCGCAGGGCCCTGGCGGCTACCGCGGGCCCGCGGGGAAGGCTGCGCGCCCTCGTCGCGATCCCCCCCGGAGGCCCTTTTAGGCGGCTCTAAGGTAGGGCCTCTAGAAACTCCTGAAAAGAGCCAATGGGCCCCGTCACCACACCCCTGCAGCGCGCCTCGAACCTCCTCTCGGGAGTGATCGGCGGACTCCTTGTCCTCGTCGTCGGCGCCATCCTGCTCGCCACCGGCGTCATCGGGAACGGGGACACGAAGGTCGTCCGGGAGTCCACCATCGCGCCCTCCTCGGGCAAGGCGGTCCGCGATAGCGATGGCGGCCGCACCGTGGCAGACATCTACAAGGCGGAGGGCCGGGGTGTCGTGTTCGTCGAGGCCCGCGGGGTCAGCAACGACTCGGTCTTCGGCCTTCCGCAGCAGGGCCAGACCGCCACGGGGTCGGGGTTCGTTGTCGACCGTGACGGGACGATCCTCACCAACGCGCACGTGGTGGAGGGCGCGCGCGACGTGAGCGTCCGCTTCAGCGAGAACGGCAACGACACGATTCCCGCCGAGGTCAAGGGCCGCGACACCTCGACCGACCTGGCTGTGCTCAAGATCGATCCGAGCAAGGTGAAGGACCTCCAGGTGATGCCGCTCGGCGACTCCTCCAAGGTCCACGTCGGCGACTCTGTCGTGGCGATCGGCAACCCCTTCGGGTTCACGCGCACCGTCACCACCGGAATCGTGTCTGCGCTCCAGCGCCAGATCCAGGCGCCCAACGGCTTTCCCATCCGCAACGTGATCCAGACCGACGCATCGATCAACCCCGGCAACTCGGGCGGCCCGCTGCTCGACGCGAACGGCCGCGTGATCGGGATTACCTCGCAGATCGCCACCGGCGGCGGCCAGGGCTCCGTGGGCATCGGCTTCGCGGTCCCGGTCAACCTCGCCAAGAGCCTGCTGCCCAAGCTGAAGCAGGGCGGAAAGATCGAGCGCGCCTACCTCGGGATCGAGATGACGGACGTCGGCGGCCAGCTGGCCAAGGAGCTCAACCTCCCCGTCGAGAGCGGCGCGCTGATCCAGTCGGTCGTACCGGGCGGCCCCGCGGACGATGCAGGGCTCCGCGGGGGCCGCACCGAGACCACCCGGGGCGTCACCGCGGGCGGGGATCTGATCGTCAAGGTAGACGGCAAGTCGGTCCGTAAATCCGACGACGTGGCGGCCGCGATCGCCGACAACAGGCCGGGAGACAAGGTTTCGATCGAGTACTACCGCGGCAAGGACAAGATGACCGCGGAGGTCAAGCTGGGCAAGCGGCCCAACCGGCCGCAGCAGCAGTCGTCGCAGGACCAGAACGGCCCCCTGCCGCTCCCCTAGCGCTTCGAGCCTGAAGGCTCCAAGCACGAGTTTGCGGCCGAGGCCGGCCGCCAAACCGATCGCCCGCGGCGGCGTGCGACCATTCACGGTGTGACTCGCGTCAAGACGTGCGGCATCACGAACCTCGAGGACGCGCGCGCCTGCGCCGAGCTCGGCGCCTGGGCGCTCGGGTTGATCTTCTGGCCCGCCAGCCCGCGCGCCTGCGCGATCGAGGACGCCGAGGAGATCGGGGCCGCTCTCCGTCGCCGGCTCGAGGTCGCCGGTGTGTTCGTCAACGCGACGCTGGACGAGGTCGCGATAACCGCCGACCGGTGCGCGCTCACGCTGCTGCAGCTGCACGGGGACGAGGGACCGGCCTACTGCGCCGAGGCGGCACGCCGCACCGGGTGCAGGGTGATGAAGGCGGTACGGGTCAAGTATGCGGCGCAGGTCCGGGGGCTGCGCGCCTTCCACACCGACTACCACCTGCTTGACGCCTACGTGCCGGGGAGCCCGGGGGGGACCGGCGAATCCTTCAACTGGGAGCTTGCCCGGCTTCACGAATGCCCGGCGAAGACCGTGCTGTCGGGCGGCCTGACCCCGGAGAACGTCCCCGAGGCGATCGCCGCCGCCCGCCCGTTCGCCGTCGACACGGCCAGCGGGACCGAGTCGTCGCCGGGCCGCAAGGACCCGCGGCGGCTCAAGGCCTTCTTCCGGGCCGTCGATGCGGCGGATCGGGCCCACGCGGCGGCATGAGCGCAGCGCCGGTCGATTCCCGCTTCGGCCCCTATGGCGGCCGCTACGTGCCGGAGACGCTCATCCCCGCCCTCGACGAGCTCGAGCAGGCCTGGACCGGCGCCCGCTCGGATCCGGCCTTCGGGGACGAGCTCTCCTCGCTGCTCCGGGACTACGCCGGGCGCCCCACTCCTCTCTACAGGGCCGCCCGGATGTCCGAGGTCGCCGGCTCCGAGATCTGGCTCAAGCGGGAGGACCTTCTCCACACCGGGGCCCACAAGATCAACAACGCCCTGGGACAGTCGCTGCTGGCGCGGCGCATGGGCAAGCGCCGCGTTATCGCCGAGACGGGCGCCGGTCAGCACGGGGTGGCGACTGCCACGGCGTGCGCGCTGCTCGAGTTCGACTGCGCGGTCTACATGGGGACCGAGGACATGCGCCGCCAGCGCTCGAACGTCGAGCGCATGCGTCTGCTGGGGGCCGAGGTCGTCCCCGTGGAGGTGGGCGCCCGCACCTTGAAGGAGGCCGTCAGCGCGGCGATCAGGGACTGGGTCGCGAACGTCGGGACCACCCACTACGTGATCGGGTCGGCCGTGGGTCCGGCGCCCTACCCCGCGCTGGTGCGGGACCTCCAGCGGGTGATAGGCGACGAGGCTCGGGCGCAGCTGCTCGAGGATGCGGGTCGACTGCCCGACCGGGTGCTCGCGTGCGTCGGGGGCGGCTCGAACGCGATTGGGACCTTCACGGCTTTCGTCAGCGACCCCGGCGTGGAGCTCATCGGCGTAGAGGCGGCCGGCGAGGGTCTCGACACCCTGCGGCATTCCGCGCCGCTCGCCACCGGGGGCCGCGGCGTGCTGCACGGGGCTTTGTCGGCGGTCCTGATGGACGAGGAGGGCCAGATCCTCGAGGCCCACTCCGTCTCAGCCGGGCTCGACTACCCGGGCTCGGGACCCGAGCACGCCTACCTCCGCGACAGCGGCCGGGTGCGCTACGTGGCCGTCTCGGACGAGGAGGCGCTCTCGGCCTTTCGGCGGACGTGCGAGCTGGAGGGCATCGTGCCCGCGCTCGAGCCCGCCCACGCGATCGCGTGGCTGCTCGGGAACCCCAGTAGGGGAGGGCTCGACCTGGTCACGCTGTCGGGCCGCGGCGACAAGGATCTGGCCGAGGTCCTCGGCACAGAAGGGTGACCCGAGGGCGTGCCGGCAACGCCGGCAGCGGGGGGGCGAATCCCCCCGGGCAACACATCGCGGCCGCCTTCGAGGGCCACGGCAAGCGCGCGGCCCTGATGCCGTACCTGATGGGCGGCTACCCCGACCTGGAAGCCTCACGGGCGGCCGCCGAGGCGGCCGCCGACGCGGGTGCGGACCTGATCGAGCTGGGGATCCCGTTCTCCGACCCGCTCGCCGACGGGCCGGTTATCCACGCTGCCGGCACCCGCGCGCTGGCAGCCGGCGCCACGCCGCACCGCGTGCTCGGAGTCTGCGAGACGCTGGCGGAGCGGCTGCCGGTGATCCTGATGGTCTATGTCAACGTGGTGCTGGCCCGCGGCGCCGAGCAGTTCGCCCGCCGGGCCGCGAGCGTGGGCGCGGCCGGCCTGATCGTCCCCGACCTGCCGCACGACGAGGCGGGCGAGCTGCGGGCCGCCTGCGATAGGGAAGGAATCGCGCTCGTTCCGCTGGTCGCGCCCACCACCACGCCGGAGCGCCTCCGCGAGATCGGCGCCGACGCCCGCGGGTTTGTCTACGCCGTGTCGCTCACCGGCACGACCGGCGAGCGAGACGAGCTGCCTGCGGAGCTCGGGGCCATGGTCGAGGGCGTGCGCGCCGCGGCCGAGCTTCCGGTGGCGGTCGGTTTCGGCATCTCCACTCCCAGTCAGGCACGTGCGGTGGCCGACCTCGCGGACGGCGTCATCGTGGGAAGCCGGGTCGTCCGGGCCGCCCGCGAGGGGGGTGCGGACGCGGTGCATCAGCTGGTCGACGACTTCTCGCGGGCGCTGGAAGGCGACTGGTAGGGTGGCCTCGATGGCCGAAACCGGCACTCGAACGCGCCGTCCGCCCAAGCGCAAGCTGGTCGAGGGGCATGCCCGCAGCTACTTCGAGGCGATCACCGGACGCAACCCGGACGTCATAGCCTCCCACTGGGGCGCGGACGGGGTGGCGGACATCGTGCCGCTCGTGGTCCTGCGGGGACCGGAGCAGATCAAGGGCTTCTTTCGCGAGCTGTTCGCTGCCTTCCCCGACCTCGAGACCACGGTCGCGCGGGTGGTCGCCGACGACAAGCACGCCGCAGTCGAGTGGCGGATGGCGGGAACCTTCAGCGGCCGGTCGTTTCAGGGAATCGACCCCACCGGCAAGCCCGTAGAGATGCGTGGCGTGGACCTGCTCGAGATCCAGGAGCAGGCGATCGTCTCGAGCGTCACCTACTACGACGGCGCGGAGTTCGCGCGCCAGGTCGGAATGCTCCCGCCCCGGGACTCGGGCCCCGAGCGAGCGATGAAGAACACCTTCAACGCCGTCACGAGGGTCCGCCGGGCGATGGGCGACCGACTGGGCTCCTAGTCGTGGGGGTCATGGTGGCCCTCACGGTAGGCCTGGTGTTCTGGATCACCGCCTGGGCGTTCGGCATGAACGCGTTCGACGCGTTCATGGTCACGGTCGCGCTCACGATCGCGGCGGCGACCGTCCGGATCGCGGCGCCCTTCGTGAACCAGCTTCTGGGCCGCGAGGCGGCGTCGGAGATGGAGCTCGGGCCGGCAGAGCGCTAGTTGAGAGCCGGCAGCTGGCAGCTGACAGCTGGCAGGGTGTGGGCGACGCCGGCACTGCGAGCTGTAGTCGGCGCAGCCGCCGCACTGCCGACTGCAGGCGGCGTGCGTCGGCGTACTGCCAACTGTCTACCTGCAGCCGCGTAGCCGGCAGCCTGCCAACTGCCCACCTGCAGCCGGCGCGGCCGGCTTTACTGCCAGCCGCCAGTTGCCAGCTGCCAGCCAGAAGCGGAAGGAGGGTTACGGATGATGGGGCGGTTTGAGCGCCGGCAGCGCTACCCGAAGAACGTTTCCGCGACCTTGTACTCCTCAACCGGCACGGTCCGCAGCTCGGCGACCGCCTCTTCCAGCTGCAGGAGCTCGATGCGCTGCCCCCGCAGCGCGGGCATCACGCCCCAGCGGCGACCATTGGCGGCGTCGATTGCCGCGATGCCCAGGCGCGTGGCCAGGACGCGGTCGAAGGCGGTTGGCGTGCCGCCACGTTGGACGTGGCCCAGCACTGTGGCCCGCGCCTCGTAGCCCGTGCGCTCTTCGATCTCGTGCTCGAGCCGGTGACCGATGCCCCCGAGTCGGGCGTGGCCAAACTCGTCGCGCTCGCCCGTCGCGATCTCCATCGTCCCCTTCTGAGGCATGGCCCCCTCCGCCACGACGACGATCGAGAACGAGCGCCCCCGGGCGTGGCGGCGCCGGATTAGACGGCACACCTCGTCGATGTCGAACGGGCGCTCCGGGATCAGGATCACGTCGGCGCCGCCCGCGAGCCCGGAGTGCAGGGCGATCCAGCCGGCGTGCCTGCCCATCACCTCCACGACCATCACTCGGTTGTGGCTCTCGGCGGTTGTGTGGAGGCGGTCGATCGCCTCGGTGGCGATCTGGACGGCGGTGTCGAAGCCGAACGTCATATCGGTGCCGCCCAGGTCGTTGTCGATGGTCTTGGGCACCCCCAGCACCGGGAGCTCGTGCTCGGCGTACAGGCGGGCCGCGGCGCCCAGCGTGTCCTCGCCGCCGATCGCGATCAGGCCGTCGAGGTGCAGGGTCGCGAGGTTCTCTCGGATGCGCTGGGGGCCGTCGTCCTGCGCGAATGGATTGGTGCGCGAGGTCCCGAGGATCGTGCCGCCCCTGGGGAGTATCCCGCGCGTGGACTCGATTGTGAGCTC
>DATFQM010000056.1:0-20221 GCA_035264265.1 Thermoleophilaceae bacterium
CACCTTCGGCAAGAAAAAGGCGGAGGCCAACCGTGAGCTGGTGGTCGAGGCGCTGCGCGGGATCACGGGCCGCGGCCTCACCGTGGCCTACGAGCTCAGCGCCGCCGCAGCGCAGGGGCCCGCGCTCCTGAGCGAGGAGGAGCTGCTCGAGCGGCTCCGCTCCGAGTTCGGAGCGACAGAAGTCATCGAAGAGGAGAACTGATGCCCCAGCCGCCCAACCTCAACCAGATGATGAAGCAGGTCCAGCAGATGCAGGCCGAGATGGCCAAGGCCCAGGAGCAGCTCAAGAGCGCGGTGGTCGAGGCGAGCGCGGGTGGGGGCATGGTCACAGTCAAGATGAGCGGCGAGTTGGAGCTGCTCGAGCTGAGGATCGATCCCGAGGCAGTCGACCCCGAGGACGTCGAGCTGCTCCAGGACATGGTGCTCGCCGCCGTCAACGAGGCGATCCGCTCGGCGCAAGAGCTGGCCGCGTCGAAGATGGGGCAGGCAACCGGCGGCCTGGGCGGCCTGGGGAACCTCGGCCTGCCGGGGATGTAGCCCTCAGGGCATTCTCCAGGTCTGAGCCCGAGGCCCACATTCAACGACAACCGGGTCGAGCTCGAGGCCGCCTGACACCTCCGAGTGGGCGGCTAGGCTGAGGGGTTCGGGTGTTCGCGCCTCCCGTCAACAGGCTGATCGGCGAGCTGGCCAAGCTGCCCGGCATCGGACAGCGCACGGCGCAGCGGCTCGCCTTCCACCTTCTGAGCGTCTCGGACGAGGAGGCGCTCCCGCTGGCCGACGCTATACGCGAAGTCAAGGAGAGCGTCGGCCAGTGCGAGGTCTGCTGCAACCTCGCGGTCGAGCCCACCTGCCGGATCTGCCAGGACGAGCGGCGCGAAGCCTCGGTGATCTGCGTCGTCGAGCAGCCGGGCGACGTGATCCCGATCGAGCGCACCAACGAGTTCCACGGTCGCTACCACGTGCTGGGCGGGGCGCTGTCGCCAATCGACGGCGTGGATCCAGAGGACCTGCACATCGGCCAGCTGCTGGAGCGCGTCTCCTCGAACGGGGTGCGCGAGGTGGTGATCGCAACCAACGCCACCACGACCGGCGAGGCCACGGCTCTCTACCTGGCGGAGGCCGTGCGCGAGCGCTCCCCCGAGGTGGCCGTCACGCGCCTGGCGAGCGGACTACCGGTGGGTTCCGACCTCGAGTACGCGGACGAGGTCACGCTCGGCAACGCCCTGCGCGGGCGGCACGCCCTCTAGAGCGAGCTGCGAGATCGGGCGTCCGAATCGGCGCGCCCGAAGGCTATCTTTCGACCCCATGTCCGAAGCCGCCGAGACAGTGGTGATGAAGTTCGGCGGCACCTCGGTGGGCGACGCCGAGCGGGTCAAGGCGGCGGCCGGCCGAATCGTCCAGCGCAAGGAAGAGGGCAACCGCGTGGTCGCGGTGCTGTCCGCGCGCGGCAAGACCACTGACGAGCTGGTGGCCATGGCCCACGAGGTCTCCGACCGCCCCCACCCGAGGGAGATGGACATGCTGCTCTCGACGGGGGAGCGGGTGTCCTGCGCGCTGGCCGCGATGGTCATCAACGACCTCGGTCACGAGGCGATCTCCCTGACCGGCTCGCAGGCCGGAATAGTCACCGACACCTCCCACACCAAGGCCAAGATCGTGGAAGTCCGCGCCGGCCGGATCCGCCGCGGGCTCGACGAGGGGAAGATCGTTCTCGTCGCCGGCTTCCAGGGCGTATCGACCTCGGCCGACGTAACCACCCTCGGCCGCGGCGGCTCGGACACCACCGCTGTCGCGCTGGCCGCCGCTCTGGGAGCCGACGTCTGCGAGATCTTCACCGACGTGGCCGGCGTGTTCAGCGCCGACCCGCGGCTCGTGCCGAATGCCCGCAAGCTCGTCCAAGTGTCCTTCGAGGAGATGCTGGAGATGGCCGCCTCCGGCGCCGGCGTGCTGCAGCTGCGCTCCGTGGAGTACGCCCGCAACTACGGCATCCCGATCCACTGCCGATCGAGCTTCGAGGACGGACCCGGTACCTTGATCCTCGACGAGCAGCAGACCATGGAGCGACCCCTCGTCACTGCGGTCACCCACTCCACGGCGGAGGCGAGGGTGACCCTCACCGGGCTGCCCGACCGCCCGGGGATCGCCGCTGCGGTGATGGGCGCGCTCGCGGACGCGAACGTGAACGTGGACATGATCATTCAGAACGAGCCGCAGACTGAGGGGCACAAGGCCGACATGTCGTTCACGGTTCCGCGCGACGACCTCTCCATGGCGCGTGAGGCGCTGGAAGGCCTCAACGAGGACCTCAGCTTCGGCGAGATCCAGACAGACGAGCTGATGGGGAAGGTGTCGGTGGTCGGCGCGGGAATGAAGAGTCACCCCGGAGTCGCCTACAAGACCTTCCGGGCCCTGGGCGATGCCGGCGTGAACATCGAGATGATTTCCACCTCGCCGATCAAGATCTCCTGCGTGGTGCGCGAGCAGGACGTGGCCACGGCGGTCCGGGAGCTGCACGAGGCGTTCGAGCTCGGAGCCGATGCGGTCAAGCCGGAAGACGTGGCGGGAGACCACCGGCCGGTCGTGCAGCCGGAGGCCAGCTCGTGAGGGTCGCGGTTGTCGGCGCCACCGGAGCGGTGGGCTCCACGATGCTCGGCGTCATGCGCGAGCGTGGCTTCGAGGCGGACGAGGTCGTGCCGTTCGCCTCGGCGCGCTCGGCGGGTCGCAAGATCGACCACGGTGAAGTGAAGATCGAGGTCCGGCCGCTGGAGGACGCTGCCCTAGGCGGCTTCGACCTGGCCCTGTTCTCGGCCGGCTCGGGTGTCAGCGAGGAGTGGGCGCCGCGCTTCGCCGAGGCCGGTGCGGTCGTGGTCGACAACTCCTCCTTCTGGCGCACGCACGAGGACGTGCCGCTCGTGGTGGCCGAGGTGAACCCGGGTGCGCTCGACCACCACCGCGGAATCGTCTCCAATCCCAATTGCTCGACGATGCAGATGGTCGTTGCGCTCAAGCCTTTGCTCAATGCCGCCGGCATCGAGCGGCTCGTGATCTCGACCTACCAGTCGGTCTCGGGCACGGGGCAGCGCGCCGTGGAGGAGCTGCACAATCAGACCCGGGCGGTGCTGGAGGCGCACGAGCTACCGCCCCCGTCGGTGTACCCGCACCGGATCGCCTTCAACGTGCTGCCGCAGGTCGAGAGGTTCAAGGACGGCGACGACTACACGACCGAGGAGCGCAAGATGATGGCCGAGACGCGGAAGATCCTCGATGCCCCGGACATCGGGATCTCGGCCACCTGCGTCCGCGTGCCGGTCTACACGGGCCATTCCGAGTCGATCAACGTACAGACGCGTGAGCCGCTGACGCCCGAGGACTGCCGGGAGGTGCTCTCGCAGGCACCCGGCGTTCTGGTCCTGGACGATCCCGCCGACGCCGTCTACCCGCTGGCGATCGACGCGGCCGGGCGAGACGACGTCTTGGTCGGCCGCATCCGACGGGACCCCTCGCACGAGCGCTGCCTCAACATGTGGGTGGTCGGCGACAACCTGCGCAAGGGCGCCGCCACGAACGCCGTGCAGCTGGCGGAGCTGCTCCAGGTGCGCAACCTGCTCCGAGGCGCCCCGACAGCCTAGGACGTCGCCTGCGGGTCGGCCTCCGGGGCGTCTACCACGATCGGCTCCGGCCGGCCGAGCCTGGCGAGGTCGCGCCGCGAGGAGATGCCGAGCTTGCGGTAGATGTTGCGGGCACGCGTGCGCACCGCCTCCAAGCCGATCGAGAGGGTGTGCGCGATCTGGGCGTTCGTGGCGCCGTCCAGGGCGGACCGGGGTACGCCTAGTTTCACGAGAGCCGACCAGCCACCGGTCGGCTTTCTCGTTTCTGGGCCGCTTTTCGGTTCGCCTGGCAGGGAAGCGTTCGTCAGGCCGCCGCCGGCGCCGCCGCGAGCTTTTCAACGACAGCCTTCGTCGACACTACGTGCTTGTTCATCCCGAGCTCCTTGGGCTCGAGGCCGAGCGCGAGCCCGACCATCTGCGGCAGGTGCAGGACCGGAATGCCAAGGTCGTTGCGTTCCACGTATTTCTCGGCGTCGGGCTGTTGCAGGTCCAGGTTCAGGTGACAGAGCGGGCACGGCGTGACCAGGCAGTCGGCCCCCGCATCGATCGCGTCAGCCAGGTGGCGACCCGCCTGGCGCAGCGAGGTCGTGCGGTTCATCGTGATCACCGGGAAGCCGCAGCACTTGCGGGCACCGGCGTATTCGACCGGTTCCGCACCGAGCGCCTCGATCAACTGGTCCAGGTACTGGTCGCGCTCCGGATGGTCCGCGAAACCGAGCCGCCTCGTCGGGCGGACGATGTAACAGCCATAGAAGGGGGCGATCCGCAGCCCCTCGAGCGGGCGCACCACCCGCTCACGGACGGTGTCGAGTCCGATCTCCTCGACCAGCAACCAGAGCAGATTCTTGTTCCACCACTGGCCGTCGCGCTCGTAGCGCAGACCCTCCCCCGAGAGATTCGAGTTGATGCCGTCGCGGTATTCGCCGGTTGCGTCGAGCCGCTCCTGGCACTCGGACTGCGCTCCCTGGCAAGTGGAGCAGATGTTCATCATCCCCGCGGCGTCCTCGACCCCTTGAGCCATCGCGAACGTGCGCGCATTGAGCGTGTCGACCAGCTCCTGGTTGTGCTCGGCGATCACGCCGGCGCCGCAGCAGTTGGCGCGGTCCAGCTCGACCAGCTCGAGGTCGAGCTTGGGGGCCAGGGCCGCCATCGAGCCGTGGAGCTCGGGGGTGAAGCCGCGCGAGACGCAGCCCGGCCAGTAGGCGACCTTCACGCCTCCAGGCCCCCTTCGGCCATCCCTTCTTCTTCGGCGCCCTCTTCACCCACGATGTAGAGGTTGAGTTCCAGGCGCTCATCCTTGGACTCGATCTCCTTGAAGATGCGTCGCACCTGCTTTTGGTCGGGCAGCTTGGGGTGGGTCAGCGCCTTGCGCGGTGAGACCTTGCCGGACTTGAGGCCCCGGGCGGCTGTGGGCAGTGTCGGAATGAGCTGCTTCGCGCCGCTCGGTGAGAGCTGACCCTTGACGAGCGAGCCGTCGCCCAACGAGCGCGGCAGCAGCTGAGCCTCGAATAGCGTCCCGTACTTCTCCACCAGGCTCGTGAACGCCTGCTCGTGCCCGTAGCCGTTGTTGCGGTCCTTGATCTCGTAGTCCGCGGTGGCGCGGCGCCGCAGGCGCATGATCTGGGACATCGGCGCGACGTCCTTGGGGCAGACTTCGATGCAGGCGAAGCAGTGGGTGCAGTCGTATATGCCGTGCGGGTCCTCGGCCAGGTCGCGCAGACGCTCCTCCGTGGCGCCGTCCCGTGGGTCGCCCACGAAGCGGTAGGCCTTGGCCAGGGCCGCCGGACCGATGAACCCTGGATCCACCTCCAGGGAGAGGCAGGCAGATACGCAGGCGCCGCAGTGGATGCAGGCCATCGACTGCGTCACGTCGATCATCGCCTCGGCCGGCACTACGTACTCGCGATCCGGCGGCGGACCCTCGGGCAGTAGCCACGGAACCACGCGTTGGACCTTCTTCCAGTGGACGGCGTCCATGTCCACGATCAAGTCCTTGAGCACGGGCATGTTGCCCATCGGCTCGACGACCACGGCGCCGCTGTTCTTGGACGCGGCCTGGCTGGCGGCGTCGCCGATCTTCGTGTTGCAGGCGAGGCGGGACTTGCCGTTGATCTTCACCCCGCAGGAGCCGCAGATCGCGGCGCGGCAGGAGCAGCGGATGCCGATCGAAGCGTCCTCGCGGTCCTTGGCCTGGAGGATGCCGTCGAGCACCGAGCGCTCGGGCGGCAAATCCACGCCGAAGTCCTCCCAGTACGCGGCCTCGCCGCTCTCCGGGTTGAAGCGCCTGATCTTGAGGGTGTAATCAGCCATTAGGAGTCAGTCCGCAGTCCTCAGGAACGACCTCCGACAAGTCCCTGAAGACTGAGGACTGAGGACTGAGGACTGTCATCAGTATTTCCGTTCCTCCGGCTCCCACTGCGTGAGGGTTACCTCGGAGAAGGAGATTTCCGGCTCGGCCCCGTCCAGGCTCACGTTGATGTGCCTGAGCCAGTCGTCGTCATTGCGCTGCGGAAAATCGGTGCGGTATTGAGCGCCCCGGGATTCCTTGCGCTCGAGCGCCGAGAGCACTATGCACTCGGCGTTCTCGAGCATGAAATGCAGCTCGAGCGCCCCGAGGACGTCCTGGTTGAAGATGCTGCCCTTGTCGTCGACAGCCACGGTTTCGGCCTCATCCCTCAGGCGGCGCACGGTGTCGAGGGCGGTGCGCAGCCCGTCCTCGTCGCGGAACACCGCGCAGTACTTGTCCATCGTCTGGCCGAGCTCGGCCCTCAGCTCGGACACCCGCCGCCCGCTGGGTTCCCGGCGAACGAGCTCGGAGATCATCCGCTCCTCGTCGGCGAGCGCGCCCTTCCAGGGCTCGGGCATCCCCTGGTTCCTGCCGGCGTGGGCCGCATGCTGCCCGGCACGACGGCCGAAAACGAGCGTGTCGAGCAGCGAGTTGGCGCCCAGGCGGTTGCCCCCGTGCACCGACACGCATGCGCATTCGCCCGCCGCGTAAAGGCCCGGTATCGCGGTCCGCCCGTTCGTATCGGTCTTGATCCCGCCCATCACGTAGTGGTTACCCGGCTTGATGTGGATGGGCTCCTTGGTGATGTCGACCCCGGCGAAGTCCCGGCCGACGTTGACGATCTCTCGTAGCGCCTCATGGATTCGCTTGCGAGGCACCACGGTGATGTCGAGGGCCACGGTGCCGTCCTCGTGGCCCCGCCCCTCGTTGATCTCGGTCTGCTCGGCGCGGCAGACCACGTCGCGTGAGGCGAGCTCCATCTTGTTGGGCGCATAGTTCTCCATGAAGCGCTCGCCCTTCGCGTTGTAGAGGTGGGCGCCCTCGCCTCGCGCGCCCTCGGTGATCAGCAGGCCAAGCCCGGCCAGAGTGGTCGGGTGGTACTGGATCATCTCCATGTCCATCAGCGGCGCTCCGACGCGGTACGCCATCGCGATCCCGTCGCCGGTGCAGATGAGAGCGTTGGTAGTTGGGGTGTAGACCTGGCCGTTGCCCCCGGTGGCCAGGATCACGCTCTTGGCGGTGAACAGCTCCATCGAGCCGTCCCGGATGTTGCGCGTCACGGCTCCCGCGATCCTGCCGTTGCCGTCCCGGACCAGGGCCGTAGAGAACCACTCCTCGTAGCGATAGACCTCCTCATGCTTCATCAGCTGCTCGTAGAGCACGTGGAGGATCGCCTGGCCGGTGATGTCCGCCACGTAGTAGGTGCGCGCGGCCGACGCCCCGCCGAAGGCCCGCTTGCCGAGCCGCCCCTCCTCGTTGCGGTGAAAGGTCACCCCCAGGTGCTCCAGGTCGAGCAGCTCCTGGGGCGCCTCTCGGCACATGATCTCGATGGCGTCCTGGTCGCCCAGGTAGTCGGAGCCCTTGACCGTGTCGAAGGCGTGCGACTCCCAGGAGTCCTCGGCGTCGAGGGCGGCGTTGATGCCCCCCTGGGCCGCGTTCGAATGCGACCGAACCGGGTGTACCTTGGAGAGGATCCCGACGGTCCCCCCCTCCTCGGCCGCGGCGAGGGCCGCGCGCTGGCCGGCGAGTCCGGCTCCTATGACGAGGACGTCGTGCTGGGGCATTCGGAGGGCGGCCGATTCTATGCTCTACACGGCGGCCGCCGGCTCTTGAAGCGCTCGCCGGACTGTGTCGATCGTGACGATCCCGCGGAGCACGCCGTCGGCGTCCACCGCCATGACCGCGCCAAGCCGCTGGAGGGCGTCCAGGCCGAGCAGTGCCTCCAGCGGCTGCTCGAGGCCGGCGGCGAGCTCGCCAGCTTCGTCACGGGCCATGACCGAAGCCACGGTCCGTCCGGGGCGGACCGTCTCCGGCACGCCCTCCACTGACTGGCGGGTGACCAGGCCGACGAAGCGTCCCAGCGAATCAACGACCGGGAACCAGGGCCAGCCATAGCGCAAGAAGTACTCGTCGAGAGCCCGGTCGAGCGGCATGTCGTCGGGTACCGCGACTGGCTCCGCGTCCATGACATCCCTCACCCGCACCCCCTCGATTCGGCTCGTGATCACGGTCTGGAGCTCGGCCGAGCGCGCCGCCTGCGACAGGAAGAAACCGATGAAGACGAGCCAGACGCCCCCGATCACGTCGCCGGTGAGGAACCAGAAGGCGCCGAGGGCGATCATCGCGATCGCGAAGCCGCGCCCCAGCCGAGCGGCGAAGCGCGTGGCCCGGGTGCGGTCTCCAGTCCGCCACCAGGCGATCGCCCGCGCGATCCGGCCGCCGTCGAGCGGGAAGCCGGGAATCAGGTTGAACACAAGCACCAGCGCGTTGATGCCCGCCAGGTACCCCAGCACAGCCAAGGCCCCCCCAAAGTCGCCGATCCTGAAGCGGGCCGCGTGCCCGACCTGGTCCGGGCTGGAGATGGCGGAGCCGATCCCGAAGCAGATCAGGGCGATGAGCAGCGTGACCACCGGCCCCGCCACCGCCACCCGAAACTCTACGCCGGGGGTATCGGTGTCGCGCTGCATCTTCGCCACGCCGCCGAACATCCAGAGGTCGATCCCCGAGATGCCGATTCCGTTTCGTATAGCCACCACGGCGTGGCCGAGCTCGTGCAGCAGGATCGAGAGGAAGAACAGCAGCGCGCTGACCACCGCCAGCGTGAACGCCTTGGTGTCGTCGCCCGGGAAGAGGTCGTTGTAGTAGCCCGACAGCGACCAGATGATCAGGAACAGCACGAAGAACCAGCTCGCGTCGACTCCGATGCGGATGCCGAGCACCCGCACGAGCTGGATTGAGCGGCCGCTGAGCATTGTGTAGGAGATGGTGGCAGAGTGCGCTTCGGCACCCTGGAGCCGCCGATTGCGATGCCGCTCGCGAAGATCGAGCTCCTGGCGGGTTATGGAGTATGGGAGCAGTGTTTCGCGGGCCGCCTGCTCGCCGCTCATTGGGATGACTGACCCGACGCTCCTCGGGTAGAACTCCCGCCGCATGGCATACCGCGTGACGCTCATCCCTGGGGACGGCACGGGTCCGGAGATCGCGGAGGCGACCCGCCGGGTGCTCGAGGCCACCGGCGTGGAGTTCGACTGGGACGTCCAGGACGCCGGCGTCGACGTGTTCGAGGTTGAGGGCAACCCGCTGCCGGAGCGCACGGTCGAGTCGATCCGCGAGCGCGGGATCGCCCTCAAGGGACCGACCACGACCCCGGTCGGGTTGGGCCACCGCTCGATCAACGTGGCGCTACGAAGAGAGCTGGACCTCTACGCCTGCATCCGCCCCTGCAAGGCCTACGAGGGAGTGCGCACCCGCTTCCCCGAGACCGACATCGTGATCGTCCGCGAGAACACCGAGGACCTCTACGCCGGGATCGAGTTCGAGCAGGGCTCGGACGAGGAGGGGAAGCTTGCCCGCTTCCTTGCGGACGAGCTGGACAGCCCGGTGCGCGAGGACTCGGGTATATCGATCAAGCCGATCTCGATCTTCGGCTCCGAGCGGATCGTGGAAGCAGCCTTCGACTACGCGAAGGAGTACGGGCGGTCCAAGGTCACCGCCGCGCACAAGGCGAACATCATGAAGCACTCCGACGGACTGTTCCTGGACACCGCGCGCAAGGTCGCCGAACGCCACTCCGACGTCGAGTTCGAGGACCGGATCATCGACAATCTCTGCAACCAGCTCGTGTCGCGACCCGAGGAGTACGACGTGATCGTGCTGCCCAACCTGTACGGAGACATCGTGTCCGACCTGGGCGCCGGGATGATCGGCGGGCTGGGTCTCGCCCCCGGCGCGAACATCGGCTCCGAGGGAGCCACGTTCGAGGCCACGCACGGGTCCGCCCCCAAGTACAGGGGGCAGAACAAGGTCAATCCCACAGCGCTGATGCTCTCGGGCATGCTGATGCTCCGCCACCTCGACGAGGCCGAGGCCGCGGACCGCATGGAAGGCGCGATCGCCGAGGTGATCCGCAAGGGCGAAAACGTCACCTACGACCTCAAGCCTTCACGTGACGATCCCAGTGCGGTGGGTACTTCGCAGTTTGCCGACGCAGTCATAGAGGAGATGCAATGACCCCGGTAAATATCACCGTCACCGGCGCCGCCGGCCAGATCGGCTACGCGATCCTGTTCCGGATCGGAAGCGGCCAGCTGCTCGGGCCCGACACGCCCATCCGCATGAAGCTGCTCGAGATCCCCGACGCGGTGCGGGCCGCCGAGGGGGTAGCAATGGAGCTGGACGACTGCGCCTTCCCGCTGCTCGAAGGCATCGACATCACGGACGACTCGGGCGAGGCGTTCGACGGCACAAACGTAGCGCTGCTCGTAGGCGCGAGACCACGCTCGAAGGGGATGGAGCGGAGCGACCTGCTCGAGGCCAACGGCGGGATATTCGGCCCGCAGGGCCAGGCGATCAACGACCACGCCGCGGACGACGTGCGCGTGCTGGTGGTCGGCAACCCGGCCAACACGAACTGCCTGATCGCCATGAGCAGCGCCCCAGATGTCCCGCGGGAGCGCTTCACTGCGATGACGCGCCTGGATCACAACCGGGCGAAAACCCAGCTGGCCGGGAAGGCGGGCGCGTCGGTGGGGGAGGTCACGAATCTCGCGGTGTGGGGCAACCACTCCACGACCATGTACCCGGACGTCTTCAACGCGAAGGTGGGCGGGCGGAGCGCCTGGGACGCGGTCGGCCAGGACCAGGACTGGCTCGAGAACGACTTCATTCCTACCGTCGCGAAGCGCGGCGCCGCGATCATCGACGCCCGCGGCTCCTCGAGCGCCGCCTCGGCGGCGAACGCCGCGATCGACCATGTCCACGACTGGTTCGCCGGTACGCCCGAGGGCGACTGGATCTCCATGGCCATCCCCTCGACTGGCCACTATGGGGTCGAGGAGGGAATCATCTCCTCCTTCCCCTGCACCACGTCCGGAGGTGAATACGAGGTCGTCGAGGGGCTCGAGCTCACGGACTTCTCGCGGGCCCGGCTCGAGGCGACCGTGAATGAGCTCAAGGAAGAGCGGGATACCGTCAAGCAGCTGGAGCTCGTTTGAGTTGGCAGTTGGCGGTGGCAGTTGGCAGAGTCCTGAGGACACAGGTCTGCCACTGCAGCCGGCGAAGCCGGCGCCCTGCCAACTGCCAGCCTAGTTGTGGCAGCGCCCGCGGCCCTGCCAGCTGCCAGCTGTCAGCCGCCGGCTCACGCCGCCTGCCATCCCCCATCCCGCCGCTTGACCTTGCCCTCCTGCTCCAGCGTCGGCATCACGCGATAGAGGTAATTCGCCTTTATCCCCATCGAGTCGGCTAGCTCGCGGATCGTGATCCCGGGACGCGCGCGGACCAGCTCCAAGGCCTGGATCGAGCGGGTGCCGGTGCCGCGGGGGCGGCCGCGGCGCCGGCGGCCGGAGGCTGCGCGGCGGCCGCTCCGGGGTCGTGGGGAGGCCCGTCCCCCGACGCCCGCGAGGGCGCGAGAGGCCTGCTCCAATCGGTTGTACTCCTCCACCAGCGGACGCAGCTCGCGCAGCCGGCTCTCTATCTCCTTGCGCTTCTCGTCGAGAAAATCAGTCATGTTCCCTATCCACGTAACGAATAACCGTCATTTGACTGTAACAGTTAAAGACGGTCCGCGAGCGGAAGGGCTACTCGAGCAGCTGCTTCAAGCGCTCCAGCGTCGCGTCCACCTCCTTGGCCGTAACCCGCCTGACCGCGCCGCCCGCCATCCTCCCCAGCAGCCCGCCAGGAAGGTCGTACTCGTTGGTATAGGAGAAAAGCGTGCGGTCGGCGTTCGGCTCGAACTCGTAGACCACCCGCGCCCGGGAATGGACGGGCCCCCTTCCGTCCCAGACTACGCGCCGGCAGGCGTCGTTCTCGACGACCTTCCAGCGCACGTGGAACTTCCTGCCGGCCAGCTTGAGGCGCTGGGTCAGTTCCGAGCCTTTCTCGAGCCTCCCGTCGGGCGCCTCCTCGAGATCGTCGTGGATCGTGACCCAGTCCTCCAGGTGCCTCGGGTCCATCACCACCTCGTAGACGCGCTCCGGGGGCGCAGCGATCTCGATCGTCCGCTCGACCTTCATCGCGCCGCCAGCGTCTCGTGCGACTCCCACTCGGCGAGCGCGTGCTCGACCGCCCGTTCGAAGGGGCGGGGGCGGATTCCATACAGGCGTGGAGCCTCCTCGGGGTCGCGCGGCAACACGTCAGACTCGAGGCTCTCCATCAGCGGCCGCACGAGTTCGAGCGGCTGCTCGGTTACGGCGCTTACCAACGCGCTCGCGGGCGGGGTGAGCGAGGCCCCGAGGCCGAGCGGCAGTCGGCCCACGCCCATGAGCTCGGCGATCCGCTCGATCATCTGCGCGTAGCTGAGCACGTCCGGCCCTGCCACGTCCAGCGAGCGACCGGCCGCGGCCGCGGTGTCCGGTGTTCGGGCCAGGAACTCGATCACGTCGCGCTCGTCGATCGGTTGCGTCCGATTGTGCCGCCAGGCCGGCAGGATCAGCACACGCAGGCGCTCCACCAGCCGGACGAGCACGCGGAAGGAGGCCGAGCCCGCCCCGATCACGATCGATGCCCGCAGCGCCGTGGACCCGGGTACCGCCTCCAGAAGGATCCGCTCGACCTCGAGCCTCGAACCGAGGTGCCGGGACAGCGAGCCCGCCGGCGAACTCCCCCCGAGGTACACGATCCGCTCGACGCCGGCGGCTGCAGCCGACAGGCCGAAGCCTTCGGCCGCCCGGCGGTCGCGGTCGGCGAAGCCGCCACCGGTGGCCGCCTCCATTGAGTGCACCAGGTAGTAGGCGGTCGAGCAGCCCTCGAGCGCCCGTTCGAGGCCGTGCTTGCCGAGCAGGTCGCCGGTGACCGGCTCGACTCCGCCGAGCCGCTCGAGGCGCGAGGCATCGCGAGCGAGCGCACGCACGCTTCGCCCCTCGCGCGCCAGGCGGCGTGCGAGCCGCCTGCCGATGTACCCGGTCGCGCCCGTGACCAGCTCCATAGCGGCACATCCTTCCCGATCGCCGCGGCGCTATGCCGGGGGCTTTGGGGTAAGCCACCGGGGCGGGCGACTCGCCCCTCGGTAAAACCTGCAACTAGCGGGCGTCGGCACGAAAAGGCTGCTGGTTGCGGAAAAACGAAAAGGCTCGGTTTTGCGGAAACTGACGTGGCGCCATCGCCGCCGCTGTTGCAGGATGAGGCCGTGGCAAAGAGCAGAGCGAAGCAGCCCACTTGCGAGGACTGCTTCTTCCACCAGAACATGCTCTGCGCCCTCGAGCTGGAGAAGCCCTGCACCACCTTTCGCCCCGCTGAGCGCGGCCTGGCCCCGGAGCGGCAGCTCGCCTTCGTTTTCCGGACGGAGCGCACCACGGCCGCGTACGCGTTTCCGCCGCCCGCCGGCGCCTGACTCGGGGCATTTGTGAAGGGATAGAGTCGCCCCATGCGGGTCACCGTGCTGGGGAAATCACCCTCCTGGCAGGACGCAGGGGGGGCCTGCTCCGGCTATCTGGTCCGGGAGAAAGACACCGCGGTGATGATGGATTGCGGCAACGGCGTCTTCGCCAAGCTCCGCGAGCGAATCGACTACGTGGACCTGGACGCGGTCGTGCTCTCGCACCTTCACGCGGACCACTTCCTGGACCTGGTCCCCTTCGCATACGCGCTCACCTACGCCCCGCGCCAGCAGCCCGTCCCGGTGCCGCCCTGGCCCGGCACCGACCAGCCGGCCCGACCCCGGCTGATCGCACCGCCTGGGGCCCGCGAGACCTTCCGCCGTGTGGTGGGCGCGTGGGGAAACGAGGACCTGATCGAGAGCGCCTTCGAGCTCGAGGAGTACGAGGAGTCGTCCAGGCCCGAGGTCGGGCCGCTGCGCTTCGAGTTCCGCTCGGTGCCTCACTTCACCGAGACCTTTGCCATCCGGGTGGCCTCGAAGAACGGCAAGGGCAAGCTCGCATACGGGGCAGACTCGAGCCCCAGCAACGAACTCTGCAAGTTCGTCAAGGGCGCCGACCTCCTTTTGATCGAGGCGACGCTCCCCCGTCCGGAGCGCACCGGGGTGCGCGGCCACCTGACGCCCGCGGAGGCGGGCCAGCATGCCCGGGAGGCCGGAGCGAAGCGGGTGGTCATCACCCACATCTCGGATGAGCTGGACTCCACCTGGGCACGCACCGAGGCCTCACGCGCCTTCGGTAGGCCGGTGCAGGTGGCGAAAGAGGGGGCCGTCTACGACCTTTGAGCTGGCAGCTGGCGGCCTGGCAGAGCGGTAGAGCGACGCGCCGAGGTCGTTCTCTGCCAGCTGTCAGCTGCCAGCCGCCAGCCAACGGGTAACCTCGACGGCATGCCTCCCTCCCGCGATCTGTTCGCCAACTTCGAGCGCATGCGCCGCGAGATCGACGAGTTGTTCGGCGACGTGTTCGAGCGCTCCACGGGGCTCAGGGGCCGCGGCTTCTCGCCCTCGGTCGACGTCTTCTACACGGACGACCCGCCGCGCGCGGTGGTCAAGGCCGACCTTGCGGGCGTGGACATCGAGAACGTCGGCCTCGAGATCCGCGGCAGGAAGCTGCTGATCTCGGGTGAGCGCCGCTCCACCGACGCGGAAGGCTGCGTCTACCAGCAGATCGAGATCGAGCACGGGCCCTTCCGGCGGCTCGTCGAGCTCGGTGTCGACGTGGTGGCCGAGGAGGCCAAGGCCGGCTACGAGGACGGCATCCTCAGTGTCGAGATCCCGCTGCTTCAGCGCGAGGACCAGGTGCGGCGGGTCCCGATCGAGGAGGGGGAGGCCGAATGAGCATCCACATCCCCTCCGGCGACGGCGAGCCCCGCGAGGCAGCCATCCGCACACGCCTCCCGGAGGCGCTGCCGATCCTGCCGCTTCGTGACAGCGTTCCCTTCCCGGAGACGCTCACGCCACTGGCAATCGCCCAGGAGCGGTCGATCAAGCTCGTGAACGACGTGCTCGGCGGCACCCGGATGCTGGCCATGGTGGCGTCCCGCGACCCCGAGGTGGAGAACCCCCGCCCGGACGACCTCTACGACGTGGGCGTCGCGGGCGTTGTGGCTCGCATGCTGAAGGTGCCGGACGGAAGCCTCCGGATCCTCGTGCACGGGGCCCAGCGCGTGGAGATCGGCGACTATGTCGCCACCGAGCCTTACCTGGTGGCGCGCATAACCGAGGCCCCCGATGAGGTGACTCGGTCGCCCGAGCTCGAGGCCCTGCATCGCAACGTGCAGAGCACGTTCTCGCAGATCATTCAGGGGGTCCCATACCTGCCCGAGGAGCTCGAGCTCGCGGTGGCCAACCTAGAGGATCCCGCGGAGCTCGCTCACATGATCGCCGGGGCCCTCCGGATCAAGACCGAGGAGAAGCAGGCGCTGCTCGAGGAGCGCGACGTGGCCAAGCGCCTCCGCCTGCTCTCCGAGCTCCTTGCGCGCGAGCTGGAGCTGGTCGAGATCGGCACCAGGATCCAGTCGCAGGTCCAGTCGGAGATGGAGAAGGGCCAGCGCGAGTACTTCCTGCGCCAGCAGCTCAAGGCGATCCAGGAGGAGCTCGGCGAGGTAGACGAGCAGCAGGCCGAGGCCGCGGAGCTGCGAGAGCAGATCGAGCAGGCCGGTCTGCCGGACTACGCGCTCAAGCAGGCCGAGCGCGAGTTGCAGCGGTTCGAGCGGCTGCCGCCGCAATCCGCGGAGCACGGCGTGATCCGCACCTACCTCGAATGGCTGGCGTCGCTGCCCTGGTCGAAGTCGACCGAGGACCACCTCGACCTGAAGGCCGCCCGGAAGCAGCTTGACGACGACCACTACGACATCGACAAGGTCAAGGACCGGATCCTCGAGTTCCTCGCCGTTCGAAAGCTCAAGCCGGACGCCCGCTCGTCGATTCTCTGCTTTGTCGGCCCGCCGGGCGTCGGCAAGACCTCGCTGGGAAGGTCGGTTGCGGCCGCGATGGGTCGCAAGTTCGAGCGCATCTCCGTCGGCGGCGTGCGCGACGAGTCCGAGATCCGCGGCCACCGTCGCACCTACATCGGCGCCCTCCCCGGAACGATCATCCGGGCCATTCGGGACGCCGAGTCCAACAACCCCGTGCTGATGATCGACGAGATCGACAAGATGGGCACCGACTTCCGCGGCGACCCGTCGAGCGCGATGCTCGAGGTGCTCGACCCCGAGCAGAACTCCAGCTTCCGCGACCACTACCTCGACCTGCCGTTCGACCTCTCGAATGTCTTCTTCATCACGACGGCCAACTTGCTCGACCCGGTCCCGCCGGCGCTGCGCGACCGCATGGAGGTGATCGAGCTCTCCGGTTACACCCACGAGGACAAGCGGGAGATCGCCAGGCGTTATCTGGTGCCACGCCAGATCGAGCGCAACGGGCTCGGAAAGTCGAAGATCGAGTTCACGGACGAGGCGCTCGACTCGATCATCGAGGGGTACACGCGCGAGGCCGGCGTCCGCAATCTCGAGCGCGAGATCGGCTCGATCTGCCGCAAGGTGGCGCGCGAGTTCGCCGAGGGCAGGCGGAAGTCAAAGCGGGTGATCCGCGACAAGACCGTGACGGAGCTGCTCGGCAAGCGGAGGTTCCAGCCGGACGTCCAGCGCCGGACCGACGAGCCCGGCGTGGCAACCGGTCTCGCCTGGACGCCGGTCGGTGGCGACGTCCTGTTCGTCGAGGCCACGGTCTACCCTGGCGACGGGAAGCTCCAGATCACCGGACAGCTCGGGGACGTGATGAAGGAGTCCGCGACCGCCGCGCTCTCGTACGTGAGGCGGAACGCGAACAGCCTCACGGACAGCCGGCTGCCCGAGGACTGGTTCAACACGCACGACATTCACATCCACGTACCGGCCGGGGCCATCCCGAAGGACGGCCCGAGCGCCGGCGTGACCATGGTCACGGCGCTGGCCTCGCTCGTCACAGGCCGCCCCGTGCGCTCGGACACCGCCATGACCGGCGAGATCACCCTCACCGGGCAGGTGCTGCCGATCGGCGGGCTTAAGGAGAAGGCGCTCGCCGCCCAGCGCGCCGACATCAACCGCATCGTCATCCCGCGCCGCAACGAGGCCGACATCGACGACATACCGGAGCACCTGCGGAAGCACATGGAGTTCCTGCTCGTGGACTCGGTCGACGAGGTCCTGGAGGCGGCGCTGGAGCCGGTCCGGCCGAGGGACGAGCGCCGCGACGGGCGGCCGCGCTCAGAAGCCGCGAGGAGACGTGCTCGCCGCCGCAGCGGCGAGCCGGTGGCGGCGCGGCGCAAGAGCTGACGCCTCGGCGGCCCGAGACGGCGGGCGCGACACCCCAGCCGGGCCCAGCCGGCGCCCGATGTGGTCCGGCGCGGCGCCCCCGACCGCAGCTCGCCGCGACTGCGGGTGCCGCTCTAGGAGACCCCGCTTTCCAGCTAGAGTGTGCGCACGCGAAAGCCAATCCGAGGAGAGCGATGGCAGCTAAGAAGAGAGCCGCGAAGGCCGGAGCCGGAGCCGTAGCGGCTGGTCGGGCGGTTCGGACGAACGAGTACGTCCAGCGGTTGGTTGAGGACGACGACCTGCGCGACAACCTTCGCACGGCTTTCGAGTCCGCGCGAAGGGCTTACACGCGGATGTCCAACGGCAAAAGCCCCGTCAGGTCGCTGACCGAGGACAAGAAGGTCCAGAGGGAGCTCCGCGACGCGGCCATTTCGCTCCGCGAGGCGGCCGACCAGCTGCGCGGGAAGAAGAAGAAGCGGCGTCGCGGCCGCGTCCTCCTCATGGCCGTGGTTGGCGCGGGCCTGGCGCTTGCGCTCAGCGAGGGCCTGCGCAAGAAGGTCCTCGACGCTCTGTTTGGGGCGGAGGAGGAGTTCGAGTACACGGCGACCACCACGCCCGAGCCCGCTTCGACCGAGCCGGTCGGCACCACGTAGACGCCGCGCGGGCCGGACGGCCCAGCTTCGAGGGGGCGCCAGACGGCGCCCCCTAACCATTCTGGTTGGCCGGCCAGCTAGACTCCCGGCGGGTTATGGAGGCATCCGTCGAAGCCCCCCGCAGGCTCGAGGGAGAGAAGGCGAAAAGGATAATCGAGGCCATGCGCGCCAGCGTTGGCACGCGCGGGGCGGCCGGCTCGACGTTCGACCACGTGGCCCGTGAGGCCGGCGTCTCCCGGGGCCTCCTGCACTACTACTTCGGCTCCAAGGAGCGCTTGCTCGTGGAGGTGGTCCGCCACGACTGCGAGGTGCGGATCAAGGCGATGGACGAGCGGCTGGCGCGCGCGAACTCGGTCGACGGGATCGTCCAGGCGCTCGTTCACGGACTCGAGGAGTTCATCGAGGAGGCGCCGGGCAGCCAGGCCGTCACCTACGAGATGCTGAGCGCCTCGCGCCACAGCGAGGAGATTCGCTCGGAGCTGGCCGAGCTCTACCGCCGCTGGCGCCAGGATCTCGCGGCCGCGCTCCGCGAGAAGGAGCGGCAGGGCGTCGTCACCCTCCAAGCCGACCCCGAGTCGGTCGCGGCGGTCCTCTTCGCCCTCGGCGACGGCTTCGGAATCCAGCTGAGCTCGGACCCGGATTGGGACAGCGACGCCTCGTTCGAGCTCGGGGTGCAGGTGGCGCGCAGGCTGCTGGGCGCAGCGGCTGGTTAGCTACTGAGCGGGCAGGGCCTGGCACGGGTGCGTTCCCAGGCCACCGCCTGCGGAGCCGCGGGCGGTCAGGATTCGAGGCCCCGGCAGCGCACAGCGCGCGGCTGCGCGGGCGTAGCAGGCTTCGACTCGCGAACCGAGGCAGCTGCTCGTCCTGGATGGGCCGGTTGCCGGGTTTGCTCAGGGAAGCGAACTGAGCGCGCGGACCAGGGGATGCGCACCGGGGTAGTGGACCGCGATCAGCGGGCCCCCTTTCGGGGGGAAATGACCACAATCACCGGCACCTCTGCGGACGCGCTCCGAGCCGCGCGGCAGCTGCCGCTGGTTGCAAGGCTGCTCTCCGATCGGACGGGCGCCGACGCGCCGTCGGTCTCCGTGCGGACCGGCGACGAGCACTCGATCACGAGTGTCCGAGCGCCGGACTCGACGCGACGTCGCGAGACGACGCGCGGTTCGTCCGGCGGGTCATCCGGTCAGCCGGCGCCCCTGGTAGAGCGGGTTCCCCCCAGGATGGTCCGGCGGCCTCGCCTTTGACGCACCTATCAAGGTACCCGCGATGGCCGCCGGGCGTCGCAGCTCCCAACCGCTTCGTGAGGTGGAGCTCACCCTCCTAGGGGCAAGCAGGTTCGGGCGGCCCGATTGCCGCGGCCCGCCCTAGCCCTCGGGCTGTACCCGTCGCAGCTGGAGGCCAGTTCGGAATTGACTTCCTCCAGAATGGTCTGCTCGATCGGGATCGCTCCGTCGTCGCGGAGGATGCAGATCACGAGATCGTCCAGCACATAGGTCTTCGCCCTTATGGGTCCGCGGCCGTGTGCTCGCGAATCAGGGCCAGGAGTCGTGTGGAGATCGCCACCCTGCAAGGAGATCTACGAGGTGGTCAACCGGAGCGCTTGTGTTCGGCGTGCCCGTTGAAGCGGCGTTCGTATCCCAGGAGCGACAGACACTCGTGCTCGGTCAGGCCATTCCTCGCGTCTGCCTTGGGGTAATGAGCGGATCCGAACGGGTACAGACGCGTGCGTAGGCGCGCGAGGAGGTTCGAGTCATCCGACCCGTTCGAACGGGTTACAGCACGTGGTTGGGCCTGCATGGCCAAACGCCACCTCCGCCGCGTGGTATGACGTATACGGTACCGCGTCGCGGGGCCCCGGCCACCCGCGACGCCGTTGACGCGCTGGCGGCCGGCGCGTCGCCTTCAGGAGCCCCGTCGCATTGGCTTGCAATGTCGCCGCAAATGGCTGACGCGAGCCTCGATGGGTCGCCCGTGGGGCTGTCGAAGGGCGAAACGGACGGGCGTCCGCCGCCTCGGACCCGCTGCCCGTTCATCAGCTCCTGAGCTTGGGTGTGGTCCAGGGCGCGTCCAGGCGGCGCTCCAGCTCCTCGCCCAGCTCCGCAACCGGCACGCGCACCTGCTGGAGGGTGTCGCGATCGCGCAACGTGACGGTGTCATCCTCGATCGTCTGCCCGTCGATCGTGACGCCCCAAGGCGTCCCGATCTCGTCCTGTCGGCGGTAACGGCGGCCGATCGACCCGCCCGCGTCGTATTCCGACGGCATCTGGCGCCGTAGGGCCTCGTACACCTCG
>DATFQM010000057.1:0-30026 GCA_035264265.1 Thermoleophilaceae bacterium
CGTGCAGGTGCAGCTGCCGGCCGTGATCTCCGTCGGCGACGCCATCAACGAGCCGCGCTACCCGTCGCTCAAGGCGATCATGGGGGCGAAGAAGAAGCAGCTCGACACCAAGTCCGCCTCAGACGTGGGGATCGAGGCCGACAGGGTGGGCGAGCAGGGCTCCCGCACCGCGGTGCTCGAGGTCAGCCCGCCGCCGCAGAAGGAGCCGGGCGAGGTCATCGAGGACGAGGACACCGGCGAGACCGTCGAGAAGGTCGTGTCCTGGCTCGAGGAAAGGAAGCTCCTCGCATGAGCATCCTCACCTACGCACTTCACCACCAGGGCGACTTCAACAAGAACTCGCTCGGGGCGGTCTCCGCGGCCGGAAAGCTGGCCGGAGAGATCGGCGGCGAGGCCGCCGCGGTCGTGGTCGGCGAGGGCGATGACCTGAGCGACGAGCTCTGCGCGTCGCTCGGCAAGTACGGCGCGTCGAAGGTCTACCGGGCCAAGGCCCCCGAGGGCCTGGCGCAGCCGGTCGTCGACGTGATGGCCAAGGTCATCCAGGACGAGGGCTACAAGTACGCGCTCTTCGGCGGCGGGCTGCTCGGCTTCGAGGTCGGTGCCGGCCTCACCGCGCGCCTCGGCGCCGGAGTGACCATGGAGGTCACGGCGGTCAAGGCGCAGGACGGCAAGCTCATCGCCGAGCGGCCGATCCTCCAGGACTCCGCCATCGTCGACGTCGACTACGTGGGTGAGCCGGGGATCATCATCGGCCGCCTGAATGCCTTCGACCCCGCGGAGTCGGGCGGCGGCGACGCGGAGGTCGTGGACGTCGACGTGCAGCTCGAGGACCACTCCACGAAGGCCCGCATGATCCAGCGCGGCGAGTCGGGCGAGGAGGAGGTCAACATCGAGGAGGCCGAGATCCTCGTGGCCGGTGGTCGCGGCCTGGGCAAGGCCGAGGGCTTCGAGCTGTGCGAGGAGCTCGCCGGGGCGCTGGGCGGCGCCGTGGCAGCGACCCGGGCGGTCGTGGACGCCGGCTGGTACCCCTACGCGGCACAGATCGGCCAGACAGGCAAGACGGTTGCGCCCAAGCTCTACCTGGCCGCAGGCATCTCAGGGGCGATCCAGCACAAGGTCGGCATGCAGAACTCGGAGAACATCGTCGCCATAAACAAGGACCCCAACGCGCCCATCTTCGAGTTCTCGGATCTAGGCATCGTCGGGGATCTGAACAAGATCCTGCCGAAGCTGACGGAGGCCGTTAAGGCGAAGGAGGGATGAGGCTGGCAGCTGGCGGCTGGCAGAGCTTTAGCCAGCAGTATCTGCCAGCTGTCAGCTGTCAGCTCCCAGCCAGAAGATGACCACAACACCTGTCGACTACCCACCCCCAGTAGACCCGGCTCGCGAGTTCGTCGGGCCGCCTGTCGACCCCGAAGAGGAGCGAATCGAAGTCGGAGTCGTAATCGTTGGGGGCGGGCCGGCAGGCTTGGCTTGCGCGATCCGGCTGGCCCAGCTGCTCGAGGAGGATCCGCGGCTCGCGGAGTCTCTCGGCGAGGTGCCGGTCGCCCTGGTGGAGAAGGGCAAAGGCCCGGGCTCGCACCTGTTGTCGGGGGCGATGATGAAGCCGTCGGCGATGCGGAGGCTGTTCCCCGGCCTGCCCGAGTCCGAGTGGCCGACGTACGGCACGGTGCCGAAGGACGCGGTCTACCTGCTGCCGAACGGCAAGCGGGCGATCCCTCTGAAGCCCACGCCGCCGCCTTTCCGCAACCACGGGAACCACGTCACCTCGGTCGCCCAGCTCGGCCGCTGGCTGGGCGAGAGGGCGGAGGAGGCGGGTGTCTACATCCTCGGCGAGACCGCCGCCGTCAAGCTGCTGATCGAGGACGGAAAGATCGTCGGGGTCCGCTCCGGGGACAAGGGGCGGGGGCGCGACGGGGAGGAGCTCTCGAACTTCGAGCCCGGCTCGGACTTGATGGCGAGGGCCACGGTGCTGGCGGAGGGCACCCAGGGCCACCTGACGGGGGCGGCCATCCGCCACTTCGCCCTCGGCTCGGAGGACCCGCAGCAGTGGGAGCTCGGCGTCAAGGAGGTCTGGGAGGTTCCGAAGCCGCTCGATCGCGTGATCCACACGATGGCCTGGCCGCTGCGCTACAGCCCCAAGTTCCGCGAGTTCGGCGGCTCGTTCATCTACCCGATGGGCGAGGACAAGGTGTCGATGGGCCTCGTCGTGGGACTCGACTACCGCGACGCGCGCCTTTCGGTCCACGACGCACTCCAGGAGCTGAAGACCCACCCGCTGGTCGCGAAGATCATCGAGGGTGGCAAGCGCATCGCCTGGGGCGCCAAGACCATCCCGTCAGGCGGGTACTGGGCGCGGCCCGACCTCTGGGCGCCGGGCATGGTGATCGCCGGCGACGGCGCTGGCATGGTGAACGTGCCCACGTTGAAGGGCATCCACTACGCGATGCACGCCGGCATCTTCGCCGCGGAGGCGATCTTCGAGGCGCTGAAGAAGGCCGACACGAGCGACCTCCGCGCATACGCCGAGAAGGTCAGGGACTCGGAGATCGAGAAGGACACCTACCGCTCGCGCAACATGCGGCAGGTCTTCTCGAGGGGGTTCTTCCTGGGCGGCGCCATCGCGAACCTGATGGAGATCTCGGGCGGGCGCTTCCCGGGCGGTCGCTGGGCCACCCACGACGACGCCACGGTCGACGTCTTCATAGGAGAGGAGCGCAACTACCCGAAGCCCGACGGCAAGACGAGCTTCGACAAGCTGTCGTCGGTCTTCCTGTCGGGCAACGCAACCCGCGACGACGCGCCCAACCACATTCGCCTCCAGGAGAAGGTGCCGCTGGAGCTCGCGCTGATGTGGCGGAACATGTGTCCCGCGCAGGTCTACGAGGTGCCGGAGGAGGAGCTCGAGGCCGCGAAGGAGGACGGCGACCTCGATCCGAAGCGCGAGATCGACTTGAGCATCACGCCCTCGAACTGCGTACAGTGCGGGGCCATCACGGCCAAGGGCGGCCGCCTCACCCCGCCGGAGGGCGGCGACGGCCCGAACTATCAGGCCACCTAGGCGCCACGTCGTCAGGCACCTGTCGCTGGGAACGGCGCAGGGTCAAGCCCTGGCGACAGCGACCTAGATCCGCGAGGAGAAGCTGGCCGTCGGCGTCTCCAGGCCGCCCATCTGCGACCACTCGACGTCGAGGTGGACCATGCCCGCCAGGCGGTCGCCGTCGCACACGAGCACGTGGTGGATGCGCCGGTCCGCCATCAGCTCCGAGACGTCGCCGAGCCGGGCATCGGGCTGGGTCGCCACCAGGTCGGTGCTCATGTATTCGCGCAGAGGCTTCCCGGAAGCGTCCTCCGCCGACGCCATGGCCCTCGTCACGTCCCAGTCGGTGATGATCCCCTCGAGCCGCTCGCCGTGGCACACCGGCAGCGCCTGGACCCCGGCCTCCGTCATGCGGCAGGCGGCGTCCCGAACACTGTCCTCGGGCTCCACGGTCGGCAGCTCCTTGGCCATCACGTCGCCGATGCGCATCCGTGTCCTCCTCCGCTCGAGTCTGCATCCGAGTCTCGCGCCCCGTGACGGGAGGGTCAAGGCGCATAACCGGAAGATCACGGGCCAAGGCGCTCGATCGTCCAGCCGCCCTCCGGTGCGGCGCGGTAACGAAGTCGGTCGTGAAGGCGGTCCACCCGGTGCTGCCAGAACTCCCATTCCCCCGGCACCAACCGGTATCCGCCCCAGTGGTCCGGGACCGGGGGCTCCATGTCCGCGTAGCGGGCGGCCAGCTCGGCCACCCGGGCCTCTAGCGCCTCGCGGCTCTCGATCACCTCGCTCTGGGGCGACGCCAGGGCGCTTATCTGACTCGCGGGCGGACGGCTGCGCACATACCGCTCCGTCTCCTCCCTCGAGCAGCGCTCCACGAGCCCCTCCGCCCTCACCTGGCGGCCGAGCGCCTGCCAGTGGAAGAGCAGTGCCGCACGGGGGTTCACCTCGAGCTCGCGCGACTTGCGGCTCAGGTAGCTGGAGAAGAAGACGAGCCCGCGCTCGTCGGCGCCCTTCAACAGGACCATGCGCGCCGAGGGAGCGCCGTCGAGCGTGGCCGTGGCCAGCGCCACAGCCTCGGGGAGCTCCATCCCCGTATCGCGGGCCTCGGCGAACCAGGCCCGGAACATCCGCAGCGGGTCGGGATCGGCGTCCGGTTCGAGAAGCGGCCGGATCAAAGGGCGGCCGCCTGACCCTGCGCGAGTGCGTCGACGGCCGGAACTACCAGCTCACCCGAGCCGCCGCTGCGCTCCGGCTACTGCTCGGGGCCCCTGGCGCCGGGGTCCTTCACCGCCTCGCCGGCCTCCTTGCCCTTATCGGTCGTGCTGCCGCCGCCGGCTTGCACGTCCTTCACCTCCTGCGCGTCCTCCTTCGCGGCCTGGGTGCCGCCGCGCTTCTGGAAGGCGCTCTTGGCCTTGTTGACCAAATCGCTGAGACCAGCCATCTCATTACTCCCTCGTTCGACTGTGCGGACCGTACTCCCCTCACCGCGGGACAACAAGTCGGTCAGCCCCCGATCGAGAACATCGCCTCGAGGTCGTGCTCCGAGAAGACTTCGAAGGCGACCATCGTGTATGTGCGCTCGATGCCCTCGAGAGACGCCAGCCGCTCGGTCACCACCTCGGCCAGGCGCTCGTGCTCAGGCACTCGGACGATCGCGACGAAGTCCCACTCGCCCGTCACCGAGTAGGCCTCCGCCACCCCGTCTACGTCAGCGAGCGCCCCGCCGAGCTTGGGAATCGCCTCGCGCGCCGCCTTCACCAGGACCACCGCGTGAGTCACAGCCACGGTTATACCTGCTGCGGGCGGCACACCCACAGGGGGGTCCCTGACGTTCCGTCAGCTATATCGGCGCAATGTCAGGCACCCCCGGCGAGATTGGCTACGTGTAGTGGCAGCGGCCGCCTTCCAGGCGTCCTATACCGTCCCGCCATTCGTTACCCGGGCCAGCATCCCGGCCGGGCCACGGTCGTCGGCGCGGGGTCGTTCGGCACTGCCCTGGCACTGCTGCTCGTGCGCGCCGGCGTCCGCACCACGCTGCTGTGTCGCACCAGGGAGCAGGCGGAGCGACTTGCGGAGGCTCGCCAGAACGTGCGCTACCTGGCGGGCGTGGAGCTGCCGCAGCAGCTGAAAGTGCGAGCGTTCGGCGCCCGGTCCGACCAGTTCCAGCGGCCGGACCTGGTGTTTCTCGCCGTTCCCTCCGAGGAGCTCGGGCGTGCCCTGGGAGAGCTGCAGCGGCTCGGCGTCTCGGAACTAGCCGGGATGGTCTTTCTGGCCAAGGGCCTCGTGCCGCCGGGCGGCGAGCCCCCTAGCCTGGGGCTCCAGCGGGCGTTCGGGGCCGCCCGCACCGCGGTGGTAGGCGGCCCCGCGCACGCTCGCGAGATGGTGGTGGAGACGGGCGCCGGGCTCGTGGGTGCCTCCACTCGGAGCCTCTGGCCCACCGGGTGGCCGAGACCTTCCAGGCGGCCGGAGTGGTGTGCGAGGTGTCGGACGATCCTGTCGGCGTGGAGCTCGCCGGGGTCGCGAAAACGCAGCCGCGGTGGCGGTGGGCGCCACTCAGGCCTAGGGCCTCAACGCCGCCGGCACGGCCGCGGCGGACACCTTCCTCGAGGTGCTGACGCCGGCCGAGACCAGCGGCGGCAAGGCGCGCACGTTCGTGGGCCGCGGCGAAACCGGCGACTTGGTAGCCACCGCGCTCGCCCCGAGCTCGCGCAACCGCAGCGCCGGCGAGCTGCTGGCCGAGGGCGTTCCCCGCCGAAAAGATCCCCGCCCGGCTGGGACAGGCCGGTGGAGGCGCTCGAGACCGTGCCGCTTCTCGCCCGCGCCATGGAGCGCGCCGGGTTCGAGGCCCCCGTGACCTCCGCGCGGGCGCGGCTGATCGAGCGCACGCTCCCACTCGACGAGTGGGTCGAGCTGGTGCGAGCAATGCAACCGGCCGCGGCGCGCTTCCGCCGCCCGGGCACCTGGTGGGCACGGCTGCGAAACTGGTTCAGGCGCCGGGGGCGAGGGACCGCTCGCCGCTAGACTCGAAGAGGCGATGAAGGAAGGAATCCACCCCGAGTACGTCCAGGCCCACGTGCGTTGCACGTGCGGGAACGAGTTCTGGACCCGTTCCACCAAGCCGGAGCTGCACGTCGAGATCTGCTCGAACTGCCATCCGTTCTACACGGGCCGGCAGAAGCTCGTCGACACCGGCGGCCGCGTGGAGCGCTTCCGCCGCAGGGCGGCGCGACGCCGCGGCTGAGCCCGGCCGGCGCCGAAACTACGAGCCCGCACACCTGTTTGCACCGGGCATGCGCCGACTGGCTCTCACAGTCTTGACCCCGCTCGTCGCTGCCGCACTGACCGGCGCGTCGTTCGGCGCTCCGGAGCTCGCCAGGCCGAAGCTCCCGCAGCTCGCCATGCCGAAGACGCTCGTGCGCGTCAAGTCGTGCTCGCTCGACCACCACAGCGCGGTGTTCTACGCGCGGATGAGGAGGGTGCGCGGAACCGCGTGGATGTGGATGCGCTTCACGCTCCTGGAGCGAACCGAGGGCGAGACACACTACGTCCAGGTGCGCGTCCCCGGCCTGTCGCGCTGGCGGAAGTCCTCCCAGGGCATGCGCCCCTTCGGCTTCAGCCAGAAGGTGCGCGGGCTCGAAGACGGGTCCGCCTATCGCATGCGGGTGCGCTACCGCTGGTACGACAAGGACAACGCACTCCTGCGCGCCTCCCAGCGCACGTCGCGGGTGTGCCGGATGTACGTGCCCAGGCCAAACCTGCAGGTGCAGATCCTCGACCCCTGGAAGTACGGCAGCACGTGGCGCTACCGCGTGCGCGTGGCCAACGCGGGCGAGGCAGCCGCCGACAACGTCCCGGTGCAGCTCTCGGTGGACGGAGCGGTCGTGTACAGACAGACGATTCCACACCTGGACCCCGGCGAAGCCCGGGGTCGGGGCTTCTACGGGCCCGCGTGCGGGCAGCGATACGCCGCCGTGGTCGATCCCGACGGCGTGATCTCCGAGTCGAACGAGACGGACAACGAGGCCACGGCCGCCTGCCTCGCGCTGGGCTGAGGTCAAGCGACACCGCCCGAAGCGCCGATACGATGGACCGGTGACCCCTGCCAGGGCGACCGCGGAGCGGGAGCCCGTTCGCCAAGCCGCCACCGACGCTCCCGTCGGCGGCCAGGCCGTCCTCGAAGGCGTGATGATGCGCGGCGTCTCGACCTGGGCCGTCGCGGTCCGCAAGCCCTCCCCGGAGCAGCTGAGGGCCGGGGGAGCGGACTCCAGGGAGGGCGCCAAGGGCGAGATCGAGGTTGTCTCGGAGCCGCTCGTGTCCTGGGCCAAGCGTCACCGGGCGCTGAGGCTGCCGGTCGTTCGCGGCGTGGTGGCACTCGCGGAGTCGCTGAAGATCGGCTTCAGGGCACTGGCGATCTCGGCCAACGCCCAGGTCCCGCCCGGCGCCCAAGGCGACAAGCAGGACATCGGCGGCAAGGCCTGGGCCGGCACGGTGGCGTTCGCGATCCTGTTCGCGATCGGGCTGTTCTTCCTGCTCCCCGCGGGCCTGACAAACCTGTTCAGGGACGAGATCCCAGGGTCGATCGTCTTCGTGGTGATCGAGAAGCTCGTGCGGATCGGGATCTTCCTCGGCTACCTCTGGCTGATCTCCCGCATGCGCGACCTCCAGCGGGTATTCCAGTACCACGGGGCGGAGCACAAGACCATCTCCTGCTACGAAGCCGGCCAGCCCCTGACCCCCGAGAACGCCAGCCGGTTCTCGCGCTTTCACCCCCGCTGCGGAACGAGCTTCCTGCTGATCGTCATGATCGTCGCGATCTTCGTCTTCGCTCCGCTTGGCAAGCTCCCCTGGGTCTGGCTGTTCGTCTCGCGCGTAGTGGGCATCCCGCTGGTGGCCGGGATCGCCTTCGAGATCATCAAGTGGTTCGGTCGCAACCGAAGCAAGGCTTGGGCACGCGCGCTCATGTGGCCGGGCATCCAGCTGCAGCGGCTCACCACCCGCGAGCCCGACCTCCCGCAGCTCGCGGTCGCGGTCGCGGCCCTCGAGGCGGTCCTGGCGGTCGAGGACCCGCGCCGAGCGAAGGCCGAGGACCGCGTCGGGATGGAGGTCGTGGCTTAGGCGAGTGGCCCCCTAGCCGACCCTTACCTCCTCGCAGCACCGGATTAGAAGGCCGTAAGTGAAGTCGCGCTTTCGCTCGGCGCCAGCGGCCCGTTCCGCGAGTACGCGGCTCGCCACGTAGTGCCTTACGTGTCCCCCGGGGCCGGGCAGCCGCCAGCTGACCGCCCGCTTGTCGTCCGGCTCGGGCCTCTCGAGGGGCTCGAGCGAAGCGAGCTTGCGGCTCAGCCCTGCGGCGGCCGAGGGCCAGTCCGCCCCGGCCGCGATGCGCTCATTGACCAACTCGGCCAGCCACGGTGCCGGCCGGCGGGCGGGCTCGAACAGCTCGACCTCGGCGAGCCGTGTCGCGTAGCCCGCGCGAGCGATTGCCTCCGCGCCGGGAGTCGGCGCCTCCTCCGGCGACAATCCCGCGGAGAGGAGGACGGCAGCCTCCTCCGTCACCCGCGACTCCAGCCCGGCCGCGAGCGCCGCCACCCGGCCCACGAGCATTTCCTTCACGAGCTCGGTGCGGACCGAGATCAGTCCCTCGCGGCTCACGCTTCCGGCGATCGATGCCCGACCACTTGGCTCACCATCCGGCACCCCGGGCAGCCGGCCACATACGACTCCCCCGCGAGCAGTCCCTCCACTCGCGAGGGCAACGGCGGCGGGTCGGCGCCGCGCTCCCGGGCCCGCTCGGCGAGCAGCCGATAGCGCGGCTCGTGCACGTGCTCGTCGTACCCGAGGGGGGAACCGCACCAGGGGCAGAACTGCGGACGGTCGGGCGCGGCCACGGCTCAGCAGATTCTCGGCAGCGGGTCGCCGGCGAGCATGTCCACGACGCGGCTGCCTCCGAAGGCAGTCTCGAGCAGGACCATGCCTGGCGGATCGTCGCGCACCTCGGCCACCAGCGCGGCCTGCCGCCCGAGCGGATGCGCCTGGAGGGCGGCCAGCGCATCGTCGGCGTACTCGCCGGCCACCACGGCCGCCAGCTTGCCCTCGTTGGCGACGTAGAGCGGGTCGATCCCGAGGATCTCGCAGGCACCGTTCACCTGCGGCGAAATGGGCAGCGCGGTCTCGTCGACCGCTATGGCCAGGTCGGCCGCCAGTGCCAGCTCCGCGAGCACCGTCGCCAACCCTCCGCGGGTGGGATCCCGCAGACAGCGCACGCCGAGCGGCACGGCCTCGAGCATGGCCTGGACGAGGCCCGAGAGGGGCCGCAGTGTCGCTCTCGAGCTCGACCTCCAGCTCCAGCTCGCCGCGGGCGATCATAATCGCCATCCCGTGGTCGCCGATGGTCCCGGACACGACCACGCGGTCACCGGGGCGGATCGCGCTCGGGGACAGCTCGAGGTCGCGCGCGACAAGGCCCACGCCCGCGGTGTTGACGTAGAGCCCGTCCGCGTTGCCCCGCTCGACGACCTTGGTGTCGCCCGTAGCCACCTCGACTCCTGCGTCGCGGGCGGCCCGGTCGAGGAGACCACCTGGCGCAGCTCCTGCATCGAAAGGCCCTCCTCGACGATGAAGCCCGCCGACAGGCATAGGGGTCGCGCGCCTGCCATAGCCAAGTCGTTGACGGTGCCGTTCACGGCGAGCTCGCCGATGCCGCCGCCGGGGAAGAACAGCGGCTTCACCACGAACGAGTCGGTCGTGAAGGCGAGCCGCGGCCCGTCGCCCCCGTTCCCGTCGAGCAGTGCGCTGTCCGCCAGCGGCTCGAGGCGAGGGTTGCGGAGCTCCTGCAGGAACAGCGCCTCGATCAGGGCGTGGGTCGACTTCCCCCCAGCTCCGTGGGAAAGGGTGATCTGGTCGTCGAGCAGCTTGCGAACGGGCCGTCGCCGCCGCCGCTCGATTGCGTCGAGCACCTCCTGCTCGCTACGCTCGGTGCCGCGCTCGGGTCCGCTCATGCGGGCGTCGGCTCCCGCCGCCGCCTGCCCGCGTGGCGGCCGTAGTTGTAGTAGGCGGCGCACGCCCCCTCGCTCGAGACCATGCAGGTGCCGATCGGGTGGTCCGGGGTGCAGGCCGTGCCGAACACCTTGCACTGCCAGGGCTTTATCACGCCCTTCAGCACCTCGCCGCACTGGCACGCCGCGGGGTCCGCCACGCGCACGCCCGGGATCTCGTAACGCAGCTCGGCGTCGTGAGCGGCCAGCTCGGAGCGCAGCTTGAGGGCGCTTTGGGAGATGAAGCCCAGGCCTCGCCACTCGAACGTGGTGCGCAGCTCCATCGTCTTCCCGATCGCCTGCATCGCTAGCGGGTTGCCTTCCTCGCGGACCACGCGGGTGTACTGGTTCTCGACCTCATTGCGGCCGTCGCGCAGCTGGCGCAGCACCATGTACACGCTCTGCAGCACGTCGAGTGGCTCGAAGCCCGAGACCACCACAGGCTTGCCGAAGTCGCGGGCGATAAAGCGGTACGGCCGCAGTCCGATCACAGTGGAGACGTGGCCCGGGCCGATGAAACCGTCGAGTCTCAGGTCGGGCGAGTCCAGGATCGCGCGGATCGCCGGGACGATCGTCACGTGGTTGCAGAAGGCGAAGAAGTTCTCGATCCGGTCGGCCTGGGCGCGCAGGAGGGTGAGCGCCGTGGAGGGCGCCGTGGTCTCGAAGCCGATCGCGAAGAAGACGATCTCGCGGTCCGGGTTCTGGCGAGCGAGCTTGAGCGCGTCGAGCGGTGAGTAGATCATCCGGACATCCGCTCCGCGGGTCTTGGCGTCGAGCAGCGCGCCGTGCGAAGCGGGCACCCCATCATGTCGCCGAAGGTCGTGAAGATCACCTCGGGCCTTTCGGCAATCGCGATCGCGTCATCCTGCCGGCCCATCGGGATCACGCACACCGGGCAACCTGGCCCGTGCACCAGCTCGACCTGGTCGGGCAGCAGGTCCTCCACGCCGTGCTTGTAGATCGCATGCGTGTGGCCGCCGCAGACCTCCATGATCTTGTAGCGGCGGCCGGGCTCGGTCAGCTCGGCGATACGCTCAGAGCTGCTTGGCGACCTCCGCGGAGCGGAACTCGTCCACGAACCTCATGTACCGGCCTCCAAAAGCAGGTGGTAGATCGTGGCGTGCGCCTCTTGCAGCCGCGGGATGTAGTCGCTGCGAGCGACGAAGAGGTGGTCGAGCCAGTCGAGCTCGGCCAGGCGCCCGCCGTCGTAACCGGTGATGCCGGTCAGCATCCCGCGCCGGTGTGCTTCCTCGAGTCCCGCGATGACGTTGGGGGAGGAGCCGCTGGTGGATATCGCCACGGCCACATCGGCCTCGCGAGCGAGCGGGATCAGCTGGCGGGCGAAGGCCTTGTCGAAGCCGACGTCGTTGCCCACCGCCGTGACGGTGGCGACGTCGTTCGTCAACGCCACCGCCGGACGGCCACGGGCAAGGCAGTCCGCGGCGAGGTCCTGGGCGTCGGTCGAGGAGCCGCCGTTGCCGAAGCTGATCAGTCGACCGTGCCGCTCCAGCCGCTCCCGCACGTCCCGGGCGCAACGCTCGACGGCGTCCGCGTCGATGCCGCGGCGCAGCTCCATCACGTCCCGGCCCTTGCGGACGATCGACGCTTGCACGTACCGAGCTCGGGTGCACTAGCGCGGTGAACCAAGCTGTGCTCGACACGCCGACCACGTCGCGGTGACGCACCCCGAGCACATCCCTCGCATCCAGGAGGCGCAGGCGAGCGCGTACTGCGTGCTTCGCGAGCTGGAGCTGGAGCCCGCCACGTGGGAGTGAGCGCCGCGGGCTCCAGCAGCCTGGGACCGGGAGAGCTCGCCCACGCCGGCGTTCGGGGCGCGGTGGCGGCCATGGCGATGACCGGCATGCGGGCTTTCACCCAGGATCTGGACCTCGTGGAGGAGACCCCGCCGAAGGCGATCTTCAAGCAGCGGGCCGCTGGGCTGCGTCGGCGGGTGCCGCGCAACCGCCGCCGTGCGGCGGTCGAGCTGGCTCACTGGGGGTACGGAGCCGCCGGCGGGGTGGCGTTTGGCCTCCTGCCCGACGGGTTGCGTCGCCGAGAATGGGCGGGCCCGCTCTACGGCCTCGTCGTCTGGCTTGCGTTCGAAGGGGCGATCGCGCCGGCGCTCGGGCTGACCCAGGCCCGCAAGCTGCGGATCGGGGAGCGGCTGGCGCTCGCGGGCGACCACCTGCTCTACGGCTTCGTCCTTTCCGAGACTCGCCGCCGCCCGCGCGAGTAGTGGCCTCCTCCTGCAGCCCTGACCCGCGTCCAGGCACCCATCGAGGGCACGGTCCAGGGCGTCGGCTTCCGCCCCTATGTACCGAGGCAAGCTCCGAACCGGCCCGCTGTCGCGGCGGCCGCAGCGCGTACCCTTGGGCCGTGATCGAGAAGCTCATCGAGCAGATCGAGAGCCGCTTCGCCGAGCTCTCCGAGCAGATGGCCGACCCGGACGTGATCGCAGACCGCGAGCGCTACGCGGAATTCGGACGCGCCTACCGCACACTCGAGCCCGCACACGAGCTGGCCCGCGAGTGGCGCACGGCCTCATCGGACGCCGCGGGCGCGCGCGAGATGCTCGCCGAGGACGGCGACGACCCGGAGCTGCGTGAGCTGCTCGCGACCTCGGAGAAGCGTCTTAAGGAGCTCGAGGACGAGATCCGGCTGGCGATGGTCGAGCCGGACCCGCACGACGAGAAGGACGTCATCGTGGAGATCCGCCCCGGGACGGGCGGCGAGGAGGCCGGCCTTTTCGCTGCCGACCTGTACCGCATGCTCACCCGCTACGCGGAGCGCCGCGGCTTCCGGACCGAGCCGCTCTCGGTCGGAGACGGGCACTACACCTTCGCCGTGAAGGGCCGGGGCGCGTACAGCGTGTTCAAGTACGAGGGCGGCACGCACCGTGTGCAGCGGGTGCCGCGGACGGAGTCCCAGGGGCGCATCCACACCTCCACCGCCACCGTCGCGATCCTGCCCGAGGCGGAGGAGGTCGACGTTGACATCGACCCGAGCGACCTCCAGATCGACGTCTACCGCTCCTCCGGCCCGGGCGGGCAGTCGGTCAACACGACCGACTCGGCGGTGCGCATCACCCACGAGCCCACCGGCGTGGTCGTCTCCATGCAGGACGAGAAGTCACAGCTCCAGAACCGCGAGAAGGCGCTGCGCGTGCTCCGCGCCCGCTTGCTGGACCGCGAGGTCGCCGCGCGCCACGCCGAGCAGGCGGCGGACCGCCGGGCGCAGGTCGGGACCGCGCAGCGCTCGGAGAAGATCCGTACCTACAACTTCCCGCAGGACCGGGTCACCGACCACCGGGTGAAGCTCACGAAGGGCGACCTGGCGCGGATTCTCGACGGCGAGCTCGACGACTTCACCGCGGCGCTCGAGGCGGAGGAGAAGCGACTCAAGCTCGAGGACGGCGAGCGCGTCCCGGGTTGAGGGTGCGCGAGGCGCTCGAGGGGGCGATCCCGGCGCTCCGGGCCGCCGGCTGCGACACGCCCGAGCTGGACGCGGAGCTGCTGGTGGCCGATACGCTCGGAGTCGATCGTGCCGCCCTCGTGGCCGATCGTGAGCTGGCCGTGCCTCCGGGCTCGGCCCGTTTGATCGGCGAGCGGGTGCGACGGCGCCTCGAGCGCGAGCCGGTCGCCTACATCCTCGGTCGCAAGGGCTTCAGGCGAATCGAGCTGGCGGTGGACCGGCGCGTGCTGGTGCCTCGTCCGGAGACCGAGTTGCTTGTGGAGGCGGCCCTGGAGCTGCCCCGCGGCGCCCGCGTACACGACCTCGGCACGGGCTCGGGCGCCGTCGCGCTCGCCCTGCTCGACGAGCGCCCGGACCTCGCCGTGAGCGCCTCCGACGCCTCGCTCGCCGCGGTCGAGGTCGCGCGGACCAACGCCGCGCGGCTCGGGCTGGCGCTCGAGGTGACGGCCGGGCGGGGCCTGCCGCCGGGCACCTGGGACCTCGTCCTGGCGAACCTCCCCTACGTGCGCGAGGACGAGTGGGACGGGCTCCAGCCCGAGATCAATCGATGGGAGCCGCGCGACGCCCTGGTCTCCGGTCCGGACGGGCTCGAGGCGATCCACGAGCTGGTCGCTGGGGCGCCGCGGGGCACCCGAATGGCGCTCGAGCACGGCCCGGCACAGGCCGCGGCGGTCCGGGAGCTGCTGGCGGGCGCCGCCACTCGGCGCGACCTGGCGGGCCGCGAGCGGGTGACCATTGGGGAGGTGCCACAGAGGTGACGCCGGAGGAGGTCGCCACCTTCGACCGCTGTATCTCCGTCGGCGGCGTCGCCCTGTTCCCGGCCGACACCGTGTACGGCCTCGCCACCGAGCCGGACTCCCGCGACGGGGTATACCGGCTCTACAGGCTCAAGGGTCGTTCGCCCGATCGGCCCGCCGCGGTGATGTTCTTCCGCCTCGAGCTCGCGCTGTCGGCGCTGCCCGAGCTGGGCGGCCGGACGCTGGAGGCGGTGAAGCGGCTGCTGCCCGGCCCGCTGACGCTGCTGCTCCCCAACCCGGCGCGCCGCTTCCCCCTGGCCTGCCGGCCGGAGCCGGAGCGGCTCGGCCTGCGCGTGCCCCACCTCGAGGGCGACCTCGGCGCCCTAGCCGGAATGAGGTGGCCCGTGCTCCAGTCGAGCGCCAACCCCTCCGGGGGGGCCGAGGCTCGCCGGCTCGACGACGTCGACGAGCGCATCCGACGCGGCGTGGACCTCCAGCTCGACGGCGGCGAGCTTCCCGGAACGCCCTCGACGGTCGTGGACCTGAGCGGCTACGAGAGGGACGGCTCGTACGAGGTGGTCCGCGAGGGCGCGGTCCCCGCCGCCGAGCTGGCGGCGCGGCTGTAGCGGGGCCCGATGCTACGGTCCCGATCGTGAGCGATCTGGGTCCCGATCACTTCTCGAAGCCGGTCTCCGAGATCGATCCGGAGATCGCCGAGGTGCTTCAGAACGAGGTCCGGCGCCAGGACGCCACGCTCGAGATGATCGCCTCCGAGAACTTCGTCCCGCAGGCGATACTCGACTGCCAGGGCTCGGTGCTAACCAACAAGTACGCGGAGGGCTACCCGGGCAAGCGCTACTACGGCGGCTGCGAGTACGTCGACGTAGCCGAGCAGCTTGCCATCGACCGCGCCAAGGAGCTGTTCGGCGCCGAACACGTCAACGTGCAGCCGCACTCGGGGGCGCAGGCCAACGCGGCCGTATACATGGCCCTGCTCGAGCCGGGCGACCGAATGCTGGGCATGAAGCTCGACCATGGCGGCCACCTGACCCACGGGATGAGGATCAACTTCTCGGGGCTCTACTACGACATCGTGGGCTACGGGGTGCGCGACTCCGACTCCGTGCTCGACATGGACGAGCTCGAGCAGATCGCCGAGGACGCCCGGCCCAAGGTCATCCTCGCCGGCTGGTCCGCCTATCCCCGGCAGCTCGACTTCAAGCGCTTCCGCGAGATCGCCGACTCGGTCGGCGCAGTGCTCGTCGCAGACATGGCGCACTTCGCCGGCCTGGTGGCGGCCGAGGAGCACCCCAGCCCGGTGCCCTACGCCGACGTCGTCACGACCACGACCCACAAGACGCTCGCGGGGGCGCGCGGCGGGATGATCCTCTGCAAGGAGGAGTATGCGAAGAAGGTCAACTCGCGGGTCTTCCCGGGGCATCAGGGGGGGCCGCTGATGCACGTCATCGCCGGCAAGGCCGTGGCTCTCAAGATCGCCCGGACGGAGCTTTTCCGGGAGCGCCAGCGGCGCACCCGCGAGGGGGCCGCGGCGCTGGCTGAGGAGATGCTCGCGGCGGGCGTGAACGTGCTGACGGGCGGGACCGACGTGCACCTGGTGCTGGCGGACCTGCGCGACTCGGACCTCGACGGCAAGCAGGCCGAGGATCGGCTGACGGAGATCGGCATCACCGTCAACCGCAACGCGGTGCCCTTCGACCCGCGCCCGCCGGCCGTGTCTTCGGGGCTGCGGATCGGCACCTCGGCGCTGGCCACGCGCGGGCTGCAGGTCGAGGACTTTCGCGAGATCGGCAAGGTAATCGGCGAGGCGCTCACGGGCGACTTCTCAGACCAGGCGAAGGCGGAGCTGTCCGAGCGCACCCGGGCGCTGGCGGAGCGCTATCCGCTCTATCCGCACCTGATGGCGCCCGCGGCGGTCTGACCGGAGCCGCCCTCTTCGAGCTCGAGGGGGTCGAGGCGGCCCGGGACGGGCGGCCCGTGCTGCGGGGACTCGACCTGCGGCTCGGCGAGGGCGCGACGGCTCTGCTCGGCCCGTCCGGCTCAGGCAAGTCGACGCTGCTGCGGCTGCTCAACCGGCTGGCCGACCCGGACGGGGGCACCGTGCGGTTCCGAGGCGAGGACGTGCGCTCGCTCGACCCGCTAGAGCTCCGCCGGCGCGCCTGCCTCGTTCCGCAGCTGCCGGCGCCGCTTCACGGCACCGTGGAGAACAACGTCCGCTACGGCCCGAGGCTGTGCGACCGCGACGTCGATCCCGAGCGGCCGCTCGGGCTCGCCGGTCTCGGCCCGGACTACGCCGATCGCGAGGCCTCACGGCTGTCGGTGGGCGAGCAGCAGCGGGTGATGCTCGCTCGCGCGCTCGCCCTCGATCCCGAGGTGCTGCTGCTCGACGAGCCCACCTCGGCGCTGGACGAGCAGGCGCGCGAGGGGGTGGAGCGGACGCTGCTGGAGCTCGAGGGGCGCGCCGGCCTCTCGATGGTGATCGTCACCCACGACCGCGCGCAGGCGGAGCGCCTGGCCTCCAAGGTCGTCCGGATCCGGGAGGGCCGGATCGCTTGAGCCCCGCTCCGGACATCTCGCTGGGAGAGGTCGCGGCGAGCCTGGTGTTGGTGGGCCTGGCTGCCGCGGTATCGCTGTGGCGCCGCGTGGAGCTCGAAGGCGATCTGGGGGTCGCGGTACTCCGCTCGTTCCTGCAGCTCACCGCGGTCGGCTACGTGATTCAGGCGATCTTCGACTCGGACAGCCTCTGGCTCGTGGCCGCGCTCTTGGCGGTGATGGTCGCCTTCGGGACGTTCACCGCCCGGCGGCGGGCGCGTGCCGTCCCTGGGGGGCTCGTGCCCATCGCGCTGGCGCTCGCCAGCGCGGCGGTTGTCACGCTCGGCCTGGTGCTCCTGCTCGGCGTGTTCGAGGCCAAGCCTCGCTTCCTCGTGCCGGTGGGCGGGATGGTGATCGGCAACTCGATGACCGCTGCGGCGGTGGCGCTCAACCGCCTCGCCGACGAGGTGCGCGCGGACGCCGGCAGGATCGAGGCCACCCTGGCCCTGGGCGCCACGGCGCGGCAGGCCGCGACGGGGCTCGTCACCCGGAGCCTGCGTTCCGGCATGATCCCGCTGGTCGACTCCACCAAGACCACCGGGGTGGTGTTCTTCCCGGGCACTATGGTCGGGATGCTCATCGCGGGGGCGGAGCCCTTCGACGCGGTGCGCCTCCAGCTGATCCTTCTCTGGACCCTGCTCGGAAGCGTGGCGCTCGCCGCGCTGATAGCGGTGTCCCTCGGCTATCGCGGCTTTTTCACGCCGGCCCACCAGCTCCGCGAGTTACCCTCCCCGGCGTGACCGAGGCCGCACGCCTGATCAAGCCGCGCCTGCGCGGCGTCTCGCACCAGTGGGCGTTCTTCGTATCGCTCGTGACGGGCGCCGCGCTGGTGATCACGGCGCCCGCCGGACGCGCGACCTTCGCCGCCGCCGTGTACGCGCTCAGCGTCGCGGCGCTGTTCGGGACGAGTGCGCTCTACCACCGGATCACCTGGGCCTCGCAGGCGGCCCGGCGCTGGATGCGCCGGCTCGACCACTCGATGATCTTCCTGCTGATCGCGGGCACCTATACGCCGTTCGCACTGCTGGTGCTCGACGGCACGCTCGCCACGGTGATCCTGAGCCTCGTCTGGGGCGGGGCGGTGGGAGGGATCGTGCTGAAGCTGGTCTGGATCGACGCTCCGAAGCCGCTCGTGGCGGTGATCTACGTGGTCCTGGGCTGGGTGGCGATCGCCGCCTTCCCCAACCTGATCGACCGGCTCGGGATCGCCGGCGCCGCGATGATCGCCGTTGGTGGGCTCCTCTACACGGTGGGCGCGCTGGTGTACGCGATCAAGCGCCCCGATCCGGCGCCCGCGGTGTTCGGCTACCACGAGGTCTTCCACGCCCTGGTGATCGCCGCGGCGGCGGTGCAGTACGCCGTCGTCGCGTTCCTGGTGGTCCCGGAGGGCTAGGCCCGCTGCCCGGCTGGGCCTCGAGCCCAGGTGCGAGCCGGCCGACTACCTAGGCCTCGCGGCGAGCCCTCGGCTCGGTGGGTGACAGCAGTCCCGGTCGCTCCATCGCTTCGCGCCACAGAACGCGGCTTTCCTCGCGGCCGCCCCCGGAGGGGAGGCGCTCCGCGATCCAGGCGGGGGCCGCGGTGGGGATCTCGGCCGCGATCGGGGCGATCCCCGGGAAGCGCTCTTCCCGGCCGATCTCCTCGTCGGGCGAGACGATGACCTCGCTGAGCGTCTCCCCGCGCCGGATGCCGGTGAGCTCGACGTTCGGCTCTCCCTCGCGGCGCGCCTCGCGCCAGATCCGCCTTGCCAGCTCGCCCACGGTCAGCTGGGGTGGGTCCGACGGCCCGGCCAGCGCCACGCCGTCGGCGGCCAACAACGCACCGTGAGCGGCCATCGAGGCGGCGTGGGCCATCGTGATCCAGTAGCGCAGCATCCCCGTGTCCGTGATGGTCAGCGGCACTCCGCCCTGGATCTGGCGCAGGAACAGCTCAGACGCGCTGCCGGCGCTGCCCAGCACGTTCACGAAGCGCACCGCCATCCGCCTGGCGCCGGCAGACTTGGCCGAGAAGGCGGTCAGCTGCTCCATGAAGCGCTTGGTGCGCCCGTAGAAGCTGGCAGCCAACGCCGCCTTGTCCGTGGACGCCACGATCACCGTCTCCACCGAAGCGCTCTCAGAGGCGCGCAGGACGTTCCAGCTTCCCTGGAGGTTCGTGTCGAGGAACTCGTCCGGGTAGACCTCGGCCCAGTCCACGTGCTTGTAGGCGGCGAAGTGGAAGACGAGGTGGGGGCGAGCCCGGCCGAGCTCCGCCTCGAGCCTTCCGCGGTCCCGGATATCGCAAAGGACGTGCTCGAGCCGCTCCGACGGATCCCGCGCGCGGCGATCGGCGGTCAGCGAGGCCTCGTGGCTGTCGAGCAGCGTTATCCGCTCCGGGCGGAAACCCCACAGCAGGGTGGCGAGCGTGCGCGCGATCGAGCCGCCTCCGCCCGTCATCAGAACCCGCCGACCCCCGATCAGCTCCTGGAGCGCGAGCACCGCGGGGACGGGGTCGGGGCGCTCCAGCACCGCCTGCCACTCGAAGCCTTCGGGCCGCAGCCGCCGCGGCGCCCTGGGCAACGGCCCGCGTCGGGGCTCGGCCAGCGCGCGCTGCACGGCCCGGTAGCCCTTCTTCATGTCGCCCGAGCTGGCCGGGTCGGGCTCGTTGATCTCCGCAACGACGTAGGGGACCATCGCGGCCAGGCGCCGCACGACCGGGTCGAGCTCGAGCTCGCCCACCCCATAGGGGAGACCCTCGCCCAGCACTCCCAGCGCGTCCGAGACATGGGCCACCTCGGCATGCGGCCCGAGCTCCTCGACGTAGCGGGCGAGCTCGAGCTCCTCGTCCGAGAACAGGCGGAAGAGCGTCGGGTAGGCGGCCACGAATGACCGGAACAGAGCCGCGTGCGACGTGTCCAGCGTGAACCCGAGCTCCGGCAGCCGCTCGCGCCAGGACAAGAGATCACGCCAGTGGCCCCCGATCCGGGACAGGTACATGCCGCCCGTGCGCATGCGCAGGACCGGGGGAACGTTCTCGATCAGCGGCACGACCCCACGCGAGCGGCAGGCCTCGGCGTAGAAGGCCAGGAAGCGTTCGACCTCTTCCTCGTCGAGACCGGCGCTCCAGGTGTCCCGGAACTCCTCCGGCGACTGGGGGGCGAACAGGTGGACCGTGAGGACGGGCGAGCCGACCCCCGCCGCGAAGCCCGCGCTCCGCTCGATTCCGCTGCGGGCCTCGTCGTCGAGCCGGTCCACGCGCACGAAGGCCCCGCTGGGCCAGGCCACCGGGGCCTCGGCGGTCACGCTCATGCCTATGCCGTCGAGGGCCGCGCGCGCCCGCTCGACCGCGGCTGCGGCCGCCTCGTCGCTCGCCACGTGGCCCGCCGCCAGGCAGAGCTCGATCCCCCGCCAGGGCCCGCCCTCCAGGCGGTCGGCGATCTGCTCAGTCTCGGGCGCTGCTTTGAGCAGCGGGATGGCTTCGGAGCCAATCGACATAGAGCTGAACCGCCTCGGCCAGCGGTCGCGTTGGAAACAGTAGCCGTGTGCCGGTCTCGTAGCTTTCGTTCTCGCCCGGGGCCAGTTCCCCTCCCGGCGTCACGATCGGCGAGCCGGACCCGGCGGCACCGAGCACCAGCCGGGCCGCATCGATCAGCGGCGTGGCCACGCCGCTGCCGAGCACCACCGTCTGGTCGAAGCGACGTTCCGCGACGAGCGTCTCGAGGGCCACCGCAACATCGTCGACGAACACGAAGTCGCGGGTGCGGGATGGGTTTCCGGGGATCACGATCGGCTCGCTCGCGAGGGCGCGCGCGGCGAATGCCGCAATCGCTCCCGTGGCGCCCTCCGCGGTGACCTGCCCGGGACCGAACACCGACGTCATGCGAGCGGCGACGGCGGGGGTGGGATGGAGCCGGCACGCCTGTTCCCCCAACCGCTTGGAGACAGCGTAGGGGTCCGGGGGCGGGTTCTGTGCCGCCCGCACGGTGGAGGGGTAGATCAGCGCGGCGCCGTGCTCCTTGCAGCCCTCCAGCAGATTGAGCGTGGTGCCCACGTTCTCCCGCACCGCCGACGCCGGGTCGGCGCGAGCGGCGGCCGGGTCGGGCACGCCGGCGAAGTGAAGCACGGCGTCGCAGCCGGGGATGAGCTCACGGGCCGCCGGGTCCCCGGCGTCCAGCTCGATGGCGCCGAGCCCCTCCGACCCCCCGCGCGCCCGCCCGCCCGGCCGCGTGACGGCGACGACGTCGTGCCCGCGTTCGCGCAGCACCGTGGTGTGGCGCGAGCCGAGGAAGCCGGAGGCGCCGGTGACGAGCAGCTTCACGCCATGTACTCCGCCAGCGGGTACCGGTACTCGAATGGCGAGACGACGCTCCAGGCCGCGCCGCCCTCGGGCGCCTCCCCGCGTGCCAGCGCGGCGATGTCCGCGACTGTCACGGTCTCGGCGGCGACATTGGCGCGCGAGACGCCGGGGCTGTCGGGGGAGGCGAGCAGTATGCGCGCGACGTCGTCCACGTGCGCGACCCCGATCGTCGCCTGGCCGCCGTCATCCAGCGGCAGCGGCTCTCCGGCCGCCGCGAGTCGCCGGAACTTGTCGACAACGGTCTGCGACTCCGGCCGCTCGTGCTCCACGGGGCTGGGCCCGTAGACGATCCCCAGCCGGACCAGCGCGAGGTCGAAGCCGTGGCGGCGGGCGTACATCTCGAGGCAGAGCTCGGCGTAGACCTTCGAGAGGTGAGATAGGTCGTCCTGCGGACCGTATGGCCGGGCCTCGTCGACCTCACCCTCGAGGTTTGGGCCGTACACGTGCAACGAGCTGGCGAAGGCAAGCGGCGGCCCGCCTGCCCTGGCGACCGCCTCGGCGACTCTCCTCGCGCCCGCGAGGTTGGTCTCCTCGGTGTAGTCGGGCTCGAGTTCGGCGAGCGGCCGGCTCGCCTGGGCGGCCAGGAGGTACACGCGCGACGGCCGATCGGCGAGCAGGCGGTCGAGATCGTCGGCGGAGCGTATGTCGGCGGACTCGACGCGGGCCCCGCGGGCCTCGAGCTCGTCGAGCTGAGTGCGCTCGGTGGCATACCAGTTGTCCGCCAGGACCACCTCGTGGCCCTCGTCGAGCGAAACGGCCCCGAGCGCCGCGCCCACGTAGCCCGCCCCCAGCACGAGAAGACGGGCCACTAAGGGCCTATCCCGGCCCGGGTGCGTCCGGGCGTTGTCGGTACCGGGCTGGGCGGCGGGCGCCGCGAGCCGACGGCGGAGCTATCGATGATGCCGCGCGCGGCGATCCAGTTCCGGTTTGTGGCCGGGCAGGCGACCGCGAATCGGGACCGTCCGTTTGAGGGCGGCCGATCCGCCCTCACGCGACGGTACTGGGGCGCATCCGGATGTGCGTCCAAGTGGGATGGGCCCTAAATCGACTGGACCCTGGGACCCGGCGGGGCGGCGTTGCGCGTGTCGAGGACCAGCTTGGCCTGCTCCCAAGCGGTCGGGTCGGCGAACTCACGATGCGGGGTCAACAGCACCACGCAGTCCGCCCAGGAGGCCGCCTCCGGACCCCACGGCGCGCTCTCGTGGCGGACGCCCTCGAGCTCGACCTCCGGCACCCAGGGGTCGCAGTACCGGACCTCGCCGCCGCGCTCGAGCAGCTGCCGCATGACCTCGAGGCTCGGGGACTCGCGAGTGTCGTGAACCTCGGGCTTGTAGGCCATTCCGAGCAGGAGCAGGCGCGATCCCTTGATCGGCTTGCCTGCGTCGTTGAGCGCCTCGGAGATCTTCTGCACCACGTAGACGGGCATGTGGGCGTTGACCTCGTGGGCCGCATCGATGAGCTGCGCGGAGTAGCCGTACTCGCGCAGCCGCCAGGCGAGGAAGTGGGGGACCACCGGGATGCAGTCGCCACCGAGGCCGGGACCCGGGTAATGGGCGAGGAAGGCGAACGGCTTGGTCTTGGCGGCGTCGATCACCTCCCAGACCGAGATTCCCAGCCGGTCGCACATCAGCGCGAGCTCGTTGGCCAGCGCAATGTTGACCGCCCGGAAGGTGTTCTCGTGGAGCTTTGCGGTCTCTGCCACCATCGGGCTCGAGACCGGGACGACGTTCTCCACGATCTGCCGGTAGAGCGATTCGGTGCGCTGCAAGCATTCGTCCGTCACCCCGGCCACCAGCTTCGGCGTGTTGCGGATGCTCCAGTCCTTGTTGCCGGGGTCGACCCGCTCGGGCGCGTACCCGAGGAAGAAGTCCTGGCCGACCCTGCCGCCCGACCGCTCCAGGATGGGGAGCACGATCTCCTCGGTGGTGCCGGGGTAGGTCGTCGACTGGAGGACGATCAGCTGGCCCTCGCGCAGGTGGCCGACAAGGGCCTCGGCCGTGGAGACGATGTAGGAGATGTCCGGCGTGCGGGTCTTGGAGAGTGGGGTCGGGACGCAGATGGTGAGCGCGTCGAGCTCCGCGACCTGGGCGTAGTCCGTGGTCGCGCGGAGACGCCCGTCCACGCCCTCGTAGCGCTCGGCCGGGACGTCGACCAGGTAGGAGCGGCCGGCGCCGACGGCGCGCACGCGCGACTCGTCGAGATCGATGCCGGTGACGTCGAATCCGACCTCGGCGAACAGCGTCGCGAGCGGCAGGCCCGCATACCCCAGACCGACGATTCCGAGCTTGGCCTGGCGGGCGGCAACGCGCTCTTGGAAGGCGCTGGCCGCGGCAGATGAGACCGCTCCGCTCACAGCGGCGCGATGCTAGCAGTCGGTATCGGAGCCTCCATGATGCCGCCTCTGGCTACGCTATAACCACGCCATGTCCTTCACGGACTCCCTGCGCGCGCTCGTGGAGGACGGTTCGGTGGTGTGGGGGTTTCTCGCGTCGGCGGCCATCGTATTGGTGCTCACGCCGATCACGGCGAGGCTCGCGCCCCGTATCGGCGGGGTGGACCTCGGCGGGGACAGACCCCGCGTACACACCAGTCCCGTCCCCAGGATCGGCGGTGTCGCCATCGTGCTCGGGATACTCATCCCGGCGCTCGTGGCCGTCGATCTCGACGGGCCCTATCCGGGGATCCTCCTCGGCACCGCTGCGGTGGCGGTCCTTGGGCTTGTGGACGACATCCGCGGCATCAAGCCGATCGTGAAGCTGGCGGCGGTATGTGCCATCGCACTGATCCCGGTGGTCGGTTGGGACCTCAAGATCGACCACTTCAGCCTGCCGTTCATCGGCAACCACGACATCGGCTGGATCGCCTATCCGTTGACCGTGCTTTGGATCGCGCTCCTGGCGAACCTGATCAACCTGATCGACGGCATGGACTCGCTCGCAGCGGGGATCGTCGCGATCGCCGCGGCCGCCTTCGCGCTGCTGTCGGCCTCCTTCGCGCGCTCGTCGGCGGCCGCCCTGGCCGCGATCGTGTGCGGGGCCACGCTCGGCTTCCTCCGCCACAATTACCACCCGGCCAAGATCTTCATGGGCGACTCGGGGGCGCTCGCGCTCGGGTTCCTGCTGGGGTCGATGGCGGTCGAGGGCGTGCTCAAGACGGCGGCGACGATCGCCCTGGCCGGACCTCTACTGGTCCTGGCGGTGCCCATTCTCGACACGTCCTTCGTGGTGCTCAAGCGGCTCAAGTACGGCCGCCGCCCGTGGGCGGCGGACCACAACCACTTCTACCACCGCTTCATGCGGATCGGGTTCTCGCAGCGGCGCACCGCGGCCTACCTGCATCTCTGGGCGGTGTTGCTGGTGGGGTACGCCATCCTGCTGCGCTTCGTCCCGCCCCGGCCGGCGGGAGTGTGGGACACCGGCCACGGGCTGATCGCGGCCGGGGTGGGGGTGGTTGTCCTGGTGGCCTCGGCATGGATGGTCTACACGCTCGAGATCCTGAAGGCCCGCCACCTTAAGGCGATGGGCCTCGGCCGCTTCTTGAGGGACGTCGACGGGGTAGGCCCGCCCGAGACGGAGGAGGAGCGCCAGGACACCGTGGAGCGGGCCGTCACGGCGGGGCTGCGCTAAGGACGCGCTCAAGCACGGCCTCGCTGCCCGCGCTCGAGTTGCGCGTCGGGCGCGTCCTGTCAGCGCGGCTGCGGCACCACGCGGATGTAGAGCTTCGGCGCCTCCCAGTCCCCGAAGGTCTCCTTCACCTCCTCGTCGGAGACCGAGCCGGCGATGATCACGTCCTCGCCCTGCTGCCAGTTCACCGGAGTCGACACCTCGGGCCCGACAAGAAGGTGAAGCTCGTCCTCGTCTACCCGATGACGACCGGCCGCAACTTCGACGAGGTACTGCGAGTGGTCGACTCGCTGCAGCTGGCGGCGGAGCACAAAGGTGTCGGCGGGAAGCATCCCGTACAGCTTCGAGACCTTGAAGTCGGGGTCGCCGATCAGCGGATAGTTCGGCGCCTGCCCCTGCGTCTCCTCGATGTCGTTCGCCCACTCCCCGTGGTCGCCGGTCGAGTCGACGGACAGACCGACGATCTTCACGTTCCTGCGGTCGAACTCGGGCTTGATCTTTGACATGTAGCCGAGCTCGGTGGTGCAGACGGGGGTGAAGTCCTTCGGGTGCGAGAACAGCACTGCCCACGAATCGCCGATCCAGTCGTGGAGCTGATCGGGCCTTCCGTCCTCTCGGCCTCGAAATCAGGGGCCGTATCGCCAATCTTCAGAGCCACGTCTACTCCCTTCCGGTCGTCACACCCGCTGCTCCGCGGCCGCGACGGCACAAGTCGTCGGACGCATGGATACCTCCATGGTCTTCCGATAACGCGAGGCTCAGGGTGCGGCCGCCCGCTGTCTATGGGGCGTTTAACCGATTCCACGGCCCGGCGCCGTTCGGGCCACAAGGGCATCGCCCCGCGATTCAAGCCTGCGGGACGGCCAGTCGCAGGAGGTCCGCAAGGTCCCGTCGCGTCCGCTGCTCGTACTCCTCGGCAGGCTTGCGCTCAACCGTCACGTCGTCGGGGTCGCGCAGAATCCGCAGCCGCCCCTGCCCGACCAGCATCTCGTCCACGGCGCCTAGCCTGCCCTCGAAGATCGACCAGACCGGCGTGCCGAGCACGGCGGCTTCCCGGTTCATCGTGCCGCCCGCGGAGACGAGCACGTCGGCGAACGCCACGAGGCTGCGGCCGTCGACGGCACGCTCAGGCACGACCACGTTTGGCGCATTCAGATCGCGGACCGCCGCGCGCTGCTCCTCGTTGCGCGCCAGCACGACCACCTGCGTCTCGCCGTCGGCCACTCGGCGGATCAGAGGCGGCAGCAGCGCGTTCTCGGAGCCGCCGAGATACAGCGCGTAGGACGGCGCGGTGCGGATCACGCAGACGGGTCGCTCCCGGTCGAGGCCGAGCTGCTCGAGCACCCCGGGGTCCGGCTCGAAGTCCGCGAGGTAGTACTCCTCCTTGAGGCCCGGGAAGCGCACCAGCTTGGGGGGCTTGGCGCCGTAGCGCCCGAGCCGCTCGGCGGGGATGGCATCCGGCACGAGCACCCGCGTCGCCAGCCTGCAGATGATGTGGTGCTGGATCGTGGCCCACTCGTAGTCGAACATCGTCGTGTTCGGGATTCGTAGCGCGGAGCAGGCGGGGGGCAGGTCGATCGACGCGTGGCCGAGGCCGTAGTCGAAGCCCGCCTTGCGCCCGAAGCGGATCAGCGCCGGCAGCCTGTTCGCGGCGGCGCGCACCTTGCCCAGGCGCGTAGCCCCCCCGTAGTGGCCGATGACCTCGTAGGGATGCCCCCAGTCGTCGAGCAGCTCGAGCGTGTGCGACAGCGGTCGGGCCGTGATCTCCACCTCGTGGCCCTCGCGCTCGAGGAGCTCGATCAGAGGTCGCAGCACCACCACGTGAGCGGTGTTCGTGAGGTCGACCCAGACCCGCATGAAGCGCATTAGCATCCACGATCGATGGCCGAGGTCGTCCTCTGGCACATCACGTTCTCGAACTTCAACGAGAAGGCCCGCTGGGCGCTGGACTGGAAGCGGGTGCCGCACGTCCGCCGCGCGCCGCCCAATGGAGGGCACGCCCCGCTGGCGCTGGTGCTGTCCCGCGGCGCCCACAGGACCTTTCCGGTCCTCACGATCGACGGGCACTCGATCGGCGACTCGACGGCGATCATCGCGGAGCTCGAGCGCCGCTATCCCGAGCCGCCGCTGTACCCCTCGGATGCCGAGGAGCAGCGCCATGCCCTGGAGCTCGAGGAGTTCTTCGACGAGAACTACGGGCACGAGGTGCGCCGGCTGGCCTTCTGGCACCTCCTATCGGACGACGAGGCGGCGGCGGGCACCGTGCACGAGATGATGGGTTCTGTTGCGGTGCCGTTGGCGCCCCTCATCCGCTCCGCCCTGTGGTCCTACTACGGCATCAGCGAGGAGTCCGCAAGCCGTGCGCGGGAGCTGATCCTCGCCGGCTTCGACCGCATCGAGGCCGAGCGCGCCGGAGGCGACTACCTGGTGGGCGAGCGCTTCAGCGTGGCCGATCTCGCCGCAGCGGCGCTGGCGGGACCGCTGCTCATGCCGCCGGAGTTCCCCTGGCGCGCCCGGGGCGAGCCGCCGCCGGGCCTCGTGCGCGTACGCTCGGAGCTCTCCGAGCACCCAGCGGCGCAGTGGATCAATCGCACCCACGCGAAGCACCGCCTGCCGGCCCCACGCGCTGCGGTCACGGCGCCCGCCTAGACCTGGGCTCTCTGAGGCCCGTATATCGGGCCTGAGAGAACCCAGGTCGGAAAAGGGAGGTCTGCTCGGCCTCCGGGGGCTCCGCGGGCGCCGGCGCCGCCGGGTCCGGACGCGCGGGCGGGCTGAGCCTGCCCCCAGTCTGAACCATCGCGGCCAGCCTGTCTCGTTCGGCCTGCGGCGCATAGGCGCTGCGCGCGTAGAGCTTGCGGTACCTGGGGATCAGGTCCGGCCGGTGCTCCTCGAGCCACTCGAACCAGAGCTGCTTGACGGAGCCCCGCAGGTGCAGGGCGATCCCACCGACGCTCGCGGCGCCGGCCTCGGCGCACAGCTCGAGGATGCGCTCGACCTGCTCGGGCTGGTCGTTGATGCCGGGAATCAGCGGGGCGATCAGCACGCCGGTGGGAATGCCCGCCCGATTCAGTTCCGCGACGGCCTCGATGCGCGCGCAAGGACTGGGCGTGTGCGGCTCCGTCGCCCGCCATACCTTCTCGTCGATGGTGGGCACCGAGAGGTTCGCCGTGAACCCGGGGATCTGCTTCATCAGGTCGACGTCGCGCAGCAGCAGGGGCGACTTCGTGAGCACCGAGCAGGGCGTGCGCGTATCCCGCATCGCCTCCCAGATGCCGGGCATCAGCTTGTAGCGACCCTCGACCCACTGATACGGATCGGTGTTCGTCCCAAGCGCGACGTGCTCGTGCTTCCACGATGGTCGCGACAGCTCGGCTCGAGCAACCTCCGGCGCGTTGACCTTGACGACGATCTCTCGCTCGAAGTCGCGTCCGGCATTGAAGTCGAGGTACTCGTGGGTGGGGCGGGCGAAGCAATAGCGGCACGCATGGGAACAGCCCCGATAAGGATTGATCGTCCACCGAAACGGCATCCGCGACGCCTTGGGCACTCGGTTGACCACCGACTTGGCGTGCACCTCGTAGAAGCGGACGTCCATCGCCTCCGGTGCGTCGAAGCGGCGGACGGCGGCGGGCTCGGAGTAGCCCGGGAGCTGGCGGCTCTCCTCGTTTGCGACGCTCAGGTTGCTCCAGCGCATCGGTCGAACACACGTTCGCACATCACGAGGACGGCTCTCCGAAGGCGGTGACGAGCAGGCGTCGCGGCCCGCCGGAGTCGCGGTGCTCGCAGAGGTAGATGCCCTGCCAGGTGCCGAGAGCCAGCCGGCCGTCGCGTACCGGGATCGTCAGGGAGCTGTCGGTGAGGGAGGCCTTCAGGTGGGCCGGCATGTCGTCAGGGCCCTCCAGGGTGTGGGTCCAGAAGTCGGCGCCATGGGGCACCGCGCGGTCGAACCAGGTGGCGAAGTCACGCCGCACGTCGGGGCTGGCGTTCTCGTTCAGAGTCAGGGAGGCCGACGTGTGCCGCATGAACACGCTCGCCAGCCCGACCCGAAGCTCGCGTAGCTCGGGCACCCCTTCCACCACCTCATCGGTCACCAGATGGAAGCCCCGCGGCCGCGCGTCCAGCCGCACCTCGCGCTGTAACCACACGGTCCGAATTCTGCCGAGAAGCGATGGCGAGTAGCCCCCGCCCGCGATGCTGCTCCGGACACCTGGGCGTCCTCGACCGCTCCCGCAGCCGCCAGCGGCGACTCGCGCGACAGCCACGACAGGCCGCGCGACAGCCACGGGCAGTCGCGCAACCGCCACCAAGTAGCGTGCAGGTCCGCTGCTCGGATAAGGTTCCTCCGCGACGGGGGGACCATGCAGGTGCCGCCTGATTGCGCCTCCGGTCGCTGCATCCCGCATGCAGAACGAGCACAAGAAGCATCACGGACCCGTCCCGCCCTCCGCCTGCCGGGGCCGGCCTCACGCTCGTGGCGACGATGCTCCTATGTGGCGCAGCCGGACTGGGTGCAGGCGCGCTGATCGGCTTGGCCGTCCCGCTCGGGATCGCCGGCCTGCTCGCCGGGATCATCGGAGGATTGGCGCTTGTTTACTCACGCTATAGGGACATCTGAGATGCGGGCCCTCCGGTGGCTGGACCTCGTGGTCCTCGCCCTTGCCCTGCCCCTATTCCTGGCCGCGGGCGTGCCGCTGTTCGGCTGGGCCGGCGTGGCGGCGGCCTGGGTCGTCCAGCGGGGCGTGCAGTCGCTGCTCGAGCGGCGGGCCCGCGCGGCGGGCGATCCGAGGCGCTCCACCGCCGTGTTCGGGCTCGGCATGTTCGCGCGCGTCTGGATCCTCGCGCTTACGATCTTCGCGCTGGGGAAAGCGGATCGTGAGGCCGGCCTCGCGGCGGCGCTGCTCTCGGTGATTCTCGTGACCGTCCATCTCACCGCGGCCATGACCAGCGGTCCGCTCGCACCCGGGTCGAGGCGATGAGCAGGCGCGCGAAGATCTTGGTGGGAGTGGGTCTCTACATCCTTCTGCTCGTCGTGGTTGGCGCGATCACGGGCAACGCCGGAAAGAACGAGGAGTTCGAGCCGGTCGAGGAGTTCAGGCTCACCCCCTGGATCGAGCTCAAGATCGGCGGCCTCGACCTGAGCATCAACAAGGCGGTCTTCTACCTCTTCCTCGCCTGTGGCCTGACC
>DATFQM010000058.1:0-25732 GCA_035264265.1 Thermoleophilaceae bacterium
GACGGCCCGGTTTGGCACCTCGATGTCGGCTCGTCGCATCCTGGGGCTGAAGTCGGTCCCAAGGGTTGGGCTGTTCGCCCATTAAAGCGGTACGCGAGCTGGGTTCAGAACGTCGTGAGACAGTTCGGTCCCTATCTGCCGCGGGCGTTGGAGAGTTGAGAGGAGTCGTCCCTAGTACGAGAGGACCGGGACGAACGGACCTCTGGTGTACCAGTTGTCCTGCCAAGGGCACTGCTGGCTAGCTACGTCCGGACGGGATAACCGCTGAAGGCATCTAAGCGGGAAGCCCACCTCGAGATGAGCTCTCCCATCCCCTCGAGGGAGTAAGAGCCCTGGGAGATCACCAGGTGATAGGCCGGCTGTGCAAGCGCAGCAATGCGCTCAGCAGACCGGTACTAATGCTTCGAGGGCTTGACGGATTTTGATTCCTTGTTCGGGCGCGCTTCGGCATGTCTGGCCAACTGTGCGGTTTTCAAGGTCCGGCGAGGGGCCCGGTCTCGCAAGCTCTCGGTGGCGATAGCGAGGGGGCCACACCTCTTCCCATTCCGAACAGAGCAGTTAAGCCCCTCAGCGCCGATGGTACTTGGGCCTCGCGGCCCTGGGAGAGTAGGTCGCCGCCGGTTTATCTCAGGGCGCCTCGAAGAGGTCACCCTGAGAAGAGGGCGTCCCGGGGGCGCCCTTTTGATTTGGAGCGGCCTACACTCCGCGCTCTCATGTCGGCGCTCGTGATACTGCTCATCGTCCTCGGGGTCCTGATCCTGATCGTGCTCGTGGGCGGGTTGATCGCCATCAGGCGGCGGGACCGCTCCCTGGGCGACGCCTACGTCGAGCACGTCGCCGCCGCCGACAGGGCTCTGGAGGAGGCCCGAGCCCAGGACAAGGGCTGGGATCGGGGGGTATTGGAGGAGACGGCCCGGAGGGCCGTCTCCGAGAGACGTCCGGGCTGGCGCTACGATGCGCTGCACCTGGTGCTCGTCGACGACCGTCCGGGCGTGGCCCAGGATCGGGCGGAGCTCGTTGCCGTCGGCGGCGGTGAGGAGGTGCGCGTGACGCTGGCACGCCACGACGCCGGTTGGGTCGCCGAGAAGGTCGAGTAGGCGCGGCGGCGTGAGGGCCGCCTTCCAGCCCGAGAACGAACTGGAGCGGGAGCTCGCGGCAGATCCGGAGGTCGCTCGCGGCCTCGCCTGGGGCGAGCCGCGCTCCAGCCACCCGGAGGGGACCGTTGGTGCCCACGTGGCCGACCTGCTCAGGACGATCGAGTCGTGGGGCGAGACCGAGCCCCGGCGGGGCGAGCTTCGCTTCCTGGCGATCCTGCACGACGCGCTCAAGTACCGCGTCCGCGACTGGCTCCCGAAGGTGGGCGAGAACCACCATGCCACCCGGGCCAGGCGGCTGGCCGAGCACTATACGACGGACGAGCGCCTGCTCGCGGCCATCGAGCAGCACGACCGGCCGTACGCGATCTGGCGCCGCACCCGCCGGCACAGCGCGCGTGAGCGCCGGGCCGTCGACCGGCTCGTGCGCCGCGTCCCCGACCTCTCGCTCTTCCTCCGCTTCGTCGAGCTCGACGGCTCGAGCGAGGCGAAGAACCCGGAGCCGATCGCGTGGCTACGGGCGGAGCTGGGCCGGCGGGGGCTGCTCGGCTAGCGCCGAGCCAGGCAGCGCTGCTGCGCTAGCGCCCAGCCAGGCAGCGCTGCTGCGGAGGCGACGGCGCCCCGGGCCGGCGCCGCGGCGCGAGCCGCGCACGCTCCCCGTGCGCAAGCGGCCGCCGGGCCGCGGGGGTGGCGGCCGGCGCTCCTAGGAGGGCGCGCCCGTGGGCGCCACCGTGGAACGCGGCCGCTCCGCCCGCGACGATGCGGCGGGCCGGGCCCGCTCCAGCGTCCGCGGCGGACGATGCCGCCGCGGCCTCCCATCCGGAGCTCGGACCGACCCGGTCAGAGACGGCCGGCAGGGCGCTCGTGGGCACCGACGCAAGCGCGCCGAGGCGATACTCGCCGAGCGTCGAGAACTCGACGAGCGCGTCGAGCGCGGCGCCGAACCGGTCTCTGACCCGTGGGAACATGCGTTCGGGAAGCTACGAGAGCCCGCGGACGGAAGCGCCGATTCGCTGCAAGGTTCGTTGCAGGAGCCGTTGAGCGGACGGAGACCGTGGCGGCGTGGCGCGTCGCCGCACGCGCCGGTCAACTGGTGAGGGTCAGCGCGAAGATCGCCGCGAGCGTGGCCGTCCCAAGCGTCAGCCATGTCACGTAGTCGCCTGCGTGGCTGGTCTGCAGGGCGCGCAGCCTTCCAAGCACGCCGGCGGCGAGGGTCTCGGCGCGGTCTACCGCGCCGGGCGCGCGCTCGCGGAAGAGGGCGACTGCCGCAAGGCCCAGGGCGAGCGCGACCGTGAGCAGGCCGGTGGCGACGCTGCCGACGCCGGGCTGGATCGTCTCGGCCTCTGCCTGGAGTCCGGTCACTCCGTGCAGCACCGCCGCCGCGTAGGCGGACCGATCCACGAAACCGGCCCCGGCGTCGAGCACCGCCTCGCGCATGCCCGGCACCAGGCCCAGCGCCAGGCCGGCCACCGCCAATGCCACCGCCGGCGTGGTCATCGTGCGCGGCACCCGGTCGTGGCGATACTGGAGCTCGGGGTCCACTTCGTCCGGGGCCGCCGCGGCCCCTGCGGCGATCGGGTCGGTCCGCGGGCCCCAGCCGACGAACACGCGGCCGGCTGCCCGGAGCAACGCGCCGCTCGTCAGCGCCGAGGTCACCACGAAGACCACCGGCAGCCAGCCATATCCGGCGTCACCAGCCGCCTCCTCGATGAGCGCCTTGCCGAGCCAGGGTCCGAACGGTGGGAGCGATGCCACCCCGAGCGCGCACAGAACCACAAGCGGTCCTGTGACGCGCAGCCTGCGCGCCCGACCACGCAGCCGCAGCTCGTCGACGCTCTGGAACAGGTGCTGAAGGGCTCCCACGGAGACGAACAAGGAAGCCTTCAGGCAGCCGTCGGCCGCGACCAGGAGCGCAGCGCCCGCCATGGCACCGGAGTCGAGCAGACCCAGTCCCGTCAGGAACAGCCCTATCTGGGCGATGGTCGCAAACGCCAGCATGCGCTTCAGGTGCCGGGCTCCGAAGCACAGCAAGGCACCGACCAGCGCCGTGAGCACGCCGGCGCTGATGAAAACGACCTGGAGGGACTCCTCGCCTCCGCCGAGAGCGCCCGAGAACACGGTCCAGTACACGCGCGCCAGGGCGTACAGGCCGAGCTCGCTCATCGCCGCCGAGAGGAGCATGCACACGGGCGTGGGCGCCACGGAATAGGCATCGGCGAGCCAGAAGTGGAAGGGCACCACGGCCGCCTTGGTGAGGAACCCGACGGTGATGAGGGTGAACGAGATGACGACCAGCCCGTCGACGTGACTGCCGGCCAGCGTCTGCCCGATCTGCGCCATGTTCAGCGCCCCCGTACGCCCGTACAGGAGCGCTATCCCAGACAGGATGAAGAAGGCGCCCACGCTGTTCGTCACCGCGAAGTTGAGGGCCCCCTGGATCGGGCCCTCTTCCTCGATGTCGTAGGCCACCAGCGCGTAGGCGGACACGCTCAGCAGCTCGAAGAAGACGAACAGGTTGAACAGGTCACCGGTGAAGCTGAACCCGACCATGGCCGCTAGGAAGACCAGCATCAGCGCGTGGAAGAAGGGCCCCACCACGACGAAGTAGCGCCACGAGAACATGAAGGCGCCGACGAAGGTCAGCGCCACGAACAGGGCCAGGGCGGCCCCGATCTCGTCGATCGCGAAGGAGACGCCCACCGCGGCCCCGTGGCGGGGCGTCCAGCCGCCGAACCAGTAGACGACCCGCCCGTCGGCCACGTCCGAGAGCACGAGGGCGCACAGCACCGCCACGCCGATCGCTGCGGCGAGCGAGGCCGCGTCCACGACCGGGCGGGGCAGCACCACGGCCGCGCCGACGAGCACGGCGGCCACCACCAGCGGGATGGCGACGGCGAGCGGCGACAGGTCGGCCATCCTCAGGCCTGCGGCCGCTTGGGGCGCAGCTCCTCGGGATCGAGCGTCCCGTAGCGCTTGTGCGTCTGCACAGCGAGCGCCAGGAGCAGCGCCGTGACGGTGGTGCCGACGACCACGTCGGTGAGCGTCAGCGCCTGGACGATCGGGTCGACGGCGGGCGTGGTCGGCGGCACGTCGGCGAAGATCGGCGGCTCCGCGTCCTTGACGTAGCCGATCGACAGCAGCAGGAGGTAGGACGAGGACTGCATCACCGCCAGGCAGACGACCAGGTGGAGCAGGTTGCGGCTGGTGACGATGCCGTAGAGGCCGACGAGCACGAGCCAGGCCGCGACGACGTAGGGCAGGACGCTCATCGGACCTCCCGGCGACGCTTGATCAAGGTCTGCTGGAGGAACTCGGACAGCATGAAGGCGAACCCGCCGGTGACCGCGAGTCCGACGGCCAGGTTGCCCAGCGGAATCGTGCCGGCGGAGATGAGCTGCCCCGCCGTCTCGATCGGGAGGAAGTTCTCGAAGAAGGATCCCGCGAAGAGCAGCCCGCCAATGGCGATGAGCACGAAGCCGGCGGCGCCCGCGCCCTCGGCCGCCTCGATCAGCGCGGTGGGGCCGACCCGGCGCATCGTCATGTAGTCAGCAGTCAGGTAGGTCAGGAGCAGGCCCGTGGCCAGGATGACGCCGCCCTGAAACCCCCCGCCCGGCGTCTGGTGGCCGTGTAGCACCACGTAGATGCCGATCAGCACGGTCGGGGCCACCAGCAGCGTTCCCGTAACGCCGACCACCAGGCTCGTCTCCGGCACCCGCCGGCCGGGGACGTCGTCGTCGGGGGTGGCGACGTGCTCGCCTCGTAGCGTGCGGAGCAGGCTGGCCACGCCGACGACCGCCGCGAAGAGGATGAACTCCTCCCCGAGCGTGTCGAATTCGCGGAAGTCGAAGTTCACGGTGGTGACCACGTCGGTCGAGGCCCGGTCCGGGACGGACAGCCGGTTCAGGAGCTGCCCGTAGGCGCCGTCGAAGCTCCCGAAGTCGGGCAGTCCCACGAAGCCCCAGACCAGGGCTGCGAACAGCGCCGTTCCGGCGACGGCGAAGACGCGGAGCCGCAGGCGCGCGTTCACTTGCGGCGCTCCTCCTCCCAGCGGACCCGCGCCAGCGCGAGCAGGATCATGAGTGGCAGGGCCACGGCTCCGACCACCGTCTGCGAAAGAGCCACGTCAGGTGCCTGGAAGACGAAGAAGAGGAGGCCGAGGACCAGGCCGTAGAGCGAGGCCATCAGGGCCTGGCGGAGGGGGTCGCGGGCCAGCACGACGCAGGTCCCGCAGACCGCGACCAGAAAGAGCACCACGGCCTGCAGCGGCTCTATGGGTGCTCCTTCTGGCGGTGCTCCTCCTCGAGGATGACGAACCGCCCGTGCCGCCGGATCCGGATCGCCCGAGCCGTGGCGTGCACGAGGATGGGACTCGTCGCAAGCAGGATGACCGCGGTCAGCACCGCCTTGACGCCCATCGACGAGAGTGGCTCCTCGACGAGCACGGCGGCCGCGATCGCGACTGGCGCGACGGTGGCGGCCGGCCCCGTGAAGTGAAGCTGCTCGAGCGGCCCCTTTGACGCCAGCAGGCCCAGGCCGCTGAGCAGCACGGAGGCAACGCCGAGCCCAAGCAGCACATCGACCGCCACCTTGCTCATACCCAGCGCTCCAGGAAGCGGACGAACGTGAGGGAGCCCGCGAAGGAGAGCAGGGCGCTGACCAGGGCCAGGTCAGCGAACGGATCGCGGTGCAGGCCTTGCGCGATCAGCAGCAAGGTCAGCGTCGTGAGCGTGGACGCCAGCTCCAGCGCCACGAGGGCGCTGATCCGAGACCCGCGCATCACGATCCAGATGCACGGCCCGAGGCCGAACAGCATCACGGTCGCCGCGATCAGCCAGGCGTTCACGACCCGGGGTCCAGGTCAGGGGGGCTCTCGGTCCTGACGAGCTGGTGCACCAGTGCCGTCTCGCGCGGCTCGTCGAAGCCGACGACCACCGTGTTGGGAGAGACGCAGCCCAGCCACTTGGCCACCACCGCGCGGGCCAGGGTGCGTGGATCGCCACCCTCGGCCTCCGCGAAGTGGACGGTGCGGTAACAGCCCTCGATCGGCTCCCGCCGCCACACGGCCAGGGCGAGCGCCCGGAAGATCCGAGCGGAGTCGACCACGATCTCGCCTGGCACGCGAAGCAGGGCGAGCGCCCAGCGCAGATCGGGGGCGAAGGGCGCGTACCCCTTGGAGCGGACCACCTCGGCCGCCGTAGCCGAGAGGGTGGCCGCGACCGCACCGGCGACGAACTCGGCGCCCTCCGTCTTGAACACCAGCAACATCCAGAGCCCGAAGGAGACAAGCCACCAGGCCACGAAGAAGGCCGTTCGCTCCAGCGGTGTCTCGAGCGCACGGGGTCGGCCCCGGGCTATCAGGCTGAACTCGCGCGAGGGCCGCCTTCGCCGTCGCTCCTTCACTTTACGCAGCCTAAGGGCCTATCCCTGTCGGGGTGCGTCCGGGGCGTTCCAGGACCGAGCCGGCTCCCCTACAGCGAGGACCAGATCTCGATCTTCGTACGCGTCCGTGCGATGACCTCGTCCGTGAACTCGCTAGTTGTGGAGTGGCCGGCGAGATCGGGAGTCCGTACGCCGGTCGCGGTCGCCTCGAGCGCCGACTCGTAGATCGCCCGCGAGGCGGCATCGGCTCCCTCGTGGCCCAGGGCCCCCGCGTAGTGCAGGAGCGCGGCCGCGGCGAGGATCATCGCCATGGGGTTGGCGATGTTCTTGCCCCGCAGGGCGGGAGCGGTGCCGTGCGGGGCCTCCGCCATGACGGCGCTCGGCTCATAGTCCTCATCCAGCGCCAGCAGCACCGACTCGGCGCCGGCGATCGAGCCGAACAGCGGCATCACGAGGTCGGACAGGCAGTCTCCGTCACGGTTCAGGGCGGGGATCACTAGCGGGACGTCGGCCCGGCCCGACACGAGTCCCGCATAGGTCGCATCGATCAGCACCGGGCTGTAGGGGACTTCGGGGTGCCGGTCCGAAGCGGAGTCGAGCTCTTCCTTGAGCATCCCTTCGTAGACGGGGCTCACCGTCCACTTCGGCCCGCCGTAGACCCGCCCGTGGATCCGCTCGGCGGTCCTGAAGCTGTACTCGGCGACCGCCCGGCAGACCCTCCGCGAAATGCGCTCGGTGCGGTAAGCGGCCTCATCGCCGTCCTCCTGCTCCCGCCACTGCTTGGCGCCGTAGGCGTCGCCCACCGCCATCCGCACCACGGCGATCGGATAGTGGACGCCCGCCACGGGCGTCACCCCCGGAATCCGGCGGCCGGTCCGAATGATGACCTGGCAGTCCAGGGCCTCGCGCAGGAGGCGGTTGGGGCTGCCCACGTCGTCGGCGCCCTCGGGGGTGATCGTCGCTGCCTTGAGCCCGAAGCAGGCCTCGTGCATCGCGGTCGCCGCGGCGGTCACGACCTCGTTGTTCGTTCGGCGCCGGTTCTCGAGCGAGAGGTCGTAGTGCTCCAGCTCGGTCTCCACCCTCGTCACCGCCGGATCGAGCACCCGGACGGCCTGGTCGAGGAGCTCCTGTCCGGTCTCGTCTCCCTCGAGGACAATGATCCGCAGGCTCACGGCATGAATCTAACCGCGAACAGCCGCTGCACCTGGTGCGGCGCCACCGTGGAGCCCCACGACGGATACCGCGCTGGCGAGCTGCCCGGCGCGCGCCGGGCGGTCTTCTGCCGGCTGGAGCACGTTGTGCCGTGGGCGATCCAGGGGCCAGACTGGGAGCCGGGGGAGATCGAGGGGGCGGAGGGTCTCACGTCCTGCGCCCAGTGTGGTGAGCCGCTTTCGGACGTCTACGTCGTCCTGGTCCGCCACCGAGGAGAGCACCGGGTCCCGGACGGCTTCTGCTCGGTCGACCACATGGCCAGCTGGGCCAAGTCAGGAGGACGCTGGCGCCAGCCCTAGCTCCTCGGCGTTCTCCTCCATGGCGGCGATCACGAACGCGACGTGCTCGTCGAAGTCCACCCCCAGCTCCCCCGCGCCGTCCCGGACCTCCTCGCGGTTCACGCCGGCGGCGAAGCTCGGCTGCCTCAGCTTCTTCTTCACGGACTTGGGGGTCATTCCCTGAACCCCGGTGGGCCGCACCAGCGCACAGGCGGCGACGAAGCCCGACAGCTCGTCGACGGCGTACAGGGTCTTGGCCATTCGCGTCTCGCGGGGGACCCCCAGGAACGTGGCGTGCCCGGCGACCGCGTCGATGAGCTCCTGGGGGTAGCCGCGCTCGCGGAACAGCTCCAGCGCCTTGCGTGGATGGCCTGTCTCAAGGTCCGGGTAGCGCTCGTAGTCCAGGTCGTGGAGGAGGCCGGTGGCCGCGTACAGCTCCTCGTCCTCGCCCCACCTGCGGGCGTAGGCACGCATGGCGACCTCCACTCCGAGCAGGTGCTTGCGCAGCGAGTCGCTCTCAACCCATTCCTCCACGAGCTGCCAGGCCTCGTCACGCGTGGGGCGCACGCAGGGCAGGGTATCCACCGGCCGGCCCGAACGAGGGAGGGATGCCCTTCGGTACCCTTGCGCGGCCGCTCGAACTCCCGACCAGGGCGGTCCCCCGCATGGAGAAGTTCATCATCGAGGGCGGTTACCCGCTGTCGGGCACGGTCCTGCCGGCGGGCAACAAGAACGCCGCGCTGCCCCTGCTCGCAGCCTCGCTCCTCACCCAGGAGGAGATCGTCCTGCGCAACATCCCGCGCATCCGCGACGTGGAGGCGATGATCGAGCTGCTCCTGCGACTCGGGGTAAAAACGCGCTGGCTCGAGGACAACGTCGTCTCCCTGCTCGCCGACGAGGTCAACGACGCCGAGGTCGACGCGGAGTGGTCGGAGCGCATCCGGGCGTCGTTCCTGCTCGCCGGGCCGTTGCTCGCCCGCTGCGGCATCGCCGAGATGCCGCCGCCGGGCGGAGACGTAATCGGGCGTCGCAGGCTGGACCCCCACCTTGACGCTTTCCGGGCCCTCGGCGCCGAGGTCACGGTGGATCGCGGGTACAAGCTCGAGGCGCCCCGCGGTCTGCGGGCGTGCGACTTCTTCATGGACGAGCCATCGGTGATGGCCACGGAGAACGCCATCATGGCCGCGGCGCTCGCCCCGGGGGCCACGGTGATCCACAACGCCGCCTCGGAGCCGCACGTTCAGGACCTGGCTCGGATGCTGATGCAGATGGGGGCGCGGATCGAGGGGATCGGCTCGAACCGGATGGTCGTCCATGGTCAGGATCGCCTCGGCGGCGCCGACTACACGATCGGGCCGGACTACATCGAAGTCGCCAGCTTCATCGCCCTCGCTGCCTGCACCGGCGGCGAGCTGAGGGTCAAGGACACCGTTCCGGAGGACCTCCGGATGACCCGGCTGGCGTTCGACCGGCTCGGCTGCAAGATCGACTTCGAGGGCGACGACGTCGTCGTGCCACCCGATCAGAAGTTGCGCATCCGCGACGACGAGGGCGACGCGGTGTCCAAGATCGAGGACGGTCCCTGGCCGGCGTTCCCGGCGGACCTCACCAGCATCGCCCTCGCGCTGGCCACCCAGTCCGAAGGGCTCATACTGATCCACGAGAAGATGTTCGAGAACCGCCTGTTCTTCGTGGACAAGCTCGTATCCATGGGCGCTCGGGTTCTGCTCTGCGATCCGCACCGCGTGGTCGTGAGCGGCCCGAGCCGGCTTCACGGCGAGCGCATGGAGAGCCCGGATATCCGCGCGGGCATGGCGATGCTCATCGCCGCGCTGTGCGCCGAGGGCGTGTCGGAGATCGGGAACATCCGGCAGATCGACCGCGGCTACGAGCGGATCGACGAGCGGCTGCGGGCGCTGGGGGCGCGTATCGAGCGCGTCGCGTCCGAGCGCGTGGAATCAACCGCGTAGCGGCGCCGACTCGAGGAGGCGCACATGACCCACCCGATCCCGCCGGGCACCCGCGACGTGCTCCCGGACGAGATGCGGGAGCTCCGCGTGCTTACCGACCGCCTGCGCGCTGCCTTCGAGCGCGCCGGCTACGGCGAGGTGTGGACGCCGTCCCTGGAGTACGAGGAGGTGTTGAAGACGGGTGACGACCGAGCGGCCGGCGCCGGCTACCGGCTGTTCGACGAGCACGGGGAGGTGCTCGCGATGCGCTCGGACATGACGATCCCCATAGCCCGCGTGGTGGCGAGCCGCTACCGCGACGCAGAGCCGCCCTTCCGCCTCTGCTACTTCGCCCACGCCTACCGCCAGGTAGAGCGCGGCACCGGGCAGCAGCGGGAGTTCCTCCAGGGAGGGATCGAGCTGGTTGGCGTCCGCGCGCTGGAGGCCGAGGCGGAGGTCATAGCGCTCTGTGTGTCCGCCCTCGAGGAGGCGGGGCTTCGCCGCCACCGCCTCGGGGTCGGGGACGGGCAGCTCTACAGGCACCTCCTGGTGGCGTTGGAGGTGCCGCAAGAGAGCCACCTTCCCCTGCTCGAGTCCCTGTCCCGGCGCGACCTCGCGGGGCTCGAGATGCGGGTGGAGCAGCTCGGGCTAGCCGGGCGGGACCGTGACCTGCTCGTCCGCCTTCCCCAGCTGCGGGGCGGGCCCGAGGTGCTGGAGCGCGCCAATGGGCCGGTCGCGGACGCCGTGGAGAGCCTCCGCGGCCTCTACGGCCTGCTCTCCGAGCGCGGGGTGGCGGACCGGGTGATATTCGACCTCGGGCTCGTGCGGGAGCTCGGCTACTACACCGGGGCGGTGTTTGAGCTCTACGACCCCGCCGTGGGCTTCGCGCTCGGCGGGGGCGGCCGCTACGACGAGCTGATTGGCCGCTTCGGGAGGCCGTTGCCTGCCTGCGGGATCGCGCTCGACGTGCAGCGGGTGCACCTGGCGCAGGCTGCCGAGGAGGGGTTGAAATGAGGCTGCCAGCTGGCAGCTGGCAGCTGGCAGAGGCTAGGGCCCAAGGCCCTGCCAATTGCCAACTGCCAACTGCCAACCCAGAAGGACATCGGCGATGAGCCCGCCGCTCACGATTGCCGTACCGCGCGGGGCCCTCTTCGGCGGCACGCTCGACCTGCTTGACCGGCTTGGGCTCGACACGTCGGAGGTTCGCTCCAACGAGCGGAAGCTCTTGTTCGCCGAGGCGGGCATAGTGACCATGCGGCCGAGCGACGTGCCCACCTATGTCGAGCACGGAGCGGCCGACATCGGAGTCACCGGCAAGGACGTCCTGCTGGAGCAGTCAGACCGCGAGGTGTACGAGCTGCTCGACCTCGGCTTCGGGCACTGCCGGATGGTTGTCGCCGCGCGCGCGGAGGACGATGCGCTGGGAGAGTCGCTGCGCCGCCTCGGCAGGGTGCGGGTGGCCACCAAGTACCCGCGCATCGCGGCCCACCACTTCGCCGAGACGGGTCGCCAGGCCGAGATCGTCGAAGTCAAGGGCTCGGTCGAGCTGGCCCCCCTCACCGGCCTGGTCGACGGGGTGGTGGACCTCACGGCCAGCGGCCGCACGCTCTCCGAGAACCACCTGGAGGTGGTGGAGGAAATCGTCGCCTGCACGGCTCGGCTGATCGCCAACCCGGTGGCCCACAAGCTGAAGGCGGCCGAGATCGACGCGCTGGTGGAGAGGATCCGCTCGGAATGAGAATCGAGCGGCTCGAGAACGCCTGGTACCGGCCGGGGCTCCCGGTCACGGTGGAGGAGCCGGTTCGCCAGATCCTAGCCGAAGTTCGGGATGAGGGGGACGCGGCCGTGCTGCGGCTGACCGCGCGCTTCGACGAAGCGGAGCTTCGGCCCGAGCAGTTGCAGGTCGACCCGAGGGAGCTGGAGGCGTCGCTCGGCACCCTCGAGCCCGATGTGCTCGCGGGGCTGCGTACCGCGATCGCCAACGTCCGCGCGGTGGCGGAGGCGCAGCTGCAAGAGCCGCTGCTCGTGGAACTCCCCGAGGGGCAGCGCGTCGAGGTCGCCGAGCTGCCGGTCCGCCGGGTCGGCATCTACGCCCCGGCTGGGCGGGCCGCCTACCCCTCCACCGTGGTGATGTGCGCCGTAACGGCCCGCGCTGCGGGGGTGGACCAGATCACCGTTTGTGCCCCTCCCGGCCCGGGAGGCCGGGCGCATCCGGTGATCCTCGCCGCCTGTGTGCTCTGCGAGGTGAACGAGGTGTACAGGATGGGCGGGGCCCAGGCGGTGGCGGCGCTCGCCTATGGAACGCGCTCCGTCCCCGCGGTGGACGTGATCGCGGGGCCGGGAAACGTGTACGTCCAAGAGGCCAAGCGGCAGCTCGCGGGGCAGGTCGGGGTCGACGGAGTCGCGGGCCCCAGCGAGCTGGCGATCATTGCGTCCGCCGGTGCCGACGCGGAGCTCGTGGCGATCGACCTCCTCGCGCAGGCGGAGCACGGCGCGGACACTCCGCTGTGGCTGTTGTCGGCCGATGCCGACGTTCTCGACGCCGCGGTCCTCGCGGTCGAGCGGCTGGCGCGCGAACGGCCCGGCGTGGCCGATGCGCAGCTCCAGGCGGTGCTGGTCGAAGAGGTACGGACGGGTCTGCGCTTCGCGGATGAGATCGCGCCCGAGCACCTCGAGCTCGTGGGCGAGGAGGCCGAGGCGTTCGCCAGTCAAGTGCGTGCGGCAGGCTGCCTGTTCGTTGGGGCCGGCGCGGGCACCGCCTTCGGCGACTACGTGGCGGGCTCGAACCATGTCCTCCCGACGGATGGCGCCGCGCGCTTCCAAGGCGCTCTCTCGCCCGCCACTTTCCGCCGCCGCATGGCTAGGGTGTCATTGCCGGGCGAGGCGCCCGCCCGCCTGGCGCCCCCCGGCGCAGCGCTGGCCCGCGCCGAGGGCTTTCCCGTGCACGCCGAGTCCATGGAGCGCCGCGCGTGAGCGATTCTGAGCGACAGCGAAGCGCTGAGATCTCCCGACAGACCGCCGAGACGCAGGTCCAGCTGACGCTCGACGTCGACGGCGCCGGTGAGGGCATCCGGCGGACGGGGGTTGGGTTCTTCGACCATCTGCTCGACGCGATCGCCAAGCACGGGCGGCTCGACCTCGACTTGCGGGTCGAGGGCGACCTCGAGACCGGGCCGCACCATACGGTGGAGGACACCGGGCTGGCGTTCGGGCAGGCGCTCGACAGCGCTCTCGGCGACCGTGCGGCCATCCGCCGCTTCGGCCAGGCCACGGTGCCCATGGACGATGCACTCGCAAGCTGCGCGATCGATGTTTCGGGGCGCCCCTATACGGCGTTCCACGCGGCGCTGCCGGACGTCCGGGTGGGGGACTTCGACACCGACCTCGCCGAGGAGTTCGTCCGCGCCGTGGCGAGCGCGGCCAAGCTGACGGTACACGTCCGCGTGGAGGCGGGCACCAACGCGCATCACATGGTGGAGGCAGCGTTCAAGGCGTTCGCCCGGGCGTTGCGTGAGGCCATCGAGCCCGACCCCGACGAAAGCGGGATCCCGTCGACAAAGGGGCTCATATGACGCGGATCGCGATCCTCGACTACGGGATGGGCAACCTGCGCTCCGCGGAGAAGGCGCTCGAGCACATGGGAGCCACTGTGTCCGTAACGCGCGATCATGAGGAGATCCGGACGGCCGCGGGGATCGTGCTCCCCGGCGTCGGCGCATTCCCCAGGGCGATGGAGGAGGTGCGGCGGCTGGGCTTCGACGAACTCTTGCGCGAGCGGCTCGCAGCCGGACTGCCCGCGCTCGGCATATGCCTCGGCATGCAGCTCCTGTTCGAGCGCTCGACGGAGCGCGGCGGCGCCGACGGCATCGGCCTGCTCGAGGGTCGGGTGGAGGAGCTCCAAGCCGACGGCCTGAAGATTCCCCAGATCGGCTGGAACCCGGTCGCCTGGCGCCGCGACAGCCCGCTGGGCGAGGGGCTGCCACAGCCGTGCGCGTTCTACCACGTGCACTCGTACGCGCCGCGGCCCGCCCACGAGGAGGACGTCGTCGGCACTGCCGTCTATGGGTCGGAGTTCGCGAGCGCCGTGGCGAGGCCGCCCCTGTACGGAGTGCAGTTCCACCCGGAGAAGTCGGGTCCCGACGGTCTGCGCCTGCTCGGGAACTTCGTGCGCGCCTGCGCGGGATGATCCTCCTCCCGGCGGTTGACATCCGCGACGGCAAGGCCGTTCGCCTGCGTCGAGGACGGTTCGAGGAGGAGACGATCTACGCCGACGATCCGGTCCAGGCCGCGCGCTCGTTCGTGGAGGAGGGAGCGCGCGGGCTGCACGTGGTCGACCTCGACGGCGCACGCGCGGGAGAGCCCACGAACCTCGACGACCTCGAGCGGATCACCCGCGAGCTCGACGTTCCGGTCCAGTACGGCGGCGGCCTTCGCTCGCTCGGGTCGGTGCGGCGAGCCCTGGCCGCGGGCGCCGAGCGGGTCGTGCTCGGGACCGCTGCCTACACGGAACCCGGTTTCCTAGAGCAGGCTCTCGAGACATGGAATCCGCGCGTGCTGTTGGCGGTGGACGTCCGTGGAGGGCACGTGTCGGTGGCCGGGTGGACGAAGGAGACGCAGATGCTCCCGGAGGAGGTGATCCGCCGCATGCAGCGCGTCGGCGTGACGCGCCTCGTATACACGAACGTAGATCGCGACGGCACGCTCGAGGGTCCCGACCTGGACGAGGTCCGCCGGGTCTCCCAGACGGTTCGCGGCCGCTTCCTCTACTCCGGCGGGATCTCCTCCCTCGAGGACCTGCGGGGGCTGAAGGAGCTGCGGCTCGTGAACCTCGCGGGCGTGATCTCGGGCAAGGCGCTGTACGAGGGCCGCTTCGCGGTGCGGGACGCCCGTGAGCTGCTGGAGGACAAGCCGTGACCCTGCTGAGGCGCGTGATCCCCTGCCTCGACGTCGACAAGGGGCGCGTGGTCAAGGGCGTCGAGTTCGTCGACATCCGGGACGCCGGCGATCCTGTCGAGCTGGCCGCCCGCTACCAGGACGAGGGGGCCGACGAGATCGTCTTCCTCGACATCACCGCTTCGCACGAGCAGCGCGATACGGTCGCCGCCCTCGCGCGGCGCTGCGCCGACGAGGTGTTCATCCCCGTCACGATCGGGGGTGGGGTGCGGTCGGCCGACGACGCGCAGGCGGTGCTCGACGCAGGCTCCGACAAGGTGTCCGTGAACTCGGCGGCCGTGGCTCGCCCCGAGCTGCTCGGCGACCTCGCCGAGATCTTCGGCGCCCAGTGCGTGGTGCTCGCCATCGATGCTCGCAAGGAGCCTCACGGGAGCTACGCCGTGTACGTCAACGGCGGTCGCACGCCGACTGGCCGCGACGCCGTGGAGTGGGCCCACGAGGGTGTGGAGCGCGGCGCGGGCGAGATCCTCCTCACCAGCATGGACCGCGACGGCACCGAGGACGGGTACGAGCTGGAGCTGACGCGGGCCGTCGCAGACGCGGTTGACGTGCCGGTGATCGCCTCCGGCGGCGCCGGGACGCTCGACCACCTGGTGGAGGCGGTGGAGGCGGGCGGCGCCGACGCGGTGCTCTGCGCCTCGATCTTCCACTACGGTCACCACAGCGTCCGGGAGGCGAAGGAACACATGCGCTCGGCGGGCATCCCCGTGCGGCTGTAGGGTCGCGCGGACAGCGCTCATGTCACGCGCTCTAGGTTCGCCTTCGCGACACTACGGGCGTGACGGTCGCGGTCCACGACCTGCGCGAGCGGATTCGCCGCCTGCCCGGCATGGACCGGCTGTTGCCCGCCCTCGTGGGGTTGCCGCCGGCCTTCCTGGTCGGCGGCGCGGTGCGCGATCTGCTGCGGGGTGCGCACGCCGTGGACATCGACGTCGCCGTCGGGGGGAGCGCCCGCTCCGTCGCACGAGCGCTCGCCGAGCGGCTGTCGGGGCGAGCGGGCGAGCACGAGCGCTTCGGGACGGCGACCGTCCAGGCCGGCGAGCTGTCCTTCGACGTGGCCGGCACCCGCAGCGAGGCTTACGAGCGCCCCGGTGCGCTGCCCCGGGTCGAGCCGGCCACCCTGGCCGAGGACCTCGGCCGACGTGACTTCACGATCAACGCGATGGCGATCGGCCTGACCGGCGACGACCTCGGCCACCTCTACGACGCCCACGGCGGACTTGAGGATCTGCGCCTGGGCGTGGTCCGAGTACTTCACGAGCGGAGTTTCATCGACGACCCCACCCGGCTGCTCAGGGCCCTCCGCTACGAGGCGCGCCTCGGATTCGCAATGGATGCCGACACGGAGAGGCTGGCCCGGGAGGCGGTGGCGGGCGGCGCCCTCTCGACCGTCTCGGGAGAGCGTCTTCGCGACGCTCTCCTGGCGCTCTTGTCCGAGCAGGAGGCCGCGGCCGCGGTAAGCCGGATGCACGAGCTGGGCATCGACCGGGCTCTCCATCCGATGCTGGAGGCCGACGCGGAGCTGGTCGCCTCGGCGGCGCTCGGCGCGGTCACGATCGGTGCCGACCGCGCCCTGGCCGGCCTGGCGGCTCTGGTCCATTCCGATCCACTCGTTCTCGGCTCCTGGCTCGACGAGCTCGGGGTCTCGGCCCGCCAGCGGGCGGTGGTCCTCCAAGCCGCGCGGTCGGCGCCGAGCCTGGCACGGAAGCTGCAACGCGGGCAGCGGGCTTCCCGTATCCGCGAGCTGCTGGCGGGCGAGCCGCTCGAGTCGTTCGCGCTTGCGCTGGCGTTGGGTGCGCCCGGCGAGCCAGTACTTCGCTGGGTGACGAGCCTGCGTCACGTGCGGCTGGAGATCAACGGCGACGACCTGATCGCCGCCGGCGTGGCCGAGGGGCCCGCGATCGGCCGTGCGCTGGACGCCGCGCTGCGCCAAAAGCTCGACGGCGAGCTATCCGGGCGCGAGGAGGAGCTAGAGGCCGCGCTGGCGGCCGCCAGGAGCGAGGCATGAGCGAGATGCTTCTCGACACGATCGACCTGCCGGGGGCCCGTGCGGTCTTCTCGACCCGCGTCGGCGGCGTCAGCGAGGGCCCCTACTCGTCGCTGAACCTGGGAATCCTGACCGACGACGACCCCGGGCGGGTGGCGGAGAACCGGCGCCGGGCGGCACACGCCGCCGGGCTCGAGCCCGGCGCGATCGCGATGGGTTGGCAGGTGCACGGCACGGAGATCAGGAAATGGGACAGACCGGGGCCGGCCTACGCCTCTCCCGGGACGGACCTGCCCCGGGTGGACGGCCACCTCACCGAGCGCCCGAGACTGGGAATTCTCGTGCTGGTGGCGGACTGCTTCCCGGTTGCTCTCGCTGGGGGCGGCCGCGTTGCGATTCTGCACTGCGGCTGGCGCGGTCTTGCAGGCGGAATCGTGGCCCGGGCCCTGTCGAGCTTCGAGGATCCGCCCGCGGCGGCAGTGGGGCCGGGGATCGGGGCCTGCTGCTACGAGGTGGGAGACGAGGTGCGGGAGCGATTCACCGGAGTCGAGGGGGCTGTGCGCGGGCGGATGCTCGACCTACGCACCGTCGTTCAGCACGAGCTCCGGGACGGCGGCGTCGAGTCGATAAGTCACCTCGACCGCTGCACGAGCTGCAGGGAGGACCTCTACTTCTCTCATCGCCGCGACGGCGGCGTCACCGGTCGGCAGTCGGGCCTGGTGCTGCGTGCCTGACCCCTTCACCGGCCTCGACGCAGCCGCTGTCCGCCGCAACCTCGAGTCCGTGCGCGAGCGCATCGCGGCGGCCGGGAGGGATCCCGGAGACGTGGAGGTCTGCGCGGCGATCAAGTACGTGCCCGCCGAGGAGCTCCCGGCGCTGGCCGAGGGGGGCGTCGAGCTGGTGGGCGAGAACCGCGCGCAGGACCTGCTGGCAAAGCAGGAGCGCCATCGCGACCTGTTCACCTGGGACTTCATCGGGGCGCTCCAGAGCCGCAAGCTAAGGGACGTCGCGCCGAACGTCCGCCTGATCCACTCCGTAGCGTCGGACTCGGTGCTGCGGCGGCTCCATGACCACCCCGTCGAGGAGCTGCTGGTCCAGGTCAATGTCGCGGGGGAGGAGGGCAAGGCGGGCATCCCGCCGGGCGAGCTCGCGGGGTTCATTGCCCGCTGCCCCGCACGCGTCAGCGGACTGATGACGATGCCGCCGCTCGTGGAGCGCCCCGAGGACAGCCGTCGCTGGTTCGCGCGTCTGGCCGAGCTTGCCTCCGAGCACGGCGTGGAGCGCCTTTCGATGGGGACGACCCAGGACTTCGAGGTCGCCGTGCAGGAGGGCGCGACGATCGTACGCCTGGGCGAGGTGCTCTATGCCGACTGAGGTGGGACCCCCGAGCGCTCCAGGAAATCGGCGATCCCGTGCGAGAGGCGCGCCCCGCGCCAGGCGATCGGGGTCTCGTCCTCGGCCTCGACCAGCAGCTCCGCCCGAGGCAGCCGCTCTGCGTACTGGCGCGCCACCTCCAGCGGATGGACGCTGTCGGGCCCGTCGCGGCTCCCGACCACCAATGTCGGGATCTCCAGGGACCGCAGCGGCTCGAGGCCGTCGAAGGCCTCGGAGAACGGGACGACGCGCAGGGCGTCCGCCACCGCCTCCGGGTGCTCATGCCGCTCCATCCGCTGGCGCGTCGCCTCACGTGCCACTCCGCGCCACCGCTCCGGCATGTCGTGGGGGACCGAGGCGTCGACGAAGCTGTCCACGCCCTCCTCGAGCGCGCTTGCCAGCCGGGCCCACACCTCGGGCGGGACCCGAGTTGTGCGGTCGCCCGTGTAGGCAGGGGTGATCTGGACCAGCGCGGGCACTCGCTCGGGCTGGGCCAGCGCGAAGGCCATCGCCGAGGCCGCGCCCATCGAGCTGCCCACCAACACGGCGCGTTCGAGCTCGAGCTGCTCGAGGACCCGCTCCAGGTCGGCGATCAGGTCCACGTACTCGTAGTCCGAGGCGTCCGGAGCGGGGGAGGACGAGCCATGGCCGCGGGCGTCGTAGGCGACCAGGAGGTAGCCGCGCTTCACCAGATGTCGTGAGCCCTGCACCACGTTGCGGCGCGTCGCGCTGAGGCCATGCAGGAGCACGAGCGGCGGACCCTCGCCCGCGGTCTCGCCGCTCAGCGCCACGCCGTCTGCCCCTCTCAACTCGATCTGGCTGGGTCTGGGGGTCGCGCTCACGCTCGCTGCTCAATAATCTGTAAACAAGAGGGATTTCGACTTCGTAGGCGAAAGACGGGGTTCAATGGCGCTTCGCGATACATGGCACCGTGCGTTGGTCTATTTCGGCCTGGCCGAGGAGGAGGATCCCCATTACGAGCCGGTGCCCGAGCCGGAGCCCGAGGCGGAGATCGAGGATCGCTACCGCGAGCGGCCGAACGTCCGACGGCTTCAGCGCAAGCGCCGGGACGAGTTTGACGACATCTTCGCCGATGAGCCACGCGGATCGGGCCGCGATACACGGGCCTTGCGCCCGGTGGCCGGGAACGGTCGCGCCTCCGGCGGCGAACTGCAGGTGCACCTCGTCGTGCCGAAGAACTTCAACGACGCGCAGCAGGTAGCCGATCAGTTCAAGCACTCCATCCCGGTGATTCTCAACCTCCAGGGCGCCGACACGGACCTGTCGAAACGGCTGATCGACTTCTCCTCGGGCCTCACTTACGCGCTCGATGGCGGCATGCAGCGCATCGCCGACAAGGTGTTCCTGCTCACGCCGCGCAACGTCGAGGTATCGGCGGAAGAGCGCGCGAGGCTGATCGAGAAGGGCTTCTTCAACCAGAGCTGACAGCTGGGCGGCTGGCGGCTGGCAGCTGGCAGAGCTTTGGCCAGCAGTCTCCGCCCGCTGCAGCCGGCGAAGCCGGCGCACTGCCAGCTGCCAGCCCTGATTAGGCTTCCGCTCCGATGCGAATCGGGCTTATCGGTGCCGGCAACATGGCCTCCGCGCTTGCGCACGGGCTCGGCGTGCCGGTGATCGTTTCCGACGTCGTCCACGAGAAGGCCGCTGCGTTGGCGCAGGACACCGGCGGTGAGGCCGTGGCGTCCAATGCCGAGGTGGCCGAGCGTTCCGACGTGCTCGTCCTCTGTCACAAGCCCGCCCAGCTCGACGAGGTTGCCGAGCAGGTGGGCGGCGGTGCGAAGGTGGTCGTGACGATCCTGGCGGCGACCACCACGGCCGAAGTGGAGAAGCGCTATCCGGGCGTGCCCGTCTACCGGTTCATCCCGAACATCCCGGCCGAGGTAGGACGCGGGGTGCTGTGCTACGCGCCCGGCTCTCGTGCGGCGCAGGGACCCGAGCGAGAGATCCTGGACCTGTTCTCGCGTGCCGGCCTGGTGATGCCGCTCGGTGACGAGGCGTTGCTCGAGCCCGCGATGGCGCTGATGAGCTGTGGACCGGCTTTCATGGGGCTGGTTGCGGAGTCGCTCGTCGACGCGGGCGTGCACCACGGGCTGGCCCGCGAGGACGCGGCCCGCATGGTCGCCGAAACCATGGCCGGGACCGCGGAGTACTTGAAGGCACATGCTCTCGACACCGAGGCGCTTCGCGAGAAGGTGGCCACGCCGGGCGGCGTCACCGAGCGCGGGCTGATGAAGCTCGAGGAGGGGACCGTGCGGGCCGTGCTCCGCCTGGCCGTGGACACCGTCGTGGAGGCGACCAAGTGACGCTGGTGCTGGCGGTCACGCGGGACGATGTCGCCGACTACATCAACACGCTGGTGCTCCTCTACCTGGTCCTGATCTTCATCAGGGTCATCATGAGCTGGTTGCCCCGCATCCCGTACAACCGCTATCTCGACGTGGCGCTCAACTTCGTACGGGACGTCACGGATCCCTATCTCAACCTCTTTCGCCGCTTCATGCCGCCCGTACGATTGGGGCCAGGGGCGCTGGACCTGAGCCCGATCGTGGCGATATTCGTGCTGATCATCGTCCGCTCGCTCGTCGTCAGCGCGATTCAAAGCTGAGCCTTGATGGACCCACGGCTTGCGGGCGTGGCGCGTGCCATCGCGACGGCGGGCGTCGTGGTCGCGGTCGACCAGGCCAGCAAGCAGGCGGTCGTCAGCTCGCTCGGGCGCGGCGAGCGGGTGAACGTATTCTTCGGCCTCGACTTCACGAACACGCGCAACACCGGCGTTGCGTTCGGAGCCCTCCAGGGCGGCGGGCTCCTGGTAGCGGTCCTGATCGGACTCGCCCTGGCCCTCGTGATCGGCTGCTTCGGCCGCAACGCCGACCGGGCATGGCTCTGGCTGCCGGTGGGCCTGCTGGTCGGAGGTGCGCTGGGCAACCTCGCGGACAGGGCGCGGGATGGCGCGGTGATCGACTTCATCGACCCGGTCGCCTGGCCGGCCTTCAACCTTGCAGACGCGTCGATCGTCGTCGGTGTGCTCGCGCTGCTCTACCTCCTCGAGGGGGGCCGCGGTGAGGATCGAGCTCAGGGCCGCTGAGGGGCACGCGGGCGCGCGTCTGGACGCGGTGCTGGCGAAGCACCCGGGCGTCGGCTCGCGGGCGCGCGCCCAACGGCTGATCGAGGCAGGGTTGGTGACCGTCGACGGGGTCAGGCGGCCCAAGGGCTGGCGGCTGTCACCGGGCGACCGGGTGGCGGCCGAGCTCGACGACGAGATGCCTGTGAGCGGCCCTCCTGCCCCGTACGAGGTCGTCTACGAGGACGAGCACCTGATGGTGGTGGACAAGCCCGCGGGTGTGGTTACGCATCCCGCGCGTGGAAATCGAGCGCCCACGCTGGCGGAGTCGCTCGCCGCCCGCGGCGCCGCGGGAGGCCCCGATCCCGAGCGCCCCGGCATCGTGCACCGGCTGGATCGGGACACCTCGGGTCTGCTGATCGTGGCGCGCTCCGAACAGGCCCACAGGGCGCTGTGGAAGATGATCCGGGCCCGCGAGGTGAGGCGCGAGTACCTGGCCCTCGTGGACGGCCACCCTGACGCCGACCGCGGAACGATCGACGCCCCGCTCGGCCGGGACCGCCTGAGGCGGACCGTGGTGTCAACGCGCACCGACCGGCCGCGGGGGGCCGTCACGCACTTCAGGGTGGTCGAGCGCCTGCCACGGACGGCGCTGCTGCGAGTCCGGCTCGAGACGGGCCGCACCCACCAGATCCGCGCCCATCTCGCCGCCATCGGCCATCCGGTCTGCGGCGACCGCGCCTACGGGGGCCGGGAGTGCGGCAGGCGGCTCGGGCTGGAACGCCAATTCCTGCACAGTGCGGCGGTGATGTTTAGGCACCCTTTCAGCGGGGAATTGGTGCACTGCGAGTCCAAACCACCCGCGGACCTGCGTCGCGCACTCGATGTGGAGAAGCGGGAGCCAGTCTCCGGAGGGCCAGACGGGGACTGAGACATAGAACGAGGCGGCTTCCGAGCCGCCTCGTTCGTCTTATCGGGGTAGTACTTCGGAGTAAGAATGCCGGGGGCTTCGGGACATCGCCGAGGCCCCGCCCGCCCGATTCCGGCCCGAGGCGCCCCGGCGGTGGCGCTCTGACGGTCGCGCCGAGTGTCTCCACAGGCTTGCGGGCGGCGGGGCGTCTATCCTTCCCGGCCGACAAGGCCAAAGCGACCCCGCCCGCCGGCGGTGCGGCCCTGCCCGGCAGATTCCACGCCGGGTCCGCGCGCCAGCGGTCGGGACAGACGTACGACACAAGGGGAAGCACACCGTGGCACACGAGGTCACACTCAAGGAGCTGCTGGAGGCCGGCGTCCACTTCGGCCACCAGACCCGCCGCTGGAACCCGAAAATGCGGCGCTACATCTTCGGCGAGCGGGCGGGTATCCACATCATCGACCTGCAGCAGACCGAGAAGCTGCTTCGCGAGGCGCAGCAGTTCGCCGGCGAGCTGGCCGGACGCGGGGGCACCGTCCTATTCGTGGGGACGAAGAAGCAGGCCCGCGACACGATCGAGCAGGCCGCCAAGAGCACCGCGATGCCCTACGTCCACCAGCGCTGGCTGGGCGGGCTGCTCACGAACTTCCAGACGATCTCCAAGCGAATCAAGCGGCTGCACGAGCTGAGCGACTGGACCGAGAGCGGCACGCTCGAGCTGCTGCCGACGCGCGAACGAATCGCGGCCGAGGGCGAGCGCGACAAGCTCGAGGTCAACCTCGGGGGCGTGCGCGACATGCAGCGCGTGCCGGACGCCGTGTTCGTCGTGGACCTCAAGACGGAGGCGATTGCCCTGCGAGAGGCGGCACGGCTGAAGATCCCGATCATCGGCTTGGTCGACACCAACTGCGATCCGGACCCGGTCGATTTCGTGATTCCGGGGAACGACGACGCCATCCGCTCCTGCAAGCTGATCATCGAGGCGATCGCGGGAGAGGTGGCCGAGAAGTCGGCCCGCTTCCGACGGGAGGAGGAGCGGGCGCGACTCGAGCGCGAGGAGCAGGAGCGCCGCGAGGCCGAGGAGCGCGCCAGGCGCGAGGCCGAGGAGCAGGAGCGCCGCGAGGCCGAGGAGCGCGCCAGGCGCGAGGCCGAGGAGGCCGGCTTCTCACCGGATGAGCCGGCTACTCCGGCACCGGCTGCGGCGGCGCCGCGCGAGCGCCGTACCTTCGACCCCGATGAGGAGAGCTGATGGCTTCGACCGAGGACGTCAAGACGCTTCGAGAACGCACGGGCTCCGGGATCATGGACATTCGGGACGCCCTCGAAGAGGCCGAGGGGGACCTCGACAAGGCCCAGGAGATCCTCCGGATCAAGGGTCACGCCCAGGCCGCGAAGCGGGGGGGCATGGCGGCCGCGGAGGGCGTCATCGCGAACTACGTGCACGCCGGCGCTCAGATCGGCGTGCTCGTGGAAGTCAACTCCGAGACCGATTTCGTGGCTCGTAGCGACAAGTTCCAGGCGTTCGCCCGCGAGGTGGCCCTGCACGTAGCCGCGGCCGCCCCGTTGTACGTGTCCGAGGAGGACATCCCGGACGAGGACCGCGAGCGCGAGATGCGGATCTTCCGGGAGCAGGCGGCCGCCGACGGCAAGCCCGAGGATGTGCAGGAGAGGATCGCCGAGGGCCGCATGCGCAAGTGGCTCGAGGAGGTCGTGCTGCTCAACCAGAAGCACGTGAACGAGGAGAAGCACGAGACCAGGACGATCGAGGAGCTCCGGGCCGAGGTCGCCGCCACAACGGGCGAGAACGTCGTCATCCGGCGCTTCGTCCGCTTCCAGGTCGGGGAGGAGTAGGACGCTGTCGCAGAACGGACAGCCGGCGTTCCGCCGCGTCCTCCTGAAGCTGTCGGGCGAGGCGCTCATGGGCGACCTCGAGTACGGGGCGGACCCCGGCCGCATCGCGGCGATTGCCAAGGCCGTCCAGGCCGTGGCGAGGCGCGGCGTGGAGGTGGCGATCGTGGTGGGAGGCGGGAACGTATACCGCGGCTTGAAGGGTGCCGCGGCGGGCATGGACAGGGCGATGGGCGACTACATGGGCATGCTCGCCACCGTGCTCAACGCGCTCGCCCTGCAGGACGCGCTCGAGAAGCTAGGCGCGAACACCCGCGTGCAGTCCGCGATCACGATCTCCGAGGTCGCGGAGCCCTACATCCGCCGGCGCGCGATCCGCCATCTGGAGAAGGGGCGGGTCGTCATCTTCGCCGCCGGCACCGGAAACCCGTTCTTCACGACCGATACCGCCGCGGCCCTGCGGGCGCTCGAGATCCACGCGGAGGCGATCCTGATGGCCAAGAACCACGTGGAGGGGGTCTACAGCGCCGACCCCCGCGAGCACCCCGACGCCGAGTTCATCGAGGCCATCACTCACCGCGAGGCGATCGAGCGGCGGCTGGCCGTCATGGACTCCACCGCCCTGTCTCTCTGCATGGACAACGGACTCCCGATCTACGTCTTCAACATGGACGACGAGCGCAACATCGACCGGATAGTGTGCGGCGAGCGGGTCGGGACGGTAGTGAGCACGTGAGGAACGGGGACCTTGGATACTCACGCTACCCGCTATGAACGACCTGATTAAAGACTTCCTCGACGAGGCCGCCGGCCGGATGACGAAGTCGGTCGAGGCCACGCGAAACGAGCTCGCAACCGTGCGCACGGGCCGTGCCTCGCCTCACCTGCTCGATCGAATCCAGGTCGACTACTACGGCGCGCAGACGCCGCTGAAGCAGCTCGCCCAGGTATCGGCGACCGAGGCGCGCCTGCTGACGATCACCCCCTACGACAAGAACTCGATCAAGTCGATCGAGAAGGCGATCATGGAGTCAGACGTGGGGTTGACGCCGTCGAACGACGGCAACGTGATCCGCCTGACGATTCCCGAGCTGACGGAGGAGCGCCGCAAGGAGCTCGTCAAGGTGGTGCACGGGATCGCCGAGCAGGGCCGCGTGGGTGTGCGCAGCATCCGCCGCGACGTCATGCATGACCTGCGTGAGCTCAAGAGCGAGGGCGAGGTGGGCTCCGACGACGAGCACCGCGCCGAGACCGAGCTCCAGAAGCTCACGGATACGCGCGTCGGCGAGATCGACAAGCTGCTGGCCGGCAAAGAGGAAGAAATACTCGAGGTGTGACGGCCTCAGCCGCGGCTCGCTACGTCGCGATCATCACCGACGGCAACGGCCGCTGGGCCCGACAGCGGAAGCTCCCGGTGATCGAGGGCCACCGGGCCGGAGCCGACACCGTCAAGGCGCGGCTACGCGACGCCGTTGAGTTCGGCATCTCCGAGCTGACGGTCTACTCGTTCTCCACCGAGAACTGGACGCGGCCGAAGGCGGAGGTGGACGCGCTGATGGCGATGTTCGCCGAGCGGATCGACCGGGAGACCCCCGAGCTCGACCAGGAAGGCGTGCGGATGCGCTTCATCGGCCGCCGCACGGGCGTCGCGCCCGAGCTGCTCGAG
>DATFQM010000059.1:0-21800 GCA_035264265.1 Thermoleophilaceae bacterium
ACCAAGGAGCTCGAGTCGGCGAGCATCACCGTCGACGAGGTCGCCGAGGCGGCCGCGGTCCCGGTGATCGACGAGATGCGGGGCCGGGCGGTCGAGATGTACGTCGCGCTGAAGCCCGGTCTCAGCCCGAGCGAGCAGATCGCGGACAAGGTGTCCAAGGGGATCGAGACGGAGATCGGCAAGATCGCGCGACCGAAGCGCGTCTGGATCGTCAACGACATGCCGAAGACCCGCTCCGGAAAGATCATGCGCCGGGTCATTGCCGGGGTCTCCAACTTCGCCGACGTAGGAGACGTGAGCACGCTGGCGAACCCGGAGATCGTCGACGAGATCCGGCACCAGGTCCAGAGCGAGAAGGTGGCCAGCGGCGAGACTCCGCGCGAGCTGACGCGGGAGGAGCAAGAGGAGATCAAGAGGTTCGGTGAGGCCTAGCAACCGGGTTGAGGGCGCCTTCCCGGCGCCCTCAAACGGAAGAACGAGCGCCGTAGAGCTCCCTCTTCCGTGAAGACGAGCCACCGGTGTGCTCTCGCTTGACCGGCTCGTCAGTCTTCCTGCTCCTTCCATCGGCAGTGAGGCGCTTGGGCTTTAGGATCCCGGCGATGCGCTGCGTCATCACGGGCGGATCCGGCTATATCGGCTCAAGGCTCGTCGATCACCTGTCCAGGCGACAGGACGTCGAGCGCATAGTCATCTGCGACCTCCAGCCGCCGCGCGGCTACAAGCCGAAGACGGAGTTCCAGCGGCTCGACGTCCGCGACCGAGACGCCGTCCGCCGCGTGCTGGAGCGTGCGCACGCGGACGCCCTCGTCCACCTCGCCTTCATTTTCAATCCCGTCCACGACGAGCACCTCATGTACGACGTGGACGTGGGCGGCACACAAAGCGTGCTTGAAGCCGCCTCGCTCGCCGGCACCCAACAAGTGCTCGTCGCCACCTCTGCCGCCGCCTACGGCGCCTTCCCGGACAACCCCGAGCCGATCACAGAGGAGCACCCGGTTCGCGGAGTCGCGAGCTTCTCCTACGCGCGTGACAAGACCGAGGCGGACCGCCTCTGCCAGCTCTGGGCGCTCGAGCACCCCGAGCGCACGATGACCATCGTGCGGCCTTCCATCGTTTTCGGGCCGAACGTCGACAACTACCTCGTACGGCTGTGGACGGCCGCTCCCTTCCAGCCCGACGTAGGCAACCTCGACAACCGCATCCAATTCGTCCACGAGGACGACGTGGTCGAGGGGATCATCGGCCTCCTGCATGGCCGCCAGGCCGGCGCCTACAACGTCGCGGGAGACGGCCTCATGACCCTCCGCGAGTGCGCCGAGCTCGCCGGGAATCCCATCCGTCGCATGCCGCTAGGTGCCTACCGGCTCCTGGGCCGCATCTTCTGGGCCCTCCACGTCGCCGAGGCCCCGCCCGGGCAGCTCGAGTTCGCGATCCACCCCTGGGTCGTGTCCGCCGACAAGCTCAAGGGGACCGGCTGGAAGCCGCGCCACACGAGCCGCGAGACCTTCGAGATCACGATGCGCGCGCACGGCAAGCTGCCTCCCGGCGGGCCGGCACCACCCACCATCACGGGCACGGGCGAGCCGGAGCCCGTTGCTACGCTAGCCGCCGAAGCCCCTCAGGGCCGTTAGCTCAGCTGGGAGAGCGCCGGCTCGACAAGCCGGAGGTCGCTGGTTCGAGCCCAGCACGGCCCACTCCACGAAGCCCAGCTACCAGGCGGGGTTCGCTCATGCCCTGGGAGCGTGACTCGAGGGCCCGACCTCCCGCCAGCGGGAGTTGTGCCCATTCGCGCCCCCTTCAGGCCTCCCTAGCACTCTCTCAGGGCGGCCCTCGCCATTGGCACGCCTGCGGTAAGGGATACTTGGCAGGCGGTGTCGCAGGCGAACGTGGATGTAGTGCGCCGTGGTTACGAGCTGTATGCGGCAGGCGACGTCGAGGGCGTGGCTCGCCTGTTCTCCGAGGAGGCCGAAATGCCGGACGCCGGCGGACTCGGGCTCGCTGACACGGCTGTGGGCAGCGTCTACGGGCCGGCGGGGTTCCTCCAGGCGAACGACGAGGCGCTGGAGGCGTTCGAGGACTATCGCGTGGAAGCCGAGCGGTTCATCGACGCTGGTCCTGCTGTCGTCGTGCCGGTTCGGATCTCCGGCCGGGGCAGGGCAAGCGGGGCGAGGCTCGAAATGGGCCTCGCACATGCTTGGCTGCTCCGCCACGGCAAGGTGATCCGCGGCGAGGTTCACCGGACCACCCAGGAAGCGCTCGAATCCGTAGGGTGCTCGGAGTAGGCGATGTCGCGGCAGAACGTCGACGTGGTGCGTGCGGTATTCGATGCCCAACGGCGCCGCGACTGGCAGGCATTCCGCGATCTGTACGACCCCGAGATCGAATGGGACGACGTCTCCGGACTGTGGGGTGACTGGGGAAGGCGCCGTGGATTCGAGGCGGTTCGAGATGCCTGGGTGACGTGGTTCGAAGCCTTCGAGCAGGTCGACTTCGACATCGAAAGCGTTCTCGAGGCGGGTGACGACGTGGTGCTCACCTCCATCCGGATGAGCGGACGAGGTCGGGAGAGCGGTCTTCCTGTCGAGCAGCGGATCTCGGTGGTCTGGACCATGCGCGATGGCAGGGTCGCGCGAGTGAGGGGTTATCGAGACAGGGCCGATGCTCTCGAAGCCGCGGGACTGCGGGAGACCGATTCCTCGCCCGGCGAGTAGGCGTTGTCAGGCAGACCCACTAGCGCCCGCCTTCAGCACGGCGCGGGCGACCGTCGGGCGAAGGCGCGCGCGCAGAGCCGCGTGCTTGGCCACGCGAACCCGAACGCAACTTCGCGGCTCAGGCTATGTTGGTGGCTCGATGGGCAGCAACATGGCCCGCCTCACCGTGCTGGCGGCGGCCCTGGGCGTCGTCGCGCTCGCTGCCGGACCCGCCAGCGCCGCGGAGGTGATCGTCGTGGATGGCGAGCGCGCGGCCCGCTTTGAGGATCCGCTGGCGCCCAGCCGCGCCGAAGCGGAGCTGGGGGTCCCAGCGCCCGCGCGGGCCCGGGCGGCTCGCTCGCGAGGCGGACCGTTGGCCGTCTACCTGGTACTCCGCCGGCAGCTTCGGCGAGGGCGCATCAGCCGCGTCAGCTACCGGGGGTACGTGAAGACCTTCCGCCGCGCTCGCGCGGTGCGCCGGAGATTGGCGGGCGCCCGAGGCCGCCAGCTCGACTACGTAATCGGGACGCTCGAGCGGATCGCGCTCCGTGGCCGCCTGATCCCGTCGCGCATGCCCGAGCTCTTCCTCATCCTGCGGCGCAACGCGCAGTACTGGCCCTCTCGGCCGTACCCAGCTCCCCGCGACTGGGTCAGGTTCCGCGGAAGCGACCTGATGTTCCAGTACTTCCCCGGACGCGGCCTACAGCTTCATCCGCTCGGGACGTTCAAGCGCGCCAACCTGATGCATGCGGACTGCGTCCGCCGCCCGGGCACCGGCGCACCGCGCTGCGATGTCATAACCGGCCGCACGCCCCCGCCTGGTCCCTGTCATCGAGAGCGGCTTCGCCGCCTGCTCGACGAGATGTCGCGCCTCGCGGTACGGCGCAGCCGCCGTTTCATCGCATGGGAGTACATGTTCGACTTCGGCGACGGCTCGCCGCCGTGGATGAGCGCCATGGCTCAAGCCGCGGCCCTCAAGGCCTATGCCCGGGCAGGCCGCCTGCTCGACCGTCCGGAGTACTTCCGGACGGCGGCTCGGTCGCTGGGCGCCTACGAGGCTCGCTGGCCGATAGGAGTGCGCACGCGGGGTCCGCTCGGAGGCACGTACTACCTGCAGTACTCCTTCGCTCCGCGGTTGCGCATCTTCAACGCCTTCTTCGAGGCGATAATGGGGCTGCACGACTTCGCGAAGCTCACAGGCGACGAGCGCGCCCGGCAGCTCTTCCTACGCGCAGAGCCCGAGGCTCGCGGAGAGGTCCCGTACAGCGACGTAGGCGACTGGTCCCTTTACAACTGGCGTGGCCATGCATCGGACCGCAACTATCACGAGCTCCTCCGCGAGGTCCTCCAGGGCCTGGGGATCCGGCTGGGCGGGATCTACTGCAGGTACGCGATCCGCTACCGCCATTATCAGATCGACCCGCCCAGGCTGCGCTTCCTGGGCCCATCGACCGCGGTGGGCGATCGCCTCACGCGCGTGCGGTTCTCGCTCTCGAAGCTCTCCGTCGTTGAGCTCAGGGTGTACAAGGGCGGCCGGCTGGCCTACGGTCGCGTCGCGACCTTCCGCCACGGCGGCAGATCCTTCCTCTGGCGTCCCCGCTCGCCCGGCAGCTACACGGTGCGCCTAGGGGCGAAGGAGCTGCGTACCGGCCGCGGGCTCAAGGGCAGCAGCTTTGGGAGCGTCGAGGTGAAGCCCGAGGCGTAGCACGAAGCGGACCATCAGCGCCGTCGTCTAACGGCCCACCAGGGCCTCCAGGCGTTCCAGGCTTCGCCGCAGGTCGCGCTGGTCCACGGCCGAGTTGCCCCGGGGATGGGTGGTGGGGCCAGGCTGCTCGATCGGCCGCTCGGCCAGGCGCCGGCGCGCCTCCTCCCGTCGCTCGGTCCTGTCGCGTTTGAAGCACATCGGGCACCACCCTCGCGTCGAGTCCCGTTCCCCTCCAGGATGCCTGGACCGAGCCTGCGCTAAACCTCCGCGGATGCTCGCTCTCATCTACGACGTGCACGGCAATCTCCCCGCGCTCGAGGCGGTACTCGCTGACGCAGAAGAAGCGGGGGCGAAGCGCTACCTGCTCGGCGGCGACTACGCGTTGTTCGGGGCCTGGCCGCGCGAGACGGTCGAGCGGCTCAAGGAGCTCGACGCGGACTGGATCCGTGGGAACGGGGAGCGCTGGGCCGCCGTCCCCCACGATGCGCCGGAGCAGGTGCAGGCCGCCATCGGCCGCTGCCGCGAGCTCTTGGGGAACGAGCTCGTCGACGAGCTCGCGGGGCTTCCGGAGACGCTCGCCCGCGACGCGACCCTTTACTGCCACGGCTCGCCGGCATCGGATGTGAAGAGCTTCTTCCCGGAGCCGACCGACGAGGAGCGGGAGCTGCTACGGGGCGTCGAGGCGACACGGCTCGTGTTCGGGCACACCCACCTGGCCTTCCGGCGGCAGGCCGGCGGGATCGAGCTGGTCAATCCGGGCAGCGTCGGCATGCCGTTCGACGGCGATCGTCGGGCAGCCTACGGTCTGGTGGGAGAGGGGGCGGAGGTGGAGCTGCGGCGGGTGGCCTACGACCACACGGCTAGCGGGGCCGCCGTGCGGCGTGTACTCGGAGGGGACGCTGGGGAGGTCGTGGCGCGCCGCATCGAGCAAGCGCGCTTCGACCCGGTTTAGCGGCCGCCCTCCCTGGTACCGTGCCCTCGGGTGCGCCTCTCCAGCGTCATCGCGCCGAGGGAACGTGAGTTCTTCGACCTGTTCGAGGAGGCGGGCGGCAACATCCAGCGCGCCGCTGCCCTGCTCGAGGAGATGCTGCGCGATTACCCCGACCGGAGCGAGCTCGCGCGGGACATCCTCATCTGCGAGCAGGACGGGGACCGGATCACTCACGACATCATCCAGCGCCTCAACCAGACCTTTGTAACCCCGATCGACCGCGAGGACATCTACGCGCTCGCCTCGGCGCTGGACGACGTGGTCGACTTCACGGAGGAGGTCGCCGACTACCTCGGCCTCTACAAGATCGAAGCGCCGATGGTGCAGGCTCAGCAGCTGGCCACTGTTCTCCACGAGGCGGGCCGGCAGATCGCCGAGGCGCTTCCCCGGCTGCGCGGCTTCAAGGACATCTCGCACTACACGGTGGAGATCAACCGCCTCGAGAACGACGGCGACCGCATTGTCCGCGAGGCGGTGGCGTCGCTCTTCGACAACGGCATCGACCCCATGGTCGTGATCCGCTGGAAGGACATCTTCGAGCGGCTCGAGTCAGCGATCGACGCCACCGAGCACGTGGCGAACATCATCGAGGGCATCGCGCTCAAGAACTCGTAGGTCCGCGTGAGCTCCGACGTAATCGTCGTGATCGTCGTGGCGACGGCGCTCGCCTTCGATTTCACCAACGGCTTCCACGACACGGCGAACGTGGTGGCGACCTCGATCTCGACCCGCGCGATGCCGCCGCGGCTCGCGGTCGGCTACGCGTCGGCGCTCAACTTCGTCGGCGCATTCATCTCGCTGGAGGTCGCGGCGACGGTGGCGAATGACGTGATACAGGCCGACCTCGTCACTCCGCTGATGGTCTTCGGGGGATTGATCGGGGCGATCGCATGGAACCTCATCACTTGGTACTTCGGGCTGCCCTCGAGCTCCTCGCACGCGCTGATCGGCGGCATGATCGGCGCCGCCTTCGCAGCCGAGGGGGCCAACGCCGTGCTTGCCGAGGGAGTGCTCGGCAAGGTCATGATCCCGGCGCTCGTGGCGCCCCTCCTGGCCTTCGCCACGGCCGGGCTCGCCATTCTCCTGATCTACCGAATCGTGGGTCGCCAGAGGCCGGGGCCCGTCGGCGCCGGATTCCGCGCCGGGCAGGTCGTCTCGGGCGGGCTCCTCGCGCTGGCGCACGGCACGAACGACGCACAGAAGACGATGGGCGTGATCACCCTGGCGCTGGTCGCCAACGGCTCGATCTCGCAAGAGCACTTCCACGTCCCCGACTGGGTCGTCGTATCCGCCGCCAGCGCGATCGCGCTCGGCACCTATGCGGGCGGCTGGCGAATCATCAAGACGATGGGCAGCCGCATCCACAAGATGGACTCGGCACAGGGCTTCGCGGCGCAGGGGGCGGGCGCCGCCGTGATCCTGGCCTCCTCGCACGTGGGCTTTCCGCTCTCCACGACTCACACCATCTCCGGCGCGGTGATCGGCTCCGGCGCGGCCAAGCGCCTGTCCGCGGTCCGCTGGGGCGTGGCCGGCAACATCGTGGTCGCTTGGCTTCTGACTCTCCCCGCGGCGGCCTCGATCGGCGCCGTCACCTACGGGATCACGCGGATCTTCGGCACGGGCGCGGTGGGCCCGGTAGTGGTGTCGGTCCTCATCCTGATCGGGGCGGCGGCCCTGTTCGCGCGCCGTGCGCAGAGGGGCCCCGCAGTCACGGCCGCGGAGACGGGCTAGTGCCCCCGCTCGCGGAGATCGTCGACGTGGACAACCTGCTGGAGGTTGTCTGGGTGTCGCTCGTGGCAGGCATTGGGGCGACCGCCGCCTACGCCTTCGCCATCCTCGGTGCCGCCAGGGCGCTCGACCTGTCCCGCTCCGGGCGGCCCGCCGAGGCCGTCCTGTTCGGCGCCATGTGCGCGATCGCCCTGACTGCGGTGGGGGCCGCGGTCGTGTACGGCATCGTGATCATGACCAACAAGTAGCGGGGACCGCTCAGGCAGCGAGCGCCAGCAGGCCCTCGAGCTCCTTCTCACTGGTCCACGCCCCAACCGAGGCGCGCACGTACGGCCGTCCGGGCAGATGGCGGACCACGAACCCCTGCTCGCGGAGAGCGACCGTGTCCGCCGCCGGGTCCGGCGACTCCCACGAGACGAGCGTGGAATTTCCGCGGGGGGCGACGTTCAGGCCGCGCTCCTCGAGCTCCGAGGCGAGATGCGCGGCGAGCTGGGCTGCCCGCTCGTGAACGTCGGCGATGCCGAAGCCCTCGAGCACGTCGAGAGCCGCCAGAGCCCACGCGGACTGATGCGGAGCGACGACTCCCGCTTCGAAGCGTCGCGCGTCCTCGTGAAGCACGAGGTCGAGGGGGCGCTCGGTGTGCGCGAGCGAGCCGTAGCCTGCCCAGGCAGGGACGAGCTCGCCTATGCGCTCGGCCCGCAGGAACAGGTAGCCGAGCCCGTTGGGGCCGCAGAGCCACTTCTGGCCCGAGGCCGCATAGAAGTCGCAGCCGAGCGCGCGGACGTCGACTGGAACGGCGCCCAGCCCTTGAGCGCCATCCAGCAGCACCGGCGCCCCGGCCGCGGCGAGCGCGGCCCCGTCCACCACGCGGCCGGTGATCCAGGAGACGTGCGACGCGGCCACCAGGCGGGTCCGGGGTCCCACCTCGGCTGGCAGCTGGTCGAATGGCACCGAGCGCACCTCGAATCCTCGCCGGCCCATGCCCGCTCCCAGAGGGGCGAGCACCCCAGGATGCTCCTCATCGCTCGTGAGCACTTCGTCGTCCGGGCCGAGCTCGAGCATCGACAGCACCGCGTTCACGCCCCCGGTGGTGGAGTCGGTCAGGGCCAGCTCGTCCGGTTCGCAAGCGAGCAGCGCGGCCACCCGTCGCCGCAGCTCATCCACGGGCGCGAGGACCCTCTCCTCGAAGAACGCTTGGTCGCCGCGGCCCGTGTCGGCCTGCTGCCGCAGCTCGGTCGCAGCGGCCTCGACCGCCACGTGCGGGACGGGGCCGTTGGTGCCGGCGTTCAGGTAGGCGAGCCGCTCGAAGACCGGGAACGCCGCTCGGAGATCGTCCACGGGTGCATCCTCGCAGCGCTGAGTCACCGTCACAGCGACCCGCCCGGATGGCCGGGTCACACGCACGCTACGGTGCGGTCGTGATCATCAAGCGCTCAATGCACCCGGGGTGGCTCTCCAACGCCTACCTCGTCGCCGACGAGCCAGGCGGAACCGGGGTCCTGATCGACTCGGGGGCTCCGCCCGAGTCGCTGCTCGAGGCGATCGACCGCTACGAGCTCGACGTCGGCCATCTGCTGCTCACCCACCATCACCAGGACCACGTGGCGGAGAACCCCGTCTTCAAGGAGCGGCTGGGGGTTGAGATCCTCGCTCATCCATTCGAGGCGGAGCAGCTGCTGGACGTGGACCGCACCATCGACCCGGGTGAGACGCTCGCGCTCGGTGGGCTCGAGATCGAGCCGCTCCACACCCCCGGTCACACGGCGGGAATGCTCTCGCTGCTCGTGGGCGGCGCGGAGGTCTTCACCGGTGACACGCTCTTCAAGCGGTCCGTCGGCGGGGTCAAGGCGCCCGGCTCTACCGGGTTCGAGGATCTGAGGCACTCGATCATGGAGGTGCTGCTGAAGCTGCCGCCCCAGACGTCGGTGCGTCCCGGCCACACCGACCCCACCACGATCGGAGACGAGCTCGAATCGAACCCGTTCGTCCGCATCTGGCGTGGGCTCGACGAGGAGTCCTCGGACCGCTGCACGGTCTGGGACAAGCCAGCCACACTCGTCCTATGGGCCCCGGACTACGACGGCGGCCACAAGGCCTGGGTGCGGTGGGAGAACGGCGACGACGACATCGTGCCGGGGAGCCAAGTAGTTCGGGAATAGTCGCCAGACGCCAGACGCCAGTCGCCAGGGCTGGGGCCCACGGCGGCTGTGTCTTCCCGGCGGCTGGATACTGGCGACTGAGACTGGCGACTCCGCGCCGTCAGCCGCCGTCAGGTCCCGCAGACGGGCCACTGGCTCGGCCCGGAGCGGGCGTAGAGCAGCGCGGCGCGGCGATCCTGCTCGGCCTCCGGCGCCGAAGCGGGGTCGCCTTGGCCGCCGACGGAGGCCCAGGTGCCCATGTCGAACTGGTACTTGCCACGGTAGGTGCCGCCGCCACCGATCGCGCGGGGATCGCCGTGCGACTCACACTGGGCGATTTGCTTGAGTTGCGGCGGGATCGCGTCCGGGCCCCCTTCACGCTTGGGTGCGGTGTTGCGCAGCACGCGCTTGGCGTGCTTCCACTGCTTGTCCAGCGTCGTCCGGTCGACGAGCTTGTGGCCCTTGAGCGCTTGATTGTCGTCTCCGGCCGCGAATGCGGTATGCACGCCCACGACGCCTACGGCCAGCATGCTGGCTATTAGCTTGCGCACGAGTTTCACCTCCGTGCGTCGGGTGCTCCGCCCCTCGGGGGTCGGGTCCCACCGGCGATCGCAGTCGCGGCGGGCGAGAGCCGGCGGTCGCGCAATGAGCGCTTTCCCTGCGTCGGCCCTGTCAACCCCGAAGGTACCCCGAACGCGCGTTCGTAGTGTGACGGGCGTCACACTTCTCGGGGGCGGAAGTACGCTGCGCCCGTGAGCGCGGACCTGCAGCCGATGGCGGTCGCGCGTGGCTCCCTTTCCGCCCACGCGCCTGTGGCCGGAGCGGAGGCGATAGATGCGGTAAAGGCCGCCGCGGCGCCAGTGAGCGGGGCGCAGGTGCTGCATTTGAGCGGTGCGCACGGAGGCCGCGTCCCCGAGTTGCTGAGTGCCCTGCTGCCGCTGGCGGTGGACGCAGGCCTCGAGGTCGAGTGGCGCGTGCTGTTCGGCGATCCCGAGCTGCAGCAAGTGGCGCGGGCGCTCCAGGACGGGTTCCAGGGGGCCGAGACAGCCGTGGACGATCCGGCCTGGGAGGCCTACCTCGCGGCCTGCGCGCGGGCCGCGTCCCTCCTGGAGGACGGCTGGGACGCGATCGTGCTTCACGACCCCGCGGTGCTCGGGCTCTGCGCGGCCCTTGACGAGCGCCTCGTCTGGCGCTGCCACCTCGATGCTTCCCAACCCGACCCACCCCTCCTCGAGAGGGCGCAGCCGCTCGCCCAGGGGTGCGCCGTCCTGGCGGTCCCCGACGACTCCTTCGCGCCCGAGGACATGCGCGGCCCACGCCTGCGCCGGTCCCCGCCCGGGATCGACCCCCTCAGCCCGCGGAACCTGGAGTCCACGCCCCGGCTGGCCGGCAGGGCGGTGCGTCCACTGGGCGTCGACCTCGATCGGCCATTCGTCTTCCAGCTCATGCGGCTGGATCGCTGGAAGGATCCGCACGCAACGGTCGAGGCGTTCGCGCTCGCGCGCGAGGAGCTGCCGCAGCTCCAGCTCGTGCTCGCCGCCGAGCTCGACCCGGCCGACACGACGGGCTGGCATGCGGCGAAGGAGGTGAGCGACTACGCGGGCGAGCAGCCGGGGTTCCACCTGCTCACCAGCTACGAGGGGGTTGGGCACCTCGAGCTCGGCGCCCTGCAGCGCCTGGCGCGAGTCGGCCTGCACCGGGCGCTTCGCGAGGGCTTCGGCCTGGCCGCCTCCGAGGCGCTGTGGAAGGGCACCCCGGTGGTGGGAAATCCCCAGGGGGGCCTGCCGCTCCAGGTACGCGATGGCGTGGACGGCTATCTCACGGAAACCCCCGAGGAGACCGCGGCCCGCATCGTGGAGCTGGTGCGGGACCCGGGCCTCGCCATCCAGATGGGCCTCTCGGGCCGGGAGCGTGTGCGCGAGCGCTTTCTCGTGACGCGCGCCTTGGAGGGCGAGCTCGCCGTGTTGGGTGCGGCCCTCGGCGCTACCGTGGAGCGGGAATGACGGTCACTCTTCCGGACGGCAGCACGCTGGAGCTCGAGGACGACGCCACGGGCGCCGACGCGGCGCGCGCGATAGGGGAGGGGCTGGCGAGAGCCGCGCTCGGGGTGCGGGTCACGCGCGATGGCGGCGGACCGGCTCTGCAGGACCTGGACGCCCCGCTGCGCGAGGGCGACAGGATCGAGATCGTCACCGCGAAGAGCGCCGAGAACGGCGGCGGGCCGTTGTGGCTCGTCCGGCACGATGCGGCGCACGTGCTCGCCACGGCGGTGATGGAGCTCTACCCGGGGGTGAAGATCTCGATCGGGCCTCCCGTCGAGGAGGGCTTCTACTACGACTTCGAGTTCCCGGAGGGCGTGAGGGTCTCCGAGGCGGACTTCGACCGGATCGAGCAGCGGATGCGCGAGCACATCCGGACCGACGAGCCGTTCGAGCGCTCGGAACTGCCCGCGGAGGAGGCGATCGAGCGCTTCCGAGCCGAGGGGCAGGACTACAAGGTCGAGCTGATCCAGGACCTGATCGACGACGAGGGCGTGCAGACGGTTTCGCTCTACCGCAATGGACCGTTCACTGACCTCTGCCGCGGCCCGCACGGCCCGAGCACCAAGCGGATCAAGGCGTTCAAGCTCACATCAGTCGCCGGCGCGTACTGGCGCGGCGACGCGAGCCGGCAGATGCTGACGCGCATCTACGGCACCGCGTTCCTATCGACCGCGGACCTCGAAGAGCATCTGCGCCGGCTCGAGGAGGCGCGGGCCCGCGACCATCGCAAGCTCGGCCGCGAGCTCGATCTGTTCATGTTCAGCGAGCTTTCGCCGGGTTCGCCGTTCTGGCTCCCCGCGGGCGCCCAGATCTGGAACGAGCTCACCACGCTCTGGCGAATCGAGAACGTCCGCCGCGGCTATGAGGAGGTCCGCACGCCCATCCTCTACGACGTCGACCTCTGGAAGCAGTCCGGGCACTGGGACAAGTTCCGGGACAACATGTACTTCACCGAGGTCGAGGAGCGCCCGATGGGCCTGAAGCCTATGAACTGCCCCGCCCACATCCAGGTCTACAAGCGCGAGCGCCGCTCCTACCGCGACCTGCCCGTGCGCTACGCGGAGCAGGGCCTCGTCCATCGCCACGAGCCGAGCGGAACGCTCCACGGCCTGCTCAGGGTGCGCCACATCACCCAGGACGACGGTCACATCTTCTGCACCGACGAGCAGATCGAGGACGAGGTGATCCGCTGCCTGGACTTCGGCTACTTCATCTATGAGCAGTTCGGCTTCGAACCAGAGCTTCGCCTCTCGACGCGGCCCGAGCACCGCCTGGGGGCGGACGAGGTATGGGACCGCGCGGAGGAGGCGCTCGCCGCTTCGCTGCGCGCCCAGGGCCTCGACTACGAGGTCGACGAAGGCGAGGGCACCTTCTACGGACCCAAGATCGATCTCCACATGACGGACTCGATCGGCCGCACGTGGCAGCTCGGGACGGTGCAGCTCGACTACCAGATGCCCGACCGGTTCGAGCTCTCCTACACAGGCGCGGACAATGCCGAGCACCAGCCGGTGATGATCCACCGTGCGCTGCTCGGGTCGTTCGAACGGTTCATCGGGATCCTCATCGAGCACTACGCGGGCGAGTTCCCCCTCTGGCTCGCCCCCCTGCAGGCGCTGGTGCTGCCGATCGCGGACCGCCATTCGGAGTACGCGGCCCAGGTAGCGGAGGAGCTGCGTGCCGCCGGGTTGCGCGTGGAAGTCGACGATCGCTCGGAGTCGATCTCGAAGAAGATTCGCGCCGGCGAGCTGCGCAAGGCGCCGTACATGCTGGTGGTCGGAGACGAAGAGCAGAGCGCCGGCCGTGTGGCCGTCCGGCGCCACCGCGAGGGCGACCTCGGGGCGGTCCCGGTGGCCGAGTTCGCCCGCAAGGCGCTGAACGAGATCAGCGACCGGCGCTGAGACGGAGGCGGAGGGGTCCGGCGTGGGCGGATCCGGTTGGGATGCCGGCATGGCGGCCCTTGCCATCAGGGGTGCAGCGGGGATGCCTGCACGGGCTATACTCGCGGGCGAATGAAGGGCACCAATTTCACGCGCCTCCGCCGCCGCTGACGCGCCGTGCCCTCTCCCGACTCGCCGACCGTTCGACTTTGACGCCTAGCAGCGCCCCCGCCTAGTGCCGATCCCCCGCAGGCTAGATCGGCGCCCGCCGGAGCGTGACGAGACCCGGGTCAACGAGCGGATCCGTGTGCCGGAGGTCCGGCTGATCGGCGAGGACGGAAACCAGGTCGGCGTACTCAGGACCGAGGAGGCGCTCGCCTACGCGCACGAGCGCGACCTGGACCTGGTGGAGGTGGCGCCGGACGCCCGCCCGCCGGTGTGCCGGGTGCTCGACTACTCCAAGTACAAGTACGAGCAGGAGCAGAAGGCCAAGGCAGCCCGCCGGCACCAGAAGCAGGTGAACGTGCGGGAGATCAAGCTGCGGCCCAAGATCGCGGACAACGACTACAGGACGAAGAAGAGCCACGTGGTCCGCTTCCTCGAGCGCGACGACAGGGTCAAGGTCACGATCATGTTCCGCGGCCGGGAGCAGACGCATCCCGAGCGCGGCGAGGCGCTGTTGAAGCGGCTGGCTGACGACGTCTCCGAGCTGGGCATCGTGGAGCAGTCACCGCAGCAGGACGGCCGCAACATGACCATGCTGCTGGCTCCGGTCAAGCGCAAGCCCGCGGAGCAGCCTGCCGCGTCGTAGGTCGCCGCCTCGCGTCATCCAGCGTTCCGGGGGGTGCCATGGGGCACAGTGGCCGGCGGAGGGCCGGCAGAAGCTAACCTTTCTCCGCCATGCCGAAGACCAAGACCCATTCGGGCGCCAAGAAGCGCTTCCGCAAGACCGGCCGCGGCAAGCTGCGTGCCCGGCACGCCTTCACGAGCCACAACCTGGGCAAGAAGGACCGCAAGCGCAAGCGGCGTCTGGGCCGGCCGGTCGAGGTCGCTCGCCAGGACCGCAAGCGGGTCAAGGAGCTGATGAGCTCGTGAGTCGGGTCAAGCGCTCGACCCACGCCCGCAAGAAGCGCCGCGCGGCGCTCGCCCGCGCCAGGGGTTACCGGGGGCAGGCGAGCAAGAGCTACAAGCGCGCCAAGGAGAGCCTGCTGAAGGCCGACCACTACGCCTACCGCGACCGGCGCAACCGCAAGCGGGACTTCCGACGGCTCTGGATCACGCGGATCAACGCGGCCGCCCGCCGGGAGGGCCTCAGCTATAGCCAGTTCATGCACGGCCTGCGCGACGCCGGGATCGAGCTCGACCGCAAGACGCTCGCTGACATAGCGGTGCGCGACCCCGAGACGTTCCGACGGTTTGCCGAGCGAGCCCGGGAGGCTGCGGCAGCCTGACCATTCCGTCCGCAGCGAACGACTCCCGGGGGCGCCGAGCGAGGCGCCTTTTTCATGATTCGATCACGCGACAACGAACAGCTCAAGACGATCCGCAAGCTTCAGCAGAAGCGCTGGCGGGACAAGCTGGACCTCTTCGTGGCGGAAGGCGAAGACCTGGTCGAGGCGGGGTGGGAGCCCGAATTCGTACTGGTAGCGGGCGAGGACGTCGAGCCGGGGCTCCTGGCGGCGGCCAGCTCGCTCGGCTCCGGCACGCGCGCCATCGGCGTCTACCGACGCCGCTGGGCGCGGCCAGGTGGGCGGCTGTCCGTCTACCTCCACCGCGTGGCGGACCCGGGAAACGTGGGAGCGGTGATTCGCTCTGCACACGCCCTCTGCGACGGCCCGGTGGTGCTCGGTCCTGGCTGCGCCGACCCCTTCTCGCCCAAGGCGGTGAGGGCGAGCATGGGGTCGCTCTTCGCGCGTCCGCCGGCGCGCGCCCGCTTCGACGAGCTGCAGGGTACGCTCGTGGCGCTCGACCCGCACGAGGGCATCTCGTTGCCAGAGCTCGAGCTCTCAGCGCCTGTGGTGCTGTGCCTCGGCGGCGAGCGCGAGGGGCTCCCGCCCGAGCTGGGCGGTGTGCGGGCGGGCATCCCGCTGCGGCACGGCGGCCCGGAGTCGCTCAACGTCGCCATGGCCGCAACCGTCGCGCTCTACGACGTCGCAAATAGGATGGCCGCCGATGCCTGACACCCGCTTCGCCGACCTCCGTAGAGAGGCCGAGTCCGCGATCGCCGCCGCAGGCAGCGCCGCCGAGCTCGAGGAGCTGCGGGTCCGCTACCTGGGCCGCAAGGCGCGGCTCACGCAGGCGCTGCGCTCGATCGGCGAGCTGCCGCCCGAGGAGCGGGGGCCGGTAGGCAAGGAGGCAAACGAACTGAAGCGTGCGCTGGAGTCGCTCCTGACCGAGCGCAAGGGGCGGATCGAGGCGGAGGAGCTCGACGCCGGCCTGGCGCGGAACCGCATTGACGTGACCCTGCCGGGAGACCCGCCGCTGCCCACCGGCCACCTCCACCTGGTGAGCCAAACCCGTCGGGAGATGGAAGACATCTTCATCGGCCTCGGGTTCGACGTAGTGGAGGGCCCCGAGGTCGAGTTCGACTACTACAACTTCACCTCGCTCAACATCCCGCCCGGACACCCTGCCAGGACGCTGATGGACACCTTCTATCTGGCCGATCAGGTGGTGCTCCGCACGCATACGTCTCCTATGCAGACCCGGGCGATGGAGCGGCAGGAGCCGCCGATCTACATAGTCATCCCCGGGCGCGTCTACCGGCGCGACTCGGACGCCACTCACACGCCGATGTTCCACCAGCTGGAGGGGCTCGCCGTGGATGAGGAGATCACGCTCGCCGACCTCCAGGGCGTGTTGCTCGAGTTCGCCCGCGCGATGTTCGGGCAGGAGCGCGAGATCAGGCTGCGGGCCGGCTACTTCCCGTTCACCGAGCCAAGCGTTGAGGTCGACGTGTCGTGCTTCCGGTGCGACGCGAAGGGCTACCTCGCCGATGGCTCGCGCTGTCCACTCTGCAAGGGCTCGGCCTGGATCGAGATCCTCGGCTCGGGGATGGTGGATCCGAATGTCTACGGCTTCGTGGCGGAGAACGGCTACGACCCTGAGCGCATCCAGGGTTTCGCCTTCGGGATGGGCATAGACCGGATCGCCCTGCTCAAGCACGGGGTCCCCGACCTCCGCATGCTGTTCGAGAACGACCTGCGCCTGCTGGAGCAGTTCGGGACATGAGGGTTCCGGCCAATTGGCTCCGGTCGTACTGCGACCCGGACCTCTCGAACGGGGAGCTCGGCGAGCTGCTGTCGCTCAGCGGCCTGGAGCTCGAGCGGCTCGACCGGGTCGGCGTGCCGTCGGCGGACGCGTTCGTGGTCGGCAAGGTGCTCGAGTCCGACCGGCATCCCGACGCCGACAGGCTGAGCGTCTGCAAGGTCGACGACGGTTCGGGCGAGCCGCGCACGATCGTCTGCGGCGCGCCCAACGTCGCCGCCGGACAGACCGTCGCGGTGGCCCGGCCGGGGGCGCGCATGGCTGACGGGACCGAGCTCGGCGAGGCCACGCTGCGCGGCGTCAAGTCGAGCGGGATGATCCTCGCGGAGGACGAGGTGGGCCTCGGCGAGGACCACGCCGGGATCATGGTGCTGCCCGATGACGCGCCGGCGGGGGCCCCGCTCGTCGAGCACCTGCCGATCGTCGACGAGGCGCTCGAGTTCGAGACGTCCCCCAATCGCCCGGACACCCTAGGCGTGTACGGGGTGGCCCGTGAGGTGCACGCCGTCACGGCCGCGCCTCTCGCCGGGGACCCGACGGCGACCGACGCGGAGCCCCGCGGCGACGATCGGGCCGAGGACCACGCCTCGGTTGAGATCGCCGACCCCGAGATCTGCCTGCGGTTCACCGCTCGGGTCTTCGAGCACGTCACGATCCGCGAGTCGCCGCTCTGGCTGAAGCAGCGCCTGACGGCGGCGGGCCAGCGGCCCATCTCCAACGTGGTGGACATCACCAACTACGTGATGCTCGCCACCGGACAGCCGCTGCACGCCTTTGACCTGGACGAGGTGCGAGGAGGCCGGATCGTGGTCCGGCGGGCGAGCGACGGCGAGCCGATGACCACGCTCGACGGCGTCGAGCGCCGGTTCGACTCCCAGATGGCCCTCGTGTGCGATGAGCAGGGCCCCTCGGGGATCGCCGGCGTCATGGGCGGTCAGGTCTCCGAGGTCTCGGAGAAGACCACCAGCGTGCTCATGGAGGCGGCCACCTGGGTCGGTCCGAACATCCTGCGAACCTCCGCCGAGCTAGGCCTGCGCACCGAGGCGAGCGCCCGCTTCGAGAAGCAGCTCCATCCCGAGAGCGCGATGGCCGCGCAGCGACTGGCCGCCAGGCTGATGGTCGAGATCTGTGGCGCCCGGCTCGTCCCTGGGACGCTCGACGCCTACCCGCGGCCCGCCGAGCCCCGGCTGGTGAAGTTGCGCCTCGAGCGGGTCCGGCGGCTGCTCGGCGAGGAGATCGAGCCGGACGAGGTCGTGGCGATTCTCTTAAGGCTCGGGTTCGAGGTCGACTCCGGGGACGGCGAGCTGACCGCGACGGTGCCCTACTGGCGCAACTCCGACGTCCAGCGCGAGGCCGACCTGATCGAGGAGGTGGCGCGCGTCCACGGGCTCGACAAGCTCCCCACTACGCTCCCGGCCCGGCGGGAGGCGGTGGGGCAGCTCACCCCGGCGCAGCGCCTGCGCCGCCGCATCGAGGACTCTCTGCGGGACCGCGGGCTGGGCGAGGCGGTGTCGTTCAGCTTCACCTCGCCGGAGACGATCGCCGCCCTCCGGCTCGAAGACGAGGCACTGTTGCGACTCGCCAACCCGCTGAGCGCCGACCAGAGCGTGATGCGCCCGCTCCTCCTTCCGGGGCTCCTGGACTCGGCACGCCACAACGCGGCCCACGGCCGCCCGGCGGTGGCCCTGTTCGAGTCGGCCCACGTCTACCGGAGCTCCGGCTCGCTGGACGAGGTACCCGACCCCCCGCGCGGAGCCGAGCCGGCGCTGGAGCGTCATCACGTGGCGGCCCTGATCGCACAGGAGCTGCCCTCGGGCTGGCGGACCCCGAGCCGACCGGTCGACTTCTGGGTCGCTCGGGCGCTGCTCGAGGCGGCCCTCGCCCCGACGGGCCTCGACTGCCGACTCGAGCCGGAGGCCCGGCCCTTCCTGCACCCCGGTCGCTCCGCCGCCGTGTTCGCCGGCCGCGATCGGGAGTTGGGCTGGATCGGCGAGCTGCACCCGCTCGTGGCGCGCAGCTGGGAGCTGGAGGGTACCGTGGCGTGCTTCGAGCTGGACTTCGACACGGTTGCCGACCTGGCGCCTGACGCCGTCCCTTACCGCGACGTGACGGGCTTCCCTGCCGTCCGGCAGGACATCGCCGTGGTGGTCCCCGAGGACGTGAGCGCCGCCCGCGTCGAGCGCGCCGTGCGAGAGGGCGCCGGGGCGCTGCTCGCGGGTCTGCGCGTCTTCGACCTGTACCGCGGCGAGCAGCTGGGGGAGGGCAGGAAGTCGCTCGCGCTCCGGCTCGAGTTCAGGGCGCCCGACCGGACGCTCACCGACGAGGAGGTCGCGGAGCGCCGCGCGGCCATCGAGCGCGAGCTGCAGAAGATCGACGGGAAGCTCCGTGCATAGGGTCGCCGTGGTCGGGGCGAGCGGCTACGCGGGCGCGCTCTGCGCGTACCTGGTCCAGCGCCATCCTTCCCTCGAGCTGACCGGGGTCACCGCCCGCAGCGAGGCGGGGCGCAGGCACGACGAGCTCTATCCCCGCTACGGGATTAGGCTTCCACTGGAGGGGCTGGACGCCGACCGCGTGGCGGAGCGCGCCGACGCCGCCTTGGTCGCCTATCCGCACGGCGCCGCGGCAGAGGCCGTGAAGCAGCTGCGCCAGCGAGGGCTCAAGGTCGTGGACCTGTCCGCGGACTTCCGGCTCGACCAGAACAGCTACGAGCAGTGGTACCGGGACCACGGGGCGCCGGAGCTGATCGCGGAGGCGGTCTACGGGCTGACGGAGCTTCACCGCGACGCGATCCGCGAAGCCGACCTTGTCGCCGCCCCCGGGTGCTACCCGACCGCGGCGCTGCTGGCGCTGGCGCCGCTGCGCCAGGTGGCAGCGGACGCCGTCGTGGACGCCAAGTCCGGCGTCTCCGGCGCGGGCCGGGAGGCGACCCAGGCCACCCACTTCGTCTCGGTGAGCGAGAACGTGAACCCCTACGGCGTCGGCGGCCACCGCCACAAGGCGGAGCTTCGGAGCGAGCTGCCGGGCATGCGGATCACGTTCATTCCGCACCTGCTGCCGATCGACCAGGGGCTGCTGGCGAGCTGCTACGTGACGGCGCGGGAGCCGCTCGAGGCAGGTGCGGTCGCGGGGCTGTTCCATGCCGCGTACGACGGCGAGCCGTTCATCGAGCTGGCGAGCTCGCCGCCGGGGACCGGGGAGGTGCGTGAGACCAACCGCTGCCGAATCCACGCGACCGTGGACCCGGAGACCGACCGCGTGCTCGTGTTCGCGGCGCTCGACAACCTCTGGAAGGGAGCGGCCGGCCAGGCCGTGCAGGACCTGAACCTGATGCTCGGCTTGCCGGAGACGGAGGGGCTCCGGTGAGCTTCTTCGCCTCCCGCTGGGTGGAGGCGCCCGCTCACGCGACCGAGTTCGACCCCGCCGCGCTGCCGCGGGGCTTCCGCGCCGCCGGCGTGGCAGCCGGCATCAAGCCCCAGGGCCTTGACGTCGGCGTGCTCGTCTCGGACGCCGAGCAGACGGTCTCCGCGGCCCGGTTCACCAGCAACGCGCGGGTGGGAGCCCCGGTCATGGTGTCCCGCCAGGCGAGGCTGTCCGAGCTGCGCGCCGTGGCCGCCAACTCGGGCTGCTCGAACGTCGGCGACGGCGAGCGAGGGATCGAGACCGCCCTCGCCACCCAGGCTGCGGTGGCCTCCGAGCTCGGGATCGACGTCGATCGGGTGGGGGTGGCCTCGACCGGCGTGATTGGGATCGAGTTGCCCCGCGACCGCGTCGTCGCCGGGATGCACGAGGCGTGCCGCGCGCTGGGAGACGACGCGGACGCCTTCTCCGAGGCCATCCTGACGAGCGACAAGGGACCCAAGCGCGCCTGTCTCGAGGTCGAACTCCCTGGGGGGCGGGTGCACCTGGCGGCCCAGGCCAAGGGCGCCGGGATGGTCTCGCCGCGCTTCGCGACCATGTTCTGCTTCGTCGAGACAGACGCGAGCGTCCGGGCCGGGACACTCGACCTGCTCACCGGCGTGACGGTCAAGCGCTCGTTCGAGCGCATCTCGGTTGACGGTCAGCTGTCCACGAGCGACACGGTCTTCGCGCTTGCCAACGGCGCCTCCGGGGTTGAGGTGGGGCCCGAGACCGCCGACGAGCTGGCTCTCGGTGAGGCGATGGATGCGCTGCTGCGCCAGCTGGCCCTCGAGATGGTGGCCGACGGCGAGGGCGCCGCGCGCGTCGCCCGGGTGGTGGTGAGCGGGCGTCCCGACGCGGTCGAGTCGGTCGCGCGCGCTGTGGCGGACTCTCCGCTCGTCAAGGCGGCGCTCCATGGCGGCAGCCCGAGCTTGGGGCGCGTGCTCCAGGCCGCCGGCCAGGTCTGGCCCCCCGGCGAGCAGTTCGTCGCCGACCTGGAGATCCAGGGCCGCCAGGTGGTCTCCGCCGGCAACGCGCTGGAGCTCCCGGTGGAAGAGCGGCGCGAGCTTCAGACGGCCGTCCAGGATGACGAGATCGAGTACGCCCTGACGATCCCCGGGGACGGCGGTGAGACCGAGGTCTTCTTCAGCGACCTCTCGGAGGAGTACGTGAACTTCAACTCTTCGTATACGACCTGATGAGGGACGTCGCCACACTGCTGGAGGCCCTCCCGTACATCCGCGATTTCCACGGGCGGACCCTGGTCATCAAGTACGGCGGCGCGGCAATGACCGACCCGGAGCTGAAAGAGGACTTCGCGCGCGACGTGGTCCTGCTCAAGTACGTGGGGATGAACCCGGTGGTGGTGCACGGCGGGGGGCCGGACATCACTCGCTATATGGAGCGGCTCGGCATGGAGGTCGAGTTCGTCGAGGGCCAGCGGGTGTCCGACCAGCAGACGGTCGAGGTGGCCAAGATGGTGCTCGTCGGCAAGCAGAACAAGGACATCGTGCTACTGCTCGGCCGTCACGGCCAGCCGGCGGTGGGGCTGTGCGGGGACGACGGCCTCTTGTTCACGGTCGGCAAGCGGTCCGCCGGCAAGACCGACCTCGGTCTGGTAGGGGACATCGAACGTGTCGACGTCGGTGTGCTCAATCACATCGCCGAGGACTACATCCCGGTGGTGGCCTCGGTGGGCGCCGACCGGGACGGACAGTCCTACAACGTCAACGCCGACGCCGCCGCCGGCGCCGTGGCGGAGGCCTTGAACGCGTACAAGCTCGTGTTCCTCACCGACGTCGAGGGCTGGCGCGCGGAGCCGGACATTCCGGACAGCCGGATCTCGGAGGCCACCGCGGCGGAGGTGAGCGAGCGGCTGCCACAGGTCTCGGGCGGCATGCGCCCCAAGCTCGAGGCGTGCGTGCGCGCTCTGCGAGCGGGCGTGGACGCCGCGCACATCGTC
>DATFQM010000060.1:0-11470 GCA_035264265.1 Thermoleophilaceae bacterium
TCGCCGATGTCCTCGTTCGCCACCCGCCGCCAGCGGTGGGCGCCGGGCTCGAGCAGCATCTCCTCGATCAGGCGGCGGTTCTGCTCCTCCACGTAGGTGCGGTCGCTGAGCGCCCGCCGGGCCCTGCCCACCCGCTCGGCCTCTCCGCCTGGCTCCGCGAGCTCGACGCCGAGCGTGCCGAGCGCTGCGGCGGCTCGCCGAGATCGAGCAGTCGCCCCCCTCCGGCCGGCCAGCCGACGAGGCCCAGGCCCGCCGCTCGACGGCGAGCCTGCGCGGCGCCAAGGTGAGGTAGGTGGGCGCCTAAGCGCGCCCTCAGTTGCCAGTCCCCAGTTCCTAGGAAAGAGACACTCCCGCTGGGCCCTAGGCCTGACGACTGGCGACCGGCGTCTGGCCACTCAACTGCGGTTTTGCTCTATCAGCGGGTATCGCCGCCTGATGCCGTAGAGAGTGCTGCGCTCGGCCGCGGGCCGGCCCGCCCGGTGAGCGGCGCCCACCAGGTCCTCGGGCTCGAGCCTGACGCCATGGTAGGAGCCGGCGAGCCGGCTGATGTTCTCCTCCATCAACGTCCCGCCCAGGTCGTTCACGCCCCAGTCGAGCGCCTCGGTGGCCGCGTCGAGCCCCATCTTCACCCAGCTGGCCTGGAGGTTGCGCACCGTCTTCCCCAGCGCGAGCCGAAAGACCGCCGTGTGCCTGAGGTTGTCGTCGCGTGAGATCTCCTCGATGCCGTGGGTGCGGCCGAGCAGAGTGTGGAAGGGGATGAACGAGAGCGGCACGAACTCGTTGAAGGCGCCGGTACGCTCCTGGAGCTCGCGCACCACGCGCATGTGCTCGGCGAGCTCCCAGGGCTCCTCGATGTGGCCGAACATCACGGTGACGCTGGTCGCGAGCCCCGCGGCGGCCGAGGCCTCCATGATCTCGACCCAGCGCGCGACCGGCAGCTTGTTCGGCGAGATGCGCTCGCGAACTCCGTCGTGCAGCACCTCGGCGGCGGTGCCCGGCGTCGACCCGAGCCCGGCCTCGCGCAGGCGCTCGAAGACCGCCGCCGGGTCGAGGCCGGAGGTCTCGCACATCCACTCCACCTCCATGGGCGAATACGCGTGGAGGTGCACTTCGGGCGCCAGCTGCGTCGCCAGCCGTAGCCAGCCTTCGTAGTCCTCCAGCTTCCAGTCAGGGTGGATGCCCGACTGCATGCAGATCTCCGTCGCGCCGAAGTCGATCGCCTCCTCCACCCGGCGTGCGAATTCGTCGCGGTCGTGGTGGTAGGCGTCGGGCGAGCGCTTGCCCTGCCCGAAGCCGCAGAACGCACAACCGACGATGCAGATGTTCGAGACGTTGATGTTCCGATTGACGACGAAGGTGACCGCGTCCCCGGCCAGTTCCGCGCGCAGCTCATCGGCCGCCTGCCGCATGTCCTCCATCGCCTCGGGGCGGGTCTCTGAGAACAGCGCGGTGAGCTCCTCCTCCGACAGCGCCTCGCCGTCGCGGGCCCTCGCCACCGCGCCGGCCACGAGGTCGCGCCGGATCGCCCGGTCTTCGCGACGTCCGGAGCCGCGGCGCGGGATGAAGCTCCAGTAGCGCAACTTGACCACGTCCAGCACGCCCTGCTCGAGCCACTCCGGCTGCGTGTACTGCGGGTACACGCACAGCCGCTCGGTCAGCGCGTAGCCACGCGGCTGAAGGAGCTTGCGCATGCGGTGCGGCGACGGGAACGGATGCTCAGGCGAGATGTGGTCGCCGTTTGCCGAGAGGCCGCCCAGGTCGGTGGCGCCCTCCTCGACGAGCGGCAGCCACCAGTCGGACAGGTTCGGCGGGATCTGCACGCCCACGTCCGGCATGAGCGTCCGGCAGACGCGAACCAGCTCCCGCAGGTCGTCTAGCGAGATGGGGTCAGCCCAATCCGGCAACGGCAACTCGGCCGCCGGATCCGCCTCCCCCCTCTGCGCTTCGTCGGCGATCTCCGCCGGCTCCGCGCCGTAGTAGCGCCGGTGCGGCACGAAGTTCTGCAGGATCACCTCCTGGAGGTGGCCGTACTCGGCGTGGACCTCGGCGAGGGCCTCGAGCGACTCGACGCGGTCCTCCGGTGATTCGCCGATGCCCACCAGGATCCCGCTCGTGAAGGGGATCCGGAGCTCGCCCGCGGCCCGGATCGTCTCGAGCCGTGCAGCCGGGTGCTTCGTGGGGGAGCCACGGTGGACCACCAGGTCCGGGTTGACCGACTCGAGCATCAGGCCCTGCGACGCGGTGACCTCGCGCAGCCGCGCCAGGTCCTCACGCGGGAGGACGCCCAGGTTGGTGTGCGGGAGCATCCCCCGCTCCAGCGCCCGCTCGCAGGCCCAGGCCACGTAGGCGGTGAAGCTTTCGTGCCCGTACTCCGCGAGCCGCCCCGCCACCTCGGTGTTCACCTCCGGCCGCTCGCCGGTCAACACCAGAAGCTCCTTGGAGCCGCGCCGCTCGGCGTCGTCCAGTAGCCGCTCGACCTCCTCGGGCGAGTACAGATGCGCGCGATGAGTGGCGAAGGAGCAGTACTTGCAGTAGCAGCGACAGGTCCGCGACAGCGACAGCGTGAAGTTCCGCGAGAAGGTGACGCGGCGCATGCCCGGCGGAGTCTACGGCGCCGCCCCGCGCGGCCTCCAGCCCACGGGCTCCATCGGTTTCTCGCCAGTCGCCCCGGGTGCCGCCAGCAGGCCCGAGGAACTTCGCGATGTAGGCGGCGGGATCGCGGTCCTGCACAAGCGACTCCCGGCAGCGTTCGCGAAGGGCAGCATTCCAGCCGCGCATCTGGGCACCATAGGCTTCGCGCCCGTGAAGCGCGCGATGATCGTGCTGCCCGTGCTGGTGGCCGCTCTCGCATCGGGCTGCGGCGACGGTGGTGGTGGTGGTGGGCAGCGCATGACGCTGGCGCTCGACTTCACGCCCAACGCCGTGCACGCTCCGATCTACGCGGCCGTCCGGAAGGGCTACGACCGCGACCACGGCGTGCGGCTCCGAATTCGTCCGCCGGGATCCGCCCCGGACGCGCTCAAGCTGCTCGCGGCCGGCCGCGCCGACGTTGCCGTGCTCGACATCCACGACCTTGGCCTCGCGCGCGAGCGCGGGCGCGACTTCGTGGGCCTCGGCGCCCTGGTCCAGCGCCCGCTGGCCGCGATCATCGCCCGTCCCGAGGTGCGGCGCCCGCGCGGCCTCGAGGGTCGTCGGGTGGGGGTCTCGGGCCTGCCCTCCGATGCGGCGGTGCTGCGCGCCGTGATGGAGGACGACGGTGGAGACGCGGGCCACGCGCACGTCGTGACCATCGGTTTCTCTGCCGTGCCGAGCCTGATCGACCGCCGAGTGGACGCCGTCCCCGCGTTCTGGAACGCGGAGGGCGTGGTGCTGAGGCGTCGCGGTGTCCCGACCCGGGAGTTCCGCGTGGACGACTACGGCGCGCCACTCTACCCGGAGGTGGTGCTGTTCACGACCCGCCGCATCCTCGAGCGGCGCCGGCGGCGGGTAAAGGCGGTGCTCGTGGCCGTCCGTGACGGGGTACGCGAGGTGCTGGCGCACCCCGACCCGGCCGTGCGCGACATCGCCAGAGCGGGCAACTCCGACGAGGGGCTGGTGCGCGCCCAGCTTCGCGCGGTGGCTCCGGCGCTGCGACCCCCGCTCGTGCTGCGGCGTCGCGCGATCGAAGGCTGGGCCGAATGGGACGCTCGCTTCGGGATCCTGAAGCGGAAGCCCGACGTCGACCGCGCCTTCGACTTCTCCCTCGTTCGCTAGCCGATGTCGCGCGGGCGCACGAATGATTCGAGCCGTCCCCCGCCGAAGCCCGCCTCGGCCCAGCGCTCCGCGTTCAGCTCGAGGCTCGCCAGCGCGCCGGTGGGGTACTTCTTCGCGAGCTTGCCTCGCGCAGCGCCCTCCGACGCCAGCCGCCGGGCAAGGTCCTGGAGCCCGGGGTTGTGCCCCACCACGAGCGCGGAGGCCGCCTCCTCCGGCAGTGCCTGCACGACCCCGAGCAGCTGCGCGGCATCCGCCCCGTAGACCGCCGGGTCGACCCTCACCTCCGCCGCCCAGCCGCAGGCGTCGAGGATCGGGTCGAGCGTCTCGCGTGCGCGGCGCGCGGGCGAGCAGACTACGAGCTCTACGCCGAGGCCGCGCCCCGCCAAGTGCTCGGCCATGCGTTTCGAGGCGCGGGTCCCGCGAGGCGCCAACGGCCGCTCCTCGTCGGGAAGCGACTGGTCCTCCCAGCTCGACTTGGCGTGCCGCAGGAGATGAAGGTGCTTCACGCGACCCTGGGCCAGACGCCGGGCAACAGCGCGCGCGCGATCGGAGCGAGCCGGTAGGGGCGCGGAACGTAGCGCTCGGCCTTGCCGCCCGGCCCGGCGGCGATGATCGCATCGGCCACCTTCTCGGGCCTCGACACGGCCCAGCGGGTGCGCCGACTGCGCATCAGCGCCTCCTGGGGGAAGCCTTCGGTCGCGATGAAGCCGGGCAGCACCAGCCCAACGTGCACGCCGTGGGGACGCTCCTCGAGATGGAGAGAGTCGCTCCAGCCGGCCAGCGCGAACTTGGACGCCGAGTAGGCGCCCTGCTTCGCAAAGGCCACCCGCCCCGCGGTCGACGAGACGTTCACGATCGCGCTTGGGGCCGAGCGGCGGAGCAGTGGCAGGAGCGCCTCGGTGATCCGCACGACGGAGTCGAAGTTGAGCTCCATCGTGCTCCGCACGTTCTCCGTGCCGCCCTCCTCGAAGGAGGCGCGGCGTGCCGAGCCGGCGTTGTTCACCAGAAGGTGCAGGGCATGCTCCCCCTCAGCCGCCTGGCGCAGCCGCGCAGGCGCGTCCTCAGCCGTGACGTCGAGCGGCACCGCCCGGGCGTTCCCCAGCTCGGCGGCCAGGGCCTGAAGCCGATCGGCGCGTCGCGCAACGAGCAGCGTGCGCCAGCCCTCGCGTGACAGGCGCTGGGCGGTGGCGCGGCCGAGCCCGCTCGACGCCCTGGTGACGAGGGCTACCCTCAACGCAGCAGCCGCTCCACGAGCGCCGCCGGCTCGCGCGCCATACGCGAGCGCGGCACGACCCGTTCGAGACCGGCCTCCTCAGCGCGACGGCGCACGTCCTGCTCCACGTGCGCATAGAAGCCGAGGGTGGGGAGATCTGCGGCGGCGGCCTCGGTGAGCCGCTCCTCCACGTCCACCGTCAGGTCAACCACGAGCAGGTCCGCCGGCGAGCCCGGCGCCACGACGTCGTGACCCGCGGCGGCCAGCGCGCTCCGGAGCTTGGAGCCGAACAAGAGGTCGGGGCAGAGCAGCGCGACCCGGGCCACTATTGAGCGCGGCGGTGGCGGAACTCTCGGCGCACGGACTCCGGCCGCCCCCACATCTGCGTGACCTCGACACGACCGACCCGGACCTCCCGCGTCACGAGCTCGCCGTCGATGCCCTGGCTGTCGAGCACCGCGAGCGCGCCGTGCACGGTGGGCGCTGCCGCTGCGTGGCCGAACTGGTTCGCAACGCGTAGCCGGAAGTGCCAGTCGTGCTTGGAGTACGGCATCGCGTTGATCACCGTCAGCAGCGTCGCCGCCTCGATGTAGCGGTCCTCGTCGGCGATCCTCAGGTCGAGCTCGAGATCCGTCCAGTCCGGCGGCAGCGACTCGACGACCTGCTCGAAATCGCCTGCGAGGGGCATGCCCGAACCCTATCCTCTGGCCGGTGCGACCAGATGCCCTAGAGCTGCCCGTCCCGGCTTCCCCGTCCGCACGGCCGGCGCTCGCCGGCCGGGCCTGCCTGTTGGCCTGGGTGAGCCTTGGCTGGCACGCCGCCGAGGCCGCGATCGCCGTGGCGGCCGGGATCGCCGCCGGCTCGATCGCGCTGGTCGGCTTCGGCGGCGACTCGCTGATCGAAGCCGGAGCGGCCGGCGTGGTCGTCTGGCGCTTCTCGGCCGGCCGCTCGGCTTCCCACCTTGCCGAGCGCCGGGCGCAGCTGCTCATCGGGGCGAGCTTCTTCGCTCTTGCCGCCTATGTGTCCGTCGAGGCCGGCCGGACGCTCGTCGTCGGAGAGCACGCCGAGGCCAGCCCGGTGGGCATCGCGCTGGCCGCGGTGACTCTCGCGACGATGCCGCCGCTGGCGGCCGCGAAGACACGCATCGGCCAGGCGCTGGGCTCGGCGGCCACCGCCGGCGAGGGCCGCCAGAACCTGCTCTGCGCGTACCTCTCCGCCGCGCTCCTGGTAGGCCTCGGCGCGAACGCGCTCCTTGGCTGGTGGTGGGCCGACCCGGCGGCGGCGCTCACCGTCGCCGCGCTGGCGATCAAGGAGGGACGCGACGCCTGGCGCGGCGATGGCTGTTGCGCGGCCCCGGCCTGCGGCTGTTAGCCCAGGAACGTCTTGAACAGCAGGAAGACGTTCAGAGCGATGATGAGCGACGCTACGACGGTCGCGGCGAGCGTGGTCCGGCGGGCGTTGGTCAGCGTTCCCATGACGTCGGGCCGCCGGGTGAGGATCACGAGCGGCACCAGTGCGAACGGGATGCCAAACGACAGCACCACCTGGCTGATCACGAGCGAGTCCGTGGGATCGAGGCCGACGGCCAGGACGACGAGGGCGGGGGTCATGGTGACCAGCCGGCGCAGCGCAAGCGGGATGGAGCGGCGGATGAAGCCCTGCATCACGACCTGCCCCGCGTAGGTCCCCACGCTCGAGCTGGACAGCCCCGAGGCGAGCAGGGCGATCCCGAACATCACGGCGGCAGCGGGGCCGAGCACCTGATCGAAGCCCGCGTGCGCGCCCTCGATCGAGTCCACGTCCAGCGAGCCGTGGAACAGTGAGGCGGCCACGATCAGCATCGACATGTTGACGACGCCGGCGATGCCCATCGCGATCATCACGTCGAGGCGCTGGAAGCGCAGCAGAGAGCGGCGCTCGCGCTCGTCGCGAGGACGCACGCGGTTCTGGGTCAGCGCCGAGTGCAGATAGATCACGTGGGGCATCACGGTCGCGCCGAGGATCCCCGTGGCGAGCAGCACGCTCTCGGTTCCCCCGAAGCCCGGAACGAAGCCGCCGGCGATCCCGGCGGGATCGCCCCCTGCGCGCACCATCTCGTACACGAACCCGAGCAGGATCACGCCGAGCAGCCCGACGATGGTCGTCTCGAACCGGCGGTAGCCGCGTGTCTGCAAGCCCAAGATCGCGAACGCGACGACCGCGGTCATCAGGCCCGAGGCGAAGAGCGGCACTCCGAACAGCAGGTTCAAGGCGATGGCTGCGCCAACAAACTCCGCGAGATCGGTGGCCATGGCGATGAGCTCGGCCTGGATCCAGAGGCCCACCGCGACCGGGCGAGGGAAGTGCTCGCGGCAGAGCTCCGGGAGGTTCTGCCCGGTGACGATGCCGACCTTGGCGGACAGGTACTGGATCAGCATCGCCATCAGGTTCGCGGCGAGAATCACCCACAGAAGCAGGTAGCCGTACTTCGAGCCGCCGGAGATGTTGGTGGCGAAGTTGCCCGGGTCGACGTAAGCGACCGCCGCCACGAACGCGGGACCGAGGAGCGCGACCGTCGAGCGCAGCCGCCCACGCGCCCTGAGCGCCTCGAGCGGGCTCGGCTGGAGGACGACCGGCGCTTCGGCGGCGGCTGTGGCGCCGTTGCTCATCCCCGAAGCTCCGCTCTCATGGCCTGGGTCAGCGCGCCGCCCAGCACGTGCACCTTGTCGCCGAAGCGCACCGACAGCGGCCCCTCGAACGGCTCCTTCTCGACGATCTCGAAGGCGTCGCCGGGGAGGATGCCCCGGTCCGACAGGTAGCGAAGCATCTCGGGGTCGGCGTCCGACACGCGCACGAACGTGCCGACGTCGCCCGGGTCGAGGTCGCTGAAGGCCCTGGTCGGCGCCTCCTCGATCATCCCGTCCGCGGTCGGGATGGGATCACCGTGCGGGTCGTGCGTGGGATTGCCGAGCGCGTCGGCTATCCGCTCCGACACCTCTTCCGAGATTGCATGCTCGAGTACCTCCGCCTCCGCGTGGACGCGATCCCAGGGCATGCCGAGCGCTTGGGCCAGGTAGAGCTCCAGGAGTCGGTGATGGCGGACCACCTCGAGGGCCACTCGTTCACCCGCCCGCGTCAGCTCGACGCCGTGGTAGGGCTCGCGCGTGGCCAGGCCGAGCGACTCGAGCCGCTTGACCATGGCGGAGGCCGAAGCGGGCGAGACGGCGATGCGCTCGGCCAGCGCCGATGTCGAGACAGGCTCGTGGCTCCGCTGCCCCAGCGACCAGATCGCCTTCGCGTAGTCCTGTACCGCGTGGCTCAAACCCTGTTGTCGACCAACTTATTCATCTGGATATATTGAAGCAAAGTTTAGCCACCACTTAAAATCTCGCGCCGCCGCGACCTACAATCAGTCCCGTGATCGTCATCGGCGAATACGAGGTCCTCCGAGACGGCGTCGGCCTGGTGGAGTGTCCCGATCGCGCCTTCTTCGAGGTCACCGGTGAGGAGGCGGAGGACTTCCTTCAGGGCCAGATCAGCAACGACGTGGAGGACCTCACGCCGGGCCAGGGCTGCTACGCCACGCTGCTCAATCACAAGGGGAAGATCCGCGCGGACCTGAGGGCTTTGCGAACCTCCGAGGGGTTCCTCCTCGATGCCGAGCCCATCGCCCACCGGGTCGTGGAGCACATGCTGGAGACCTACAGCCTGGGCCGTGACGTGCGCTTCTTGGACCTGACCGGTGAGCGCACGCTCCTGTCGCTCATCGGTCCCGACGCGCGGACGCGACTGGACGCACCGCCTCCCGTGGATGAGCACGCCAACACGGAGGGCGCGCTGGGTCTGTACGTGGCCACCGACCTCGGCGTCGACATTGTCAGCGCCGACGCCGAGGGCGCGCGGAGTGCGCTGGCTGTCGAGGACGTCTCCGAGGAGGCCGCCGAGTGCCTCCGGATCGAGTCCGGCCGTCCGCGGCTGGGGCTTGACATGGACGGCGACACGATCCCCGAAGAGGCCGGCCTCAACGACCGTGCGATCAACTTCGAGAAGGGCTGCTACGTCGGGCAGGAGACGGTCGCCCGGCTCCACTACAAGGGCAAGCCGAACCGCCACCTGCGCGGACTGCGCCTCTCCGCGCCGGTCGAGCGGGGCGAGCCGCTCCGGCTCGGCGAGCGCGTGGTGGGCCGGCTCGGCTCTACCTGCGTCTCGCCGACGCTCGGGCCCATCGCGCTCGCGCTCGTGCGCCGCGAGGCGTCACCGGGCGACGTGGTCGAGGTCGGCGAGGGCGACGCGACCGCCGAGGTGGTGCAGCTGCCCTTCTCTCACCACTAGCGCCCGGCTTCGCCTGCCCCGCAAATGCCCCGCTAGCATCGGCCATGTGCCCCGCGGGGGGGAAAGCACGCGTCATGCTGCTCGCAGGCGACCGACGAGCCGCCGCGGCCTGAGCCACGGAAGCCCGCTGCTCGGCGGCTCCCTCTCGCTCGGTGCCGGAGCCGAGACGCCGCGCCCCCCCTCCGATGACTTCGTGCCACGCCTCGACGAGCTTGAGCTGCCCCGCGACGAGGAGGCGCGCGAATCCCCGCCGCGCGAGCTGCGCGAGCTCATCCCGCCGGGCGAAGCCCCCCGCGACGTCGACGACTGGGGTCGTTCACAGCGGGTCTTCGACCTGATGGAGCCGCTTCTCGACTTCTACTACCGCTACTGGTTCCGGGTGGAGCAGAGCGGCGTCGAGAACGTGCCCTCGGAGGGCGGCGCCCTGCTCGTCTCGAACCACTCGGGTGCGCTTCCGCCGGACGCCCCGATGCTGCTTCAGGCGATCCGCCACGAGCATCCGCACCCCCGCCCGCTCTACATGCTCGGCGAGCATTGGTTCAAGGGCTACCCGGGTGTCGGCATGTTGACGAACAAGCTCGGGCTGGTGGCCGCGCACACGGCGAATGCCCAGCGTCTGCTTCGCGACGAGGGCCGCCTCGCGCTCGTGTTCCCAGAAGGCCAGAAGGGGTCGCGCAAGCTCTACTGGCAGCGCTACCGTCTACGACGTTTCGGCCGCGGTGGCTTCGTTCGCACCGCGCTCAAGGCGGGCGTGCCGATCCTGCCGGTGGCGGTGGTCGGCGCTGAGGAGGCGATGCCGATCTTCGCCCACGTGCCGCTGCTCCAGCGGCTGACGGGCCTCATCTACTTCCCGATCAACCACGCCTTCCCGCATTTCGGGCTCGCCGCCGCGCTGATGTACCTGCCGGCCAAGTTCAAGATCCGCTTCCTCGAGCCCCTCGACCTCTCGGGGTACGGACCCGACGACGCTGACGACCTGGCGCTCGTGCAGACCCTGGCGGAGGACGTTCGCGGCCGGATCCAGCGCGCGCTCGACCGCCTTCTCGCGAGGCGAGCCTCCGTATGGTTCGGCTAGGGTTCGCGCCCGAGGGATGAGGGCGACAAGGAAGACTCGCTGGTCGGGTGTCATCGCCTTCCTCGCGACAGGGACGCTCCTTGCTCTAGCGTCGGGGTGCGGTGGGGAAGACTTCGAGAACAACCCTCGGCCGGCGGTGCCGTTGGAGCTGACGGGTGTGATCCAGCCGGACGAGGTGACCGTATCGCCCAACAAGGTCGGGGCCGGTCCGGTGCTGATCACGATCTCCAACCAGACCGGCGACGCCCACACGGTCACCCTCGCTGGCGAGGCCGTGAAGGAGCGCATCGGTCCCGTCAACCCGCAGGACACCGCGACCATCCAAAAGACGTTGGCGGTCGGGCGGTACGAGGTGCGCGCCGGCTCGGGCGTGGCCGTCCCCAAGGAGATCGTGCCGGCGGTGCTCAGGGTCGGACGCGCGCGCAGGGACTCGAACAACCGGCTGCTGCTGCCCTGATGTCGCCCGACCTCGCCCAGGCGGCGCGTGAGGCGGGGTCGGTTCGGCAGTTGCGACCGGACGACCACGAGGCGGTGATCCGTGCGGTGGGGCGGGCGTTCTACGACGATCCGGTGTTCTCGTTTCTGCTGCCGGATGATGTGCGTCGTGCTCGCCAACTCGAACGCGGCTTCGACTACTTCGCACGAAGGATCTGGCTCCCTCACGAGGAGAGCTACACGACCGACTCCGCGGTGGGCGGCGCGTTCTGGCTGCCCCCCGGCGAGTGGCATCTGAGTCTGCTCAAGCAGCTTACGATGATGCCTGGGCTGATCGCGAGGATCGGGCCGCGCGATATGCCCAGGTTGCTGCGCACCCTTTCCCTAATCGAGGCCAAGCACCCGCGCGAAGCGCACTTCTACCTCCCGGTGATCGGCGTCGCGCCGGAGTGGCAGGGGAAGGGCCTCGGCACCGCGCTGCTGCGCGTGGTGCTGGACCGTTGCGACCGCGACGGCTTGCCCGCCTACCTAGAGGCCTCCTCGGAGCGCAACCGGGCCTGCTATGAGCGCAACGGGTTCGAGGTACGCGAGGAACTGCGCGTCCCGGGCGGGGGGCCGCCGATCTGGCCGATGTGGAGGGCGCCCCGGTCCTAGACGTCCAGCTCTGCTTGGGCCTCCGCGGA
>DATFQM010000061.1:0-17475 GCA_035264265.1 Thermoleophilaceae bacterium
TCGCCGATGTCCTCGTTCGCCACCCGCCGCCAGCGGTGGGCGCCGGGCTCGAGCAGCATCTCCTCGATCAGGCGGCGGTTCTGCTCCTCCACGTAGGTGCGGTCGCTGAGCGCCCGCCGGGCCCTGCCCACCCGCTCGGCCAGCTCGTCGCGCAGCTCCTCGAGCTCGGACAGCGACAGGAGCCGGGGGCCGCCTCGCGAACGAAGCTGCCACTCGAACCCCTTACGGGGCCAGGTCGAGCAGAACAGCTGCGCCAGCTCCTCCTCCAGGCGGGCCACCTGGTCGAGCAGCGAGCGGCGCGCGGGGCGCTCGTCTGGAGTCGTCCGAGGGAGGACGGAAGGCCCTACCGGCGGCATCACGGCCGCGGGCCTCGGATGGACGACTTCGGGCACGTGCCTCCCAGCGGTCGACTGCGCCCACTCTACCAGCGGGCTCAGCGGGCCTCCACCAGGGTCTCCGCCGCGGTCCAGAGCGCCTCCTCGATCGAGATTGGGGGCACGCCCTTGACCCGGAGCGCGGCCAGGAGCATGCGGCGGGTCGCTGGAGTCACGCCGGCGTCCTCCGCGATCTCGCCGAAGAGCACGGCCAGGGGGCGTTCCTCGTCGGCCACGACGATCTGGCGGGCGGACAGCGGTCTCCTCGGACCGAGTCGCTCGTCCGGCTCGGCGAGCCGCAAGCCGATGGCGGTGCCCACCTTGTCGCGATCGAGCGCGATCACGGGTACCCCTGTCTCGGCGATCGCGATCGTGAGCGCGTCGTCGACGCAGTTGCGGCTGATGAAGCCGCCCGCGCGGAGGCGCTCGAGCGCGACCCCTTCGGCGGGCGTGCGCTGCCTGTCGGGGTCGATCCCGACCTGCCTGTAGAAGACGCGGTAGGCCCAGGGGATCGGGTCCTGGCGCATGTGGATCACCTTCCCGCCGGTGTAGCGGTCGCTCAAGGCGCGCAAGCGCTGCTTCACCTGGCGCGAGCTCTTGCCGGGAACGGCCTCGACGGGCGTGTAGCAGAGCCCCAGCTCGGGGAACTCCCCGGCCAGCTCCGGGTCGACCCACCCGTCCCGCAGGTCGAGCTCCATCATCCCCGCCCCACCAGCCGGCGCCCCTTCTGCCGCAGCTCGCCCTCGGTGAGATTGCCCAGCCTGGTCTCCACCACTCTGCCGCCCGCCCTGGCGAAGATCGTCGTCGGGCAGCCGCCCACGTTGTAGCGGTTCGCCACCTGCCCGTCCGGGTCGAGACCGACCGGCTGTCTCCAGCCCCTGTTGCGGACGATGTTCCGCACCTCGTCGCGGTCCTTGCGGCTGAAGTAGACCGTGGCGAAGCGCACGCCCCGCACGTCGTCCCTCACGCGCTCGGTGCGATCGACCTGCGGAAAGCAGTCGGCACCGCGGTCGAAGACGAAGGTGAGTACCAGGGGGTGACGTCGCAACTCGCAGATGTTCAGGACCTCCCTGCTCCTCAGCTCGCATGCGGGCACGGAGCCGGAGCCCTCGGGACAAGGCCGTCGCCTGCAGAGGTTGGCGTCGCCCTCCAGGTGCCCGAGAGCGAGAGGCGCCGCGAAGTCCGGCAGGCGCTCCCCGGGCTCGAGTCCGAGCAGCCCTTGCCCCCGGTTGGGGAGCGCCGTGGTGATCAGGAGCACGCTGATCCCCATCAGCATCAGGATCCCGACCAGCCAGGCGTAGCGGTTGGTCGGCCGCGGTGCCTCGGGGCGGCGCTGGTCCGGCTCGGGATCCGTCCGGTCGCGCTCGGCCAGCCTGTCTCCGATCCGCTCCGCGCGGCTTCGATTGTCAGGATCCTCGGGGCCGTCCCCGCCCAGGTCGCTGAAGCGGTCCTCCTGCTCCGGCATGTCCGCCAGCCTACGCCCCGCTTCGACGGCGCAGCGCCCGCAGGCGCGGGCGACGCGGGCGCGGCAAGCGCACCCCACGCCGGGCGTCCCAGACCTCGCGGGCAAGCGGGCGGGGGTCCAGGTCGCTCAGGGCGAACGGGCCGTGCTGCTCGGCCCACAAGAGCGCGGCGGGAAGAACGAGCATCACGCCCAGGAGTGAGACCGTCAGGTCGGCCACGGTCACGATGCCGAAGTCGCGCAGCATGCGGATGTCGGATGCGATGAGCGCGGCGAAGCCCGCGATCGCGGTGGTCCCCGAGGCGAGCACGGCCGCCCCTGTCGAGGCGTAGGTGAGCTCGATGGCGCGCCCAGGGCTGGCGCCGCGCTGGCGCTCCTGGCGGTAGCGCGCCGAGAGCAGCACGCTGAACTCCGTCGAGATCGCGATTACGAGCGCGCTGAGCGTGACGGACATCGGGTTCAGGTCCACCTCGAGCGGTCCGGGGAGGAGCCCCAGGATGAACAGGACGCCGCCGGACCAGCCCGTGGCCAGCGCGATCGGGATCAGCGGTACGGCAGCCTCCCGCCGCGACCGGCGCACGGCCAGGAGGACGAGGAACACGGCCGCCAGCGCCACGAGCAGGGTCAGGTCCCGCCGCCATGGCGACGACAGGGATCCGTTGGCCTGCGCCGCGAGCACCGGCAGGCCCACCACGGAGGCCTGCACGCCCCTGGGGGGGTCGAGTCGGCGCTCGATGTCGTCGACCACGTCGTTCTGGCGGTCGAGTGGCATGAGCCGGATTCCGAAGGCCATGTTCGCCGTCTTGCGGTCGGGCGAGACGACGCCCTGGGAGAAGTAGGGCGGTACCGCGTCGAGCAGCTGCCGCACGTTTGCGTTTCGGCCCGCGCCCGTCGCCGAGCTGAACAGGTCCGGCAAGGAGAGCGCAGGGCAGAGCTCGGGTGCGCCCCTGGCGTCGCTGCAGCGCGCTCCCCGCTTGTAACCATGGGCTTTCAGGACGCCCCCTTGGAAGCGGGTCATCCAGGCGACGAGGGAAGGCGTGGTGATGTCGTCGGCTCGAACGGTCACGTCGATCTCACCGGAGACCCCGGTCTCCTTTTGGAGCTCGTTGACGTCACGTAGGGCCTGGAGGTCGGCCGGCACGAGCTCGCGGACGTCGGACACTACGTCGCTCTGGGTGTCCACGACCCAGCCGACCACCGCAAGCGCCAACCCGATCGCCAGCACCTTGCGCGGCCGCTCGAGTGAGGTATGGAGCGCGCGCCAGGAGCGGTCTGCGATCCGCTCGGCGACCCGGCTCTCGCGCAGCGCGACGCCCCACTCGCCCAGCCTGCGGCGCAGTCGTTGAAAGGATGGCGGCAGATCGGCGGGCCTCTGTCTCGGCTCCGCGAAGCGCACCAGGGCGGCGAATCCGGCCGTGAGCGAACAACCCAGGGCCAGCGCTATCCCGAGCACGAGCAGCAGGCCGAAGCCGCGCACCATGGGTACCGGCGAGAGCAGCAGGACCAGGAAGCCGACAGCGGTGGCGAGCCCCGCCGTGGCGATCGTGGGGCCGCCCGCCGACGCGGCGCCTGCCGCGGCCCGCGCGGGGCCCGGGCGGGGGCGCCGCTCCCGCGTCTCGTCGAATCGCGCGTGGAACTGGATCGCGTAGTCGACCGCCAACCCGACCAGCACCGGCAACACGGCGATCGACGCCATGGTCAGGTTGCCGCCCGCGAGGGAGAGCGCGCCGAACGTCATCGCGGCCGCAACAAGCGCGAGAGCGAGCGGCAGCAGCCGCAGCCGGGTCCGGAAGACGAGCGCGAGCGTGGCCGCCATGACCAGCAGCGCGGCCCCGAGCAGGATGAAGATCGAGTGCTGGACCGCGGTGGCGAGCCCCTCCGTGACCACCGGGACGCCGGTGACGATGTAACGGGCGCCGTGGCGTGGCGTGAGCGACCGGTTGCGTGCCACCTGCTTGAACAGCTCGATTGCCCGGCGGCGCTCCGGGTTGCTCAGGTTCGGGCGCATCCGGATCTGGATCAGCGCGGCGTTCTTGCTCGGGAACAGGTAGGCGAACCTGGCCTTTGGCTGTCCCACCTGACCGGCACCGGTGTCGAAGACGAGGGACGACACGAAGTCAGGGCTGTCGATCGACGGCAGCCCCGTGAGCCCGTAGCGGAGCGCGAGCTGGAGCGTCTGCTGCGTGAACTGGGCGGCCACCGCATCGCTCGCCGCCTTCGCCTGCCGCCGCTGCTCCGACGGCGAGGCGCCCCGCCTGGCCGCCGCCTTGCTTGCCTCCCTCGCCGCCTGCGCGGCCTGTCGGGCGTTGGCGTTGCGACGCTTGACGAACTCGTCGGAGATCCGGCCCGCCGCGGTGTTGATGAATGTCCCGGGCCCGAAGACCACCTTCGCCGGCCTGAGGTGGGCGATCTCGGTGCAGCCGGCCGGCAGCTGGCGCAGGCCGCGCGGCGGCACGTTTCCGGACAGACAGCCCTCTAGCCGCAGCAACCGCCCGAGATCGGAGGTCAGCACGGTTCGCTGGAGGTTTCCCTTGACCAGGATGACGACCGCCTCGTCGCCGAAGGTCCTCTTGAATCGCTCGGTCGCCTCGAACGTGGCGGAAGAGCGGTTGACGAGCGTGTCGGTGTCGGCACTGGGCTCGAGCCTCAGCGCCAGACCCGCCCCGATCACCGCGAGCACACCGACCACGGCGAGAACCGCCAACGGCCGCCGGGCGGCAAGCCGAACGATCCCTCCAAGCCGCTCCCCCATTCGAGGGTCAGCTTAGGCCACGGGCTGCCTGCTCACGCCGGGCAAGAGCTCACCGCAAGGCTCCCGGATGGTGCTCCAGGTAGGAGACCAGCGCCTGGATGTCGGTCCCCACGGGCCGCTTTCCCCGCCCGCGATCGCGTAGGACGCTGAAGCGGGCGCCGGTGGCGATCAGCTCGTTTGCGGCCACCGTGTAGAGCCGGTGGGGGTGGAGGGCTCGTCCGCTCGCGTCGGTGACCTCGGTCACGCGCCGCCCGTCGTGGCGGTAGCGGAGCCCGCTTGTATATAGGCGCGTCGTACCGTCGCTCCACTGCTGTTCGAGGAGCTTGCGGAGCTCCTGCCCGCGCAGCCGCATCCGCAGCACCGGGTGCCCGTAGACCTCGATCGCGCACAGATCGGCGTAGGTCACCGGCCCTGCGCGCAGGTCATCGCGCATGTTTCCGGGGTTGACGACCGCGAGGTCGGTGCGCGCGAGGGCGCGCTGGGCCCTTGCCACCACTCGCGCTAGCTCGCCCCGCTCGCGCGACAGGCTGCGGGGGGCGATCGCGACCACGCCGTCGGCCGCCGGCGTCATCCGCCGCGCGTAGCGTCTCACCACCGCCGCCACCGCGTGGTTCGGGACGACCCCGGCGTGGTAGGTGCGCGAGATCTCGGCCGAGGAGCCGACGACCTCTCCGCTGTCGCTGTCCACGGTCAGCTCGACCCGGTCGTAGGCCATGCCGTATGAGTAGGACTGGACCAACAGCTTGCCCCCCACCCTCGTGTTCAGATAGGAGTGGGTGTGGCCGGCGACCACCACGTCGACCGCGTCGCTCATCTGACGCGTCTCGTCCACGACCTCGCCGGCCGCCTTCGCCCCTTCACCCCCGTTCTGGAAGGCACCGGAATGGGCGAGCACGACGATCGCCTCGACCCCGCGACGGCGGAGCTCGGGTATCCAGCGGTTCACCGACTCGGACATGTCGAGGAAGCAGAACCGGCGTGTGAAGCGCGGCAGCAGGTAACGGGGAGCGGTGTCGGTGGTCACGCCGAGGAAGCCGATCTTCACGCCCCCACGCTCGACGATCCGGTAGGGCGGAAGCCGAACCCTGCCTGTGCGATCGACGAGGTTGGCGCTGACGTATGGGAACCGCGCGCGCCGGAGGAGGCCCGTGAGCCGGTCGCCGCCGTTGTCGAACTCGTGGTTCCCGACCGTGCCGACGTCGAACTGCATGCGGTTGATCGCGTCGATTGTGGACGCATGACGGAAGCGGGTGGAGATCAGCGGGGAGGCTCCGTACATGTCCCCCGCGTGGACGCGGATGGTGCGCCCGGGGTGGCTCGCGGCGGCATGGTCGAGGTGTCCCGCGAGCCACGCCGCCCCGCCGACGTCGCCCGACGGCTGGAGATGCCCGTGCAGGTCGTTCACGCCCAGCAGCTGCATCCGCACGGTCCCGCCCCTGGGTCTCTCCTGGGAGGGGCCCGCGGCAGCCCGCAGCCCGAGGAGGGCGACGAGAGCGGCTGCCGCGAATGCGGCGAGGCCCGGAGCCAGGTGACGGCGATCCACGTCGGGAGGTCAAGGTAAGACCGGATCGGCGGCGCCGTGTTACCGGTTTCGGTCCGACGCGTTACGCGCCGGTGAAAGCTCCTGCACCGGAAAATGGCTGCAAAACGCGGAGGCTATGGGCTGGCGTGGAGCCGCGGGTACACGCCGGGCTCTCCCACCCGGCGTCCGAGCGGCGTCTGCGCCTTGCACGGCGGCGTCGGGACGTTGGCCGGGTCGCCGCCGAAGCCGAACTCGAGGAGGTTCGGGAGGAGCGTCGGGTCTGTCGCGTTGAGGAGGGCCTTGGCCGACGCGGAGAGCGGGAAGGCGGTGTTCGCTCCCGGCTTGCAGAGGTATCGACCGAACACCTGGAGGCCGCCGCGAATCCGCGACAGGCTGCCCGGCTGCGGATACGGGTTCAGGCGGCTCGAGGGGGGCAGGGTCGGGTAGGCGGCCAGGTCCTCCGGACGCAGCCCCTGCAGCAGGCGCAGGTAGTGGACCGGACCGCTCGCGCCCGCCGGCGTGTCGGTGGCCTGCGTCGAGGCCGGGACGTTCGCGAAGAAGGCGCCGATCTCGCGCCTGAAGAACCCGAGGTAGTCGGATATCGGGACGACCTGGCGCAGGAAGGGATCGAGCTGCTCGAGGAGCGGGCGAGCGTCGCCGAGCACTCCCTCGAGGGCCGGCAACCCGCGCCGGGACACCCGGATCAGCGGCCGCAGGTTCCGGAAGAGGGCCTCCAGGTCCGGAGAGATGTCCGCGAGGTCGATCAAGGTGGGGCTCAGCTGGCGGGCCGCCGGCCGGAGCTGAGTCACCAGCGGATTCGTGTTGAGCGCAAAGGGGGTCAGACGCCTCACCGTGCGCCGCGACTCCCGCAGGAAGGTCGGAAGCACCGTGACCGCGTCCGCGAGCGACTCGTTGCGTGCCGCCGTGGTCTCGAATACGCGGTTGGAGTTCGTGACCAGGCCGCTGAGCTGCCCCCGTCGTTCGCTGAGCGCCTCGAAGACGGCGCCTGTGTCGCGCACCAGCCTGCGGGTGGCGCCCAGCTGCCTGTGCAGCACGGCCAGCACCCTGTCGCTGTTCTCGGCGAAGGGATTGAGGTTGGCCAGCGCGTCGTTCAGCGACTGGCCGCGATTGTTGACGCCCCGTCCTTGGTCCTCCAGCCAGATCTGGAAGGCCTTCCGGGTCGGCTCGTCGAAGGAGCGGAAGATCTCGTCGAGCTCGACGGTGGGCGCCACCTGGCCCTGGGCCAGCCTCCCGCCCTCGCCGAGCTTGCCGGAGGACTTGCTGCCCGGGGAGAGCTCGACATAGGTCTCGCCCAGCAGGGTCTTCTGCCGCAGGATCGCTCGCGTGTCGCGCGGGATCGGCGCGTACTTCGCGTCCAGCTCGATCGTGGCGGAGGTCAGGCCGCTCTTTGGGTCCTGCTCCTTCTTAGTCACCTTGCCGACCTTGACGCCGGAGATGCGCACCTCGGCCTCCTGCGCGAGCTGGGTTGCCTCCGGGAACTTCACGGTGACGTGGTAGCCCTCGGGCCTGAGCGGCACAGGCCCCCCGAAGGAGAGCCAAAGGAAGAGCAGGATGCCGAAGCACGACAGCGCGAAGGTGACCATCACGACGATTCGCCCGACGCTGGGCGACTGCTTGATCACCTGTCACCCACCCCCGTCACCTGCATACGACGCTCGACTTCGGGAGGTTCGTCAGCTTCAGGAGCGTTCCCGCCGCCGGCAGCGCCGCCGCCGCGAGCTCGGCGTTGGTCAGGTTGTCGCAGTTGACGAACAGGGTGGTGCGACGGATCGGCCCCTCGGCGTCGGCGATGTTGAACACGAGCGTGCCGAGGTGGCTCACCCAGGAGTTCCAGAACAGGAAGCCCTCCTCGGACCCGCGCGGGTTGAAGGCGAGCATGTTGAGGAGCACGTTGGCCACCTTGAAGGTGCTCGTCAGCCGCGGCGTCGCCACGGCGAGGTCGCGCGCGGCGGGCGCCAGGTTCCGTACGGCGGGCTGCGCCGCACGCGCGAACGGGCGCAGCTGGTTCTTGATGATCGGCGTCGAGCCCCTCAGGAACGGCCGGGTCGCGCGCAGGGCCGGCCCCAGCGCCCGGGCGCCCGGCCTCAGCGCCTGCAGCGTGGGCCCGAGCTCGCCGGCCAGCGTGCTCACCTTGCGGAGGGTCTTCTGGGTCTCTCCAAGTGCGCCGGGGAGCAGCCCCAGCGCCTCGCGCAGCCGCACGTCCTGCCTGGCGATTGCGGCGAAGTTGGCGTTGGAGGAGTCGACGAACGAAGCGAGCTGGGTGTCCTTCCTGGCAACCGCCGTCGTGAGCTCCTGGAAGTTGTGAACGACCCGGCGGAGGTTGTGACGCCGCTTGGCCAGGAGGACGGTTATCCGGCGTGAATCGCGCGTAGTGGGCAGGAAGCGCTTGAACGTCTCGCGCAAGTCCTGCGTGGCGCTCTGACTTGCCCGCTCGTTTCCCTCGCCGGTCTCCGACGGCGCCGTGCCTGCGGCTGATTCATCGCTGAAGGCCTCACCGCCCGCGTTGAGGAGCACCGCCAGATACGCGCGCGCGTCCCCGTCGAGGCTGGAGAGGATCTCGTCGATGTTGACGTCGGGCAACGTGTCCGCGAGCCGGACCTCGCCGCCTTCAGGCATCTTCCCGGCCCTTCGGTTCCCCGGATCGAGCTCTATGTACATGTCCTTGAGGCCTGTCTTCGAGCGGAGCAGCGCGGTGGCGTCGCGGTAGATGGGCGCGTACTTGGGCTTGATGTCCAGCTCCACCACGGCCACCCCGCGCTCGAGGTTGACGTTGCCGATCTCACCGACCTTGACGCCCGCGACGGAGACGCTCTGCCCTTGGCCTGGCGCCACGGCCTGGGCCGTGGAGAGCTCCGCCTTGACGGTGTAGAAATCGGTCCCGACGAACGGCACCCAGCCCGGCAGATAGAAGCGCTCATGCGACAGGATGTAGCCCGCGACGCCGATGGCGATGACCGCCATGAAGGCGATCGCGAGGAAGTCGCGTAGGTGCTTGCGGATCGCACGCCTCACGGGCCGGCTCCAGTCCTCGCCGAGTTCAGGTTCGGGGGGGTGTTGCGATGGCAGCGGAAGCGGCGGTTGTAGGGGGGCCGCCTGCTCGGCCTGGCCGGCCGACTGCCGAGCGGGTTGAGCACGGCGTTGCTGAACGCCTGCGGTGTCCCCGGGAGCGGCGAAGTCTGGACGCCGAGGGCACCGCCGCCCGAGAAGACGCGGGTGTAGTAGCTGTTCCCGTCGAAGCCTGCGCCCTCCCCCGCGAGTCCGACGAGAGACTGGAAGAACTCCTTGTAGTTGGCGATCCCCGAGGTGAACGGCGGGTCGGATATGACCCGTTCACCCGTAGGCAGGATCACCTCGAGAGCGCAGCGGTCGACCAGGTCGACCTGAGGCAGGAGACCGAGCGTGGCGCTGGTCGTCCTCGTCAGGGGCGGGACCGCCCGACGGAGGGCTTGAACCAGGCCCTGTAGCTCGTCGGGCGCGACCAGCCGCCGCGTCTGGGCGATCCATGGGAACCCGGCGTCGATCGTCGGGCCGGTCTCGCGAACGCCTGGCAGGATCTCGCGCGCGAAGGCGCGGGTGGGCGGGAAAGCTCTGTTGAGGCTGTCGAACGCGGGATCCGCCGCATCGAGCACGCGGGGCAGGAGCCGCACGGTCTCGCGTAGGTTCCCCTGCTCACTCGCCAGGGCGCCTGTCGTGACGTCGAGGTTCGTGATCAGGTCCTTGAGCTGCTTCTCGCGGCTGTCCAGGGCGGTCGACACCCTCTGGCCGCTCCGGATCAACTTGGAGAGGTCGTGCAGCTCGGTGCCCAGGAGGGCGTCGTTCACGATCGCGGTCCCCCGCAGCGCGCCGGGTGAGTACACGAGCGTCTGGTTCAGCGCCTGCCCGGCGGTCTCGCCCCGGACGGCGGGATCTTGGTCCTTGTCCTCACCCCGCCGCGGCCGGCCGGCGAGCGCTCCCCCGTACCCCTCCAGCAGCTTCTGGAGGTTCTCGCGCGTGTTGCTCTGCAGCTCGCCGAGGATGTCCTGCAGCAGCACCGGCGAGGCCGTCTGAGTGATCGGGATGGTGTCCCCGTCGTCCACAGTCCCGGTACCCGGCCGGCCAGGGCTGATGGCGACGAAGTAGTTCCCCTCGAGGAAGGTGCGTGGCCGGATCTTGATCTCCGCGTCCCTGTGGATCGGGAGCGCCTTGTCGTTCAGCTCCATCGTCACCTCGGTGGCGTTCGAGTCGCCGCTCGCGGGTCCCACCTTGACCACCTTGCCGACGTCGACGCCGGCGATCCGCACCGGGGAGCGAACCCCGATGTTGTCCCCGTTGGCGAACACCGCCTTCAGCTGGAACGGCCCCCTGAAGGGAATGTCCTTGGCGAAGCTGAAGTAAGAGGCCACGGCGATGATCACGATCGCCACCAGGCCTACCTGGAACGGCGTCAGGCGTGTCCCGCGGCGACTCACCGCTCGCCCCCCGCGCGCGCGTTCGTCCCGACCTGTCCCTGAGTGACCGTCCCCTGGTTTCCGGGCACGTTGCCGATCGCCTGCGCGCCGGGCGTGAACGGCTCGTTCCCGGCCTCGCACTCCCTGGTCTGCCCGGGCGAGGCGGTGTTCGGGTAGGGGTTGTTGTGGAGGAAGTTGCCGGGCGCCGGGCCGTTGGCCGGCGCGCTCGCGGGGCCGCCCTCGTTGTTCGGCCCGTTGGCCGCGACCAGCGCGACGAAGCGCTGCCAGGTCCCGTGCGCGTCGCCGTAGGACAAGAGGCTCGAGACGTTTCGGAACCAGAGCGTTACGTAGTTGCAGGTCGTCTGGACGGGAGTGAGGAAGGCCAGGGTCGGCTTGAGCGATCGGGCCGTCTGGGCCAGTCGCCTGACGCCCGCCTGCGCGAACGGCGACCCGGTCAGGCGGCCCAGCGCTCGGAAGACGCCCTCAAGGCGCGCGTTGAACGGCGGTGTAAGGGGGAGCGTGCGTATGCCCTGCCGCAGCGCGGCCGACAACGCGGGCGCGGAGCGCGGCAGCGTATCCACGCCGGGCTTCAAGTCGCGGAAGAGCGCGGCGCTGTTGCGCAGGAAGGGGCGCTGGCGCGGGAACTCGACGATCCCGGCCTCCTCCGTGGGCGGCGACTCGGAGATCGTTTCCTGGAGGAACGGCCGGGCCACGCTGGCCAGCGCCGCGAAGGTGGTGTCGAGGTTGACGAACAGCGCGGCCTGGGTATCGGCCACCGGCGCGAGCTCCGACGCTGTGTCGCCCAGGCTCTTGACCAGCCGCGAGAGGCGCGTCCGCGGATCCGCGATGACCCGGGCCACCGGCTCTAGGTCGTCGAGCAGCGGACGGAGGTTCTCGATCGCCAGGTTCAGGTCTGTTCCGCGGCCCGCGAGGCCCGTGCCCAGACCGTTTAGGGTCTGCTGCCCTCCGCGTCGCGTGCGAGCGTTGAAGGTGTTGATCACCTCGTTGATCTCGACGGGCCGGGGCCGCGCGCTGCGCAGGGGCAGCACGGAGCCCGGCCTCAGGCCCGCCTTGGCGGTCCCCGGCGTCAGCTCCACGTACTTGAGCCCCAACACGGACCGCGGGCGCACGAGGACGGTGGTATCGACCGGCAGAGGCTGGATGTCCTTGTCCAGCTTCAGCTTGAGCTCGGCGGTCGCGTCGCCGCTGTCAGTCGGGACCGGGTTGATCTCGGAGACCGTCCCGACCCGGGCGCCGCCTATGTTCACGTCGTTCCCCTTGACCACGTTGGCGGCGGAAGGCAGCCGCACCGTCAGGTCGTAAGTGGGCACGAAGGGCAGGCCCGAGTTCGCGTTGTAGGCCAGGAAGACGGCGATGATCGCCACGAGGACGGTCACGGCGCCGACCAGCAGGGGGCTGGCGGCGATCGAGCCCGGGCCGCGCCGGGTCATCGGTCGCCCCCCAAGAGGTAGTCGAGCATCGGCTCGCGCTCGCGCTGCAGTGTCGGCGAGGGGCTCCGGGCCTGCCGCTGCAGGCGCGCATGGTTCTCGCGCCGCTGCCGGTCGACGGAGGAATCGCTACGGCCGCCCGAGCCGTCGAGCAGCCTACTCCTCGCAGCCCTCCCTTTGGCCCCCGGCCTGGGCTTCTTCGCGGCGGCACGGTACCCCGCGAGTGGGTGCTTTGCCGCGGTGGTGGCGGGCGGGGTCGTGAAGTTGGCGTTGCACTCCTCCACGCTCGCCGTCGCGTAGATGCCGCAAGCCAGCTTCGCGATCAGCTCGGTCCGCAGGTAGTGGCCGAGCTGATCGAAGCCGTTGATCGAAAGCGACTGGTAGAAGACGTAGTCGAGGAAACGTTCGAGGCCACCGGTCTCGTCGAGGCTCGCGGTGAGGTCCTTGAGGTTTGCGGAGACGGGGCGGGCGTCACTGGCGAAGCGGCGCAGGTTGCGGGTGAGCGGCCGGGCGGACACCACCGCCGGACGCCCCACCGCGGCCGCCCTGCCGAGGCTTCGCACGGCCGGCAGCGCCGCGCTCGAGAACGGCCCGAGCTGCTCGATCACGCGGTTCGTCGCCGGCGCAGCCCGACCAAGGTCGTCTACTACCGGTGAGGCCTGGTCGGCGAATGCACCGAGGTCGCTCATCAGCGGACGCAGCTGGCGCAGGAAGCCCGGCAGGCGCTCGATCGAGCGCTCGATGTCACCGCTGCGCTCGGCGCTCGCCCGCGCCGTCGCGTTCCCCTGCTCGATGAAGTCGGCGACCCGGGCCTTCTCACGCGCGAGCGGCGCGAGCACCGTGTCGGAGTCCCGGGCCAGCTTGGCGAGTACCCGGTTCTGCCGCGCGAGCGTGGCCAGGATCTTGTCGGTCTCGCGGAACGCCGGGTTGGCACGGTGGATCACCGCGTTCAGCTCTCGCCCACGGCCGGCCAGCCCCGTGCCGAGCTCGTTGACCAGGATCGTGAGACGCTGCCGGAACGGCAGCCGCAGGGTGTTGTTGACGATGTCGAGGTCGACGGGGGAGCTGGTGTTCGTCACCGGCAGCAGGTGCTGGCCCTTCCCGGCCCCATCCCGGATCTTCTTCAGCGCGCCGCCTCCCTGCGCGGTTCCCGGCTGGCACTCCACCGACTTCTCGCCGATGAAGGTCGCGAGCACGATCGTGCAGCGGGCGTTGCGCCGGAAGGGCGTGAAGCGCCCGTCGTCGATCCTGAGCACGAGCGCCGCCTTCTTGCCGGGCGCCACGTCCATCGACTCGACCACGCCGACCTTCGCCCCCGCGACCTTCACGTCGCCGCCCAGCGCGACGGCCGCCGCGTTGTCGAATATGGCGCGGACCTCGTAGCCACCGCCGCCGCCGGCCCCCGCGCCCGTACCGAACGCCACCAGCAGCGGCAGGGCAAGCGCGAACGCGACGATGACTATCAGGCGTCTCATGGGCCGGGTGGGACCGCCGACCGGTCGCAATCGGGAACGGGGAACGGCGTGGATCCGTCGGGCGACGGCGCCACGGCGCTGCCCGGGCAGTGCTTGACCAGGTCCGCGAGTCCGGACAGCCGGTTCGAGCCCGGGGGCAGGGGCACGAGCTGACCCCCGCTATAGGCGAACGGGGCGATCAGCGGCGAGATCTTCGCGAAGTGCCCGTTGGCGTCATAGGAGGCCGCGCTCTGGCCGTAGTCCTTGAACCAGCCCACGAGCTCCGGCGTGTAGACGCGCGCGTACCGGACGACCGGCTGCCCCCGGCGCAGGGTGCGAACCGCGCGCGGGAAGACCCTGGACGTTTGTCGTTCGAGTTGCGGCTGCATTGCCGTCAGCTCGGTCAGGTCATTTCCCCTTCCGGGACTGCGAACCAAGGCGCTGAGGTCGTCGACCGTGGGCTTCGTGTCGGCAACGAGCGGCCGAAGGTCCCTCAGGAAGCGGGCGAGATTTCTCGTCGCCGGCTTGGACGCGTTGACCACGGGGTCGAGATCGTCAAGCGTCGAGCGCAGGTTCACGAACGTGGTGTTGGCCTTTCGCAACGTCCCAGGGAGAAGGACCAGGGCGCGGTCGAGGGCCGCGTTCTCGTCGCCGATGGCCGCGGTGGTCGCGTTCGCGTTACCAACGAGGGAGGCCAGGTCGTCACGGCGCTCGGCGAGCCCGCCGACCACTCCCGCGGTATCGACTACGAAGCGCTCGAATACCCTCTGGTCGAGCGCCACCTCGCGGGTCAGCCGGGAGGTCGCCGCCAACGCCGGGCTCAGATACTTGATGCTCTCGCTCGTCTCCCGGGAACGGCCGGAGTAGTAGGTCGCGGACCCTTGAACTACCTGCTGGAGCGCCTTGCGCGCTCTGGGGGTGAGGGAGTCGAAGAGCTGGTCGAGCTCCACCGGCGAGCTCGTCCGGTCGGCGCGTACGCGCCCGCCGTCGGGAATCTCCGGCGCGTTGTTGGGTCCCGGTCGAAGGGAGACGTAGCGGCTGGCGGTTCCGGGCAGGGAAGTGAGACGGATCTCGGCGCTCGTGCCCTGATGGAGGGGGGCGACGCTGTCGTCGACCGTCATCGAGATCTTCGCCTGGCTCGAGTCGGTCAGCTCGACGTCGGTGATCGTGCCGGCCGTGTGCCCGCCGACCTGCACCGCGTCGCCCTTGACCAGAAGGCTCGCGTTCTGGAAGTAGGCGGAGACCTTGTAGTCGCCACCGCCGCCGAACATCAGCAGGGCGAGCAACGCGACAACGGCTATCAGCCCCGCCAGGGCCGCAACCCTGGCAACGGTGGAACCCCGCTCGCTAGCGAGCGGCTGGCGGACCCTTCCCTCTGGTTTGCCTGGGTGCAAGCGCGGCCAATCGCCCGGCGCCTCCTGCGCGGGGGCAGTATCCCATCACCGTCTGCGGCTCGCTACCGGCTTAATCCGGCCTTAAGTGCCGGCCGTGAGAGCCGGTACCGGCCAGGTGCGTGCTGAGCCGGATTTGCAGCTCACATGCGAGGCCCATTCAAGCCACCGAGCCGGTTGTCTACCGGGTCAGGATATTGATGTCCAACGCGGTCTCGGCCTGCTGCGACCACCGGAAGACCAGGTCGTCGTTCTGGTTGTTCCAACGCCTCTCTAACCAACCACGCTCGGCGAGCCCGTGACAAGCGGTGAAGTCGTCATCCGTCGGTCTGAAAGCCTTGCCCTCCTGCTGCGCGGCCCAGGCGAGCGCCAGTACCTCGAGCTCGGCCGAGGTGAATGGCTCGGGTTCACTCATGCGTTCTCCTTGTTCGTGGCGCGGGGGACGGCGACCCCATGGAATGAACGGCCGCCGCCGCCCTCTACTCACGGAGCTACCCCGGGCGCCGGTGGCTAGCCGTGACGTGCTCTCGACGCACTTCTTGCCGCGGTCCGACGAGCCGGCGGCCGAGCGCGCGGGGGAGGCGCTTGCCTCTGCGCGTTAGCGAGCCGGGAGCAAACCGGCCGGAAACCCGCCTGTAGAGCGGCAGACTGGCTAACCGAGCCTTATTCCATCCCGAGAGGCCCTTGGGCCTCACCGGAGAGGAACTGCCGCACGAAATGATTGTCCGAGTTGAAGAGCTCGCTGGCCGGTCCCGACTCCACGATCCGCCCCTTCCAGAGCACCGCGATGAAGTCTGCGACCCGGCGCGCGGACATGATGTCGTGCGTGATCACCGTGTACGCGCCGCCGTTCTCCTCGTGAACCTCCTGGATCAGCTCGCAGAGCAGCGCTGTCCGCACCGGGTCGAGGCCGGAGTCGGGCTCGTCGAAGAGCACGATGTCCGGGTCGAGCACGAGCGCGCGGGCGAAGCCCGCACGCTTGCGCATCCCGCCGGAGAGCTCGTTGGGCATCTTGTCCATCGCGCCCGAGAGCCCGACCTCCTTGAGCCGGCGGTTGACGATCTCGCCGATCTCCTCCTCGCCCTTGTCGGTGTGCTGCCGAAGCGGGAACGCGGTGTTGTCGAAGACGTTCATCGAGCCGAACAGCGCGCCGTCCTGGAACAGCACGCCGAACTTCTTGCGCATCTCGAACAGCTCGTCGTCAACCATGTTCGGCACCGACTCGCCGTGCACGAGCACGTCGCCCTCGTCCGGGTAGAGCAGCCCGACCATGTGCTTGATGCAGACCGACTTCCCGGTGCCCGAGGGGCCGAGGATCATCGAGATCTGATTCTCGGGTAGCCCGAGGTTCAGGCCGTTGAGGATCGTGTTGCGGCCGAAGGACTTCATGACGTCGATGAACTCCACGGCGTCCGTGGACCCGTGCTCGCGCTTCCTGCCGGAGTGCCAGTAGTAGGGATGCTCGCCCTCGCGGGTCTGCGCGACGATGTTCTCGGGGATGTCCTCGTCCCTGGGAGGCGGGGGCTCGTCGGTGACCCGCGTCTCCTGCTGAGGCTGGTACTGCTCGCCTTCGTGCGTCTCCTGGGGAGCCTCCGCGACTTGTGTTTCCTCGGTCGGCGTATCCGACGGCGCTGTCTCCTGTGTCCCCGGGTCTCCCGGCGACTGGTGAGGGCGGCTCTCCTGCGGGTCTTCCGCCCCGCCCTCTCGCTCCAGGTCCGAGGGCTCCAGGGGCCTCCCCCACTGCGGGTCGTTGCGCTTCTCCTCGTCTGCCATTCCTCGCTCTCCCTGACTCTACTGCCCGGGGCCTCAGCCTCCGATCGGCGCTCTTGGGTTAGATCCCCAGAAGATCTGCGTGCCAACCATGCCCACGATGTGGACCATCACCGTGTTCAGCACCATCGACTTGGCGGTGGCCGTGCCCACCCCCACCGGGCCGCCCGAGGCGGTGTAGCCGTAGTAGCAGCCCACCAGCACGATCACGGTGGCCATGGCCATGCCCTTGATCAGGCTGTAGAAGAGGTCGGGGGGGTTCTGGAACATCCAGAAGATGAGAAAGAACCCCCCGGAGGACACCTCCCCGATCTGCTGGACCACGGCCAGGTAGGAGGCGAAGAACCCCGCCCCCACCGCGGCCAGGTACATGAAGGGGAGCACGAGCCAGGCGGCCAGCAGGCGAGTGGCGCACAGGAAGATGAGGGAGTTCACCCCCATGACCTCGAGGGCGTCGATCTCGTCCGAGATGCGCATGGCCCCGAGCTCCGCCACCAGGCCGGTGCCCACCTTGGCGCTCATCATGTAGCCGAAGGCGTAGGGCATGATCTCCCGCAGGTCGCACCAGGCGCTGAACACCCCGGCGTAGGCGGGGGCTCCCACACTGCGGTTGAAGTAGGCCCCCTCGATCCCGCACTGGAGGCCCAGGATGAAGGCCAGGCCCCAGATCACGAGGGCGGAGCCCAGGACCAGGATGCCGGCCTGGCGCAGGGCCTCCCCGAAGAAGCGGAACACCCTCAGGCTGAACACGTGGGCGAACACCCGGGCGCAGAACTTGGCGATGTCGCCGAAGGAGGCGACCCAGTCGCGGGGGACGCTCAGCCAGGTCATGGCAGGGGCACCAGCGGCGACCG
>DATFQM010000062.1:0-27981 GCA_035264265.1 Thermoleophilaceae bacterium
ACGCCGATCTGCGACGCGGCCACGATGAACGGCAGCGACGTGGCCTGCAACAGTCCGCGGGAGACCATCGCGGTGCTCTTCGGGGTCGGCCTGGGCCTGACGCTCGACGAGTTCGCCCTCTGGCTCAACCTGCAAGACGTCTACTGGTCGCCGAAGGGCCGCGAGTCGATCGACGCGGTGATAGTGGCGCCGGCTGTCTCTTGACGATCGCGCTGCTCGGATTGCAGTTCTGGATTGAGGTCTTGCAGGCGGTGCTCGTCTTCGCCGGGGTGGGGGGAGAAAACCTGTCCAGCAGCGAGAGCACCGCCGTGCTGGTGCCGGTTCAGTTGCTGGGTGCCGCCCTGGCCGCCGTCTGCTTCCTAAAAGGGAAGACCTTCGCCGGTCTGGTCGGGCTCTTCATCCCGGCGGTCGCGACCGTCGGCGCGCTGCGCCTCGCCAAGCCGGATTCCCGCTGGGCGGGGCGCTACGAAGGGGGCAAGCTCGACCGCTCCCGCTCGCGGTTCGCCCACGCGTCGGGCTAGGGTTCAGGCGGCGGCCAGCGCGTTCCAGAGCTGGATCGCGCGGGTCTCACGCTCCCAGCCCAGGATGCTCAGGGTGGCGGTGGTGAGAACGAGCCGAGCCCCCCACTCCGGGCCGAGCTCGATCCAGCGCGCGGCCAGTACTCGCAAGACGTGGCCGTGGGCGAAGAGGGCCGCGTCGCCGTCAAGCCGCTGGAGCTCCGCCACGATGCGATCGACACGCGCGCCCACCTCCCCCGGCTCCTCGCCCCCCGGGCAGCCGTCGCGCCACAGGTTCCAGTCCGGCCGCTCCTTACGGATCTGTGCCGTGGTGACGCCCTCGTAGTCGCCGTAGTCCCATTCGAGCAACTCGTCGCTCACCTCCGCGGAGTCGCCCAGCCCCGCGAGACGACAGGTGTCCGCGGCACGCGACAGGGGACTCGTGAGGACGCGGACGAACCGCCGGCCGGTAAGCGACTCACGCAGCAGCTCGGCCTGCCGCCGCCCCTCATCCGTCAACGGGATGTCTGTCTTGCCGGTGTGCTGACCGGTGCGCGTCCACTCCGTCTCGCCATGGCGGACGAGGACAACCTCGGGCCGGCGCTCCGCCACTACTGTGGTGCTCTACAGCCTGTCGAAGTCCTCCTTGCCGACGAACTTCGTCAGCTTGACGTTGTCGCCGTCGACGGTGGTCTCCGCCTGGAACGCGTACCGCGTCTGGGTGCCCTTCGAGGTCTCCCGCTCGTAGGTCTTTTTCTGGACCTCGCTCTCATCGACCTGCACCTTCCGGCGGTGTTTCACGCTGTAGAACTCGATGGCCATTTGCCCTCCTCGGTGGATGGCCGGGTCAGGGTCAAGCTAGACGCGTCTCCGGACGGATATCTCCGTTTGGTGGCCTTTGGCCAACCAAACGGCGGGTTTGGGGGCGCAATCGCCCCAAACGGCGGGTTTGGGGCGCAATCGCCCCCCCAATGGCTAGGCGGGGACTCCCTTGGCACTCAGGAAGGCGTCGACGGCGCGATCGAAGGACGCCGCGTGGCCCTGCGCGCAGGCGACCAGGACACCATCGCCACGGTTCAGCGCGTGGTCGCGCAGGAGCGCGCCATGGCGGAGCACCTGGCGGGCGATCTCGGGTCTGCAGATCCGATGAGGGTGCGAGCGGAGGTGCTCGAGCTCCACGGACACAGGGTCCGCTAACCGGCTCGGCGGGGAGGGGCCCGCAATCGTCCTGATCCACGGGATCACCGGCAGTTCCGCGACCTGGGACCAGATCCTGCCCGAGTTGGCCCGTGACTTCACCGTCCTGGCCCCGGACCTGCTCGGCCACGGGGACTCGGCCAAGCCCCGCGGCGACTACTCACCTGGCGCCTACGCGAGCGGCATCCGCGACCTGATGATCGCGCACGAGATCGACCGCGCGACCTTCGTGGGGCACTCCCTCGGCGGCGGCATGGCGATGCAGCTTGCCTACCAGTTCCCGGAGCGGCTGGACCGCCTGGTGCTCGTCTCGAGCGGGGGGCTGGGGAAGGAGGTCCACCTCATGCTGCGCCTGGTCACGCTGCCCCCGGCCGAATCCGTCCTGCCGCTTCTGGTGGCGGAGCCGCTGCGCAACGCGGGCGAGGCGGTGGCGGGCTTCTTCGCCCGTATCGGCCTGCGGGCCTGCTACGACCTGGAGGAGATCGCCCGCGGCTTCACCTCGCTCGGCGACCTCGATGCCCGCCAGGCGTTCGTCCACACCGCGCGCTCGATAATCGACATCGAAGGCCACGGGCGAGCGCCACGGAGCGGCTCTACCTCGCGACCGAGGTGCCGACCCTGCTGATCTGGGGCAAGCGCAACCCATCATTTCGGCGAAGCACGGCGAGGCGGCCCAGCGTGAGATCCCCGGTAACCGGCTCAAGCTGTTTCCGGACGCCGGCCACTTCCCCTACAGGCAGGACCCGCAGCGCTTCGTGGAGGCGCTCAGCGACCTCATCGCGGAGACGGAGCCCGCCCAGCTCGACCCGAGCGCGATCCGCAGGCAGCTCCTGGAGAGGGCGGCGCGATGACGCGGGCGGAGCGCAACGTGAACGTCGCCGCGGTCGTGGTGCCCTTCGTCGCGTTCCTGGTGGCTGTGCCGTTGCTCTGGAACCGCCTCGTAGGCATGAGCGATCTCGCGTTGCTGGCGGCGATGTACCTGGTGTGTGGCCTCGGGGTCACGGTCGGCTTCCACCGCCTCTTGACCCACCGGTCCTTCGCCACCTACAGGCCCGTGCAGTACCTGCTCGCCGTCCTCGGCTCGATGGCCGTGCAGGGGCCGGTGATCGGCTGGGTCGCCGATCATCGCAAGCACCACGCGCACGCGGACGAGGAGGGTGATCCGCACAGCCCGCACGTCGGTCGCGGGCCGGGCGTGCGCGGCATGCTCAAGGGGCTCTGGCACGCCCACGTCGGCTGGCGCTTCACCGACCAGGGAAGGGCCGAGCGGCGCCGCTACGCGCCCGACCTCATGGACGATCCGGGCATGCGGCTGATCGGCCGCGCGTTCGTCCCGCTGGTGGTGGCCGGGCTGGCCTTGCCGTCGGTCGCAGGCTGGGTGCTCACGGGCTCTCGCCGGCGCGGCGACGGGGTTCCTTTGGGGCGGCCTGGTACGCGTCTTCTTCCAGCACCACGTGACCTGGAGCATCAACTCCGTGTGCCACTTCTTCGGCCGCCGCCGCTTCGAGACCGACGACCAGTCGACCAACGTGGCCTGGCTCGCCTTCCCCTCGCTGGGGGAGGCCTGGCACGCAACCACCACGCCTTCCCCCGTTCGGCGCGCCCCGGCCTGCGCTGGTGGGAGGTGGATCCGTCAGGGCTGCTGATCCGTGCGCTGCACCGGCTCGGACTCGCATGGAACGTGGTGTCGATCACGCCGGAGCGCCAGCGGGCGAAGGCGCTCGCTCGCTTGTGAGTGCTTGCCGGGACGGCTGGAGAGCAGCAAAGGCCCATGCGTTCTCGCGTTCGATCGGTTGGCCTTCCCGGTAGTCCTCGACCGGATCGCCTAACCCGAGACTTCGATCTCCCCACTCCGCTCGGCATGCTGCCAGCGCAGGCGCGTGCCGCGCAGGGCGCTGATCATCGACTCGATGACCACCAGGTACATGAGCTGCCTGTAGACGAACTGCTGCAGCGGCACCGCCCACAGCGGCCGTGGCGACTCGCCGTCGAGGCGGAACGCGTACCAGCCTTGGGCGAGCTGGACCAGGTTGAAGGCGAGCCAGTAGCCGAGCACCGGCGCCGGGTCGAGGAACATCGCTCCGTACAGCGCGAATACGTCAACCAGCGGCGCCAGCGCCGGCAGCAGGATCTGGAACAGCACCAGGTAGGGAATGGCGCGCCGGCCGATCCGCCTCTCCCCCCTCCGCCAGATCGCGGCCTTGTGCTTCCAGATCGCCTGCATCGTTCCGTAGGACCAGCGGTAACGCTGCCGCCACAGCGCCGCCAGCGTGGCGGGCGCCTCGGTCCAGGCTCGGGCCTCCTCCGCGTAGACGACCTCCCAACCGGCGCGCCCGATGGCGAGCGTGAGGTCGGTGTCCTCTGCCAGCGTGTCGGCCGGGACCTCTCCGACATCCGCCAGGGCGTCGCGCCGGAACGCGCCGATCGCGCCCGGCACGGTGGGCAGGCAGCGCAGCACGTCGAACAGCCGCCGGTCGAGGTTGAAGCCGAGCACGTACTCGATGTGCTGCCAGCGGCCCAGCAGCCCCCGGCGGTTGCCGACCTTTGTGTTCCCGGACACCGCCCCCACCTCGGACGCTGACAGCGGCGCCACCACTCGACGCAGCGAGGCCGTCTCGAAGACCGTATCGGCGTCGACCATCACGATGACCTCGTTGCGCGACGCCGCGATGCCGCGGTTCAGCGCCGCCGACTTCCCGCTGTTGCGTTGGCGGATGACCTGCACCTGCTCGAGGCCGACCGCCTCGACCACGTCCCCCGTGCCGTCTTCGGAGCCGTCGTCCACCACGATCACCTCCAGCTCGGGGTAATCGCTCGCGGCGAACGACCTCACCGCGCGCTCGATGACCACCGCCTCGTTGAAGGCCGGTACCACGATCGAGACCGAGGGGGGCTGGGACGTGCCGGTGGGCAGCGCCCGTCGCCTGCGGGCATGCCGGTGCGCGAGCGCCACCACGAATGCGGCGCGGAGCAGGATCAGCAGCGCGATCGGCGCAAGCATCAGCGTCAGGGCGGCCGTGATCCAGCGGGCCGCGGTAAGCGACGCGATCAGAAGGCGGCCCCGCAGCCGTTGCCACCCGGTCGTCGGGAAGTCGACGGCCGACCGCCGCAGGCCGAGCAAGCGAGAGACCTCCACGAGCCGGTACCCCTCCGCGCGCAGGCGGCGGACGATGCGCGGCAGGGCCGCCAGCGTACGCGCCCGGTCGCCGCCGCCGTCGTGGAGGAGGATCACGCTGGCCCCCCGCGCCCGGCCGACCGCGCTGCGGGCGATGGTCGCGGGACTCCTGCTCGGGTGCCAGTCCTGACCGTCGCGATCACTCAGCACGACGACGTAGCCGTCCCGCGCTATCCCGGTGAGCACGCTCTCCTCGGGTCCCGTGATCGCCTCCGGGACCGAGGAGTACGGCGGCCGGAAAAGGCGGGCCCTTATACCGGTGGCGCCGGCGATCGCGTTGTCGGTCGCGTCGATCTGCAGGCGGCGTAGCGGTCCCGGCATCCCGAAGACGTCGGCGTGGGTGAAGGTGTGGTTGCCGAGCTCGAATCCCTGCCGCCACAGCTCGCGCACCACCTCGGGATGCCGCACCACCTGGCTGCCGATCACGAAGAAGGTGGCGGGCGCACGCAGCCGGCGCAGCTCGCGGGCGATCCTGCGAGTCCAGACGGGGTCGGGACCGTCGTCGAAGGTGAGCGCGACGCGCTTTGCTGGGAGCTTCCGCGAGCGCAGCTGGCCGCCCTGGGCCGTCAGGAGTGGCTGACTGCCGGTGAGTGGCGAGTTTTCATTGCCGACCGGAGTGCCGCTGTGGCCCACGGACTCGCCGGCGAGCCCGTACACGAGCAACAGCAGCAGCAGCACGCAGGCGACGAACGCGAGCAGCGACCAGTGCGCCGGTGGCCGGCTGATGCGACGACGGATCTCGGTAGCGCGGGCGGCGCTCAGCCGCCGGGGACGCTCCATCGGTGCGAATGCTCCGTGGCGCTCGGGCTCGGGTGGGCCTGGGTGGCGCCCGGAGGGCTGGTCCTAGTGGAGGGCGCACCGCTGCCCTGCGGCCGCCGATGGATCATGCCGGGGGGCGTACGCGCGGGACCTGGTGCGGTCCTCCCGGCGGGCGCGCTCGTCGCGCCGGGGAAGCTCCTGTCCTGCGTCGGCCCGGCCGAGCGTGGGGCGCTGGGGCCGATGTGGCGCCGGGGCGGCGCAGCCGGGGCACCAGGCACGGCCGTCGAGCGCGGCGACGCGGACCCGCTTCGGCGGGACGGCGTTGTCGGGTGCGCGGTCGGCCCGTGCCTCGACTGGACCGAACGCCCGCCTCGCTGTCCCGCGGAGCCGGTGGGATGCGGGACGCTTGGCGTGGCGCCATGCTCGGTGGATCCCGCCTCGGGCAGTGGCATGCTCGGGAGCCGTCCGAGACCCATCGCGCCGGCCAACAGCGCCGCTAGCCATAGCGCGGTGAGACCGAGGACGACGCGGCCGACCAGCCGGAGCGTCCGCCCACGGCGCCCGTCCGCCGAGACGAACACCGGTAGGCGGTGGGCCTCCGGCGCCTCGACGGTCTCAATGACAGGGGGGTTCATCTCACCCGACTCTAACGCCGGAGCCGGGCAATGGTTGGCGATTTACCGATCTTTGCGCTGCGCGCCGTTGCGCTGCTCGAGCTGCTGCTTGTCGACCTTTCCCATGGGTAGACTGCCGCGATCGTGGATTGGCGGCTCGAACTGGTCCAGGTTCCCGTCTCCGACGTGGACCGCGCGAAGGCCTTCTACACCGACAAGGCCGGCTTCAACGCGGACCACGACCACACGGTCAGCGACGAGATTCGCTTCGTCCAGCTCACGCCGCCCGGGTCGGCCTGCTCGATCGCCCTGGGGAGGGGACTCACGGACATGCGGCCGGGCTCCGTCCAGGGCCTGCAGCTGGTGGTCCCTGACGTCCGCGCGGCGCGCGCGGAGCTGGTCGAGCGCGGCGTAGAGGTCAGCGAGGTCCAGGACTTCGACTGGGGCTCGTTCGCCTTCTTCAGCGATCCGGACGGCAACGGCTGGTCGGTGCAGCAGGTGCCCGCTCGGGGCTAGCCCTTGCTTGCAGGCCCTTGGTCTCTCGGACCGGCACGCCTCGTTCAAACTGACCCTCGCCGCCGATGGCCACCTATGTACTGATCCACGGCGGCGGCGGCGGCGCCTGGGACTGGCACCTCGTGGCTGCCGAGCTGCGCGGCCGGGGCCACGACGTGGTCGCGCCGGACCTGCCGACCGAAGACGGATCGGCTGGGCTCTCCCAATACGCCGACGCGGTGATTGACGCCATCGGGGACCGAACCGAGATCATCGTGGTGGCCCACTCGTTCGGCGGGTTCACCGCACCGCTCGTGTGCGCCCGGATGCCGGTCGAGCTGCTGGTGCTGGTGGCGGGGATGGTCCCGTCGCCGGGCGAGCCCCCCGGCAGTGGTGGGCCAATACCGGTCACGAGGAGGCGCGGCTGGAGCAGGGCGGGGACGACACCATCGTCGCCACGTACTTCCATGACGTCCCGCCGACCCTGGCGGCGGAGGCGATGGCCAAGGAGCGGGATTCCGCCGACACGCCGATGCGGGACCCATGGCCGCTCGAGGCATGGCCGGACGTGCCGACGAGGTATCTCCTGTGTCGCGACGACCGCTACCTCCCCGCCGAGTGGACTCGCCAGCTCGTACGGGACCGCCTTGGGCATCGTCCCCGACGAGATCGGCGGCGGTCACTGCCCGTTCCTCGCTCGCCCCGTGGAACTGGCCGACCGCCTGGAGGCGTACGGCGCCGAGCCGAGGCGGCCGGGGCGCTGTTCCTAACGAGTCCGAGCCCGTGGCCAAGCACGACGCTGACTAACGTGCCCTTCGCCCGCAAATTCCGAACGGAGGAGACGCAAGCCATGAAGGTCCACCGCCGTCGCTTCCTCGCTTGCGTTCTGGGCCCGGCCGGGGCTCTGGCTGCGCTGGCCCCGGCGACATCCGCCGCGGCGGATCCGGGCCTCACGGTGCCGAAACGCAAGCTGAACCGAGCGCTGCACTGCCAGCCCCAGGTCCGTAAGGCACGAGCCGAGCCTGTCCTCCTGCTCACCGGCACCGGGGGCAGCGGCACCGAGACCTGGAGCTTGGGGCCGAACTTTCAGGAGACCTTGCTACGGGGCGGCCATTCAAGCTGCTATCTCAACTTCACCCACTTCACCACCGGCGATATTCAGACGGCGGCCGAGTACGTGGTCAACGGCATTCGTGTGTTGAGGCGGCGCGCCCGACGGAAGATCGCGGTCTATGGAATCAGCCAGGGCGGCCTGGTGCCGCGCTGGGCACTGACCTTCTGGCCGCACCTCCGTCGGCACGTGACCGATGTCGTGGCCGTGGCGGGCGCCCAGCACGGCACGACGGGAGCGGCACAGGCCGCCTTTCTCGACGCCGCGTGCCGACCGACCGCTGGCTGTCCGCCGGCCGTCTGGCAGCAGGCTGCGGGCTCCCACCTGCTCAAGGCGCTCAACGCCCGCGCGGATGAGACACCCGGGCGGACAGCGTGGACGACGGTGCGCACGCTCACGGACGACGTCGTGCAGCCGCAACTGGGGCCCTATCCGACCTCCTCGCTCTTCGGCGCGCGTAACCTCCTTATCCAAAGGGTCTGTCCCGGCCGGACCACATCGCATATCGCTGCGGTCTACGACTCCGTCTCGTTCGCGGCGCTCATCGACGCGGTCACGCACCGCGGGGGCGCGAGGCCCTCACGGTTCGCGAAGGATGTCTGCGCGCACCCCTACGGGACCGGTCTGGATCCGGCGAAGACGAAGCCACTGATCGACGCGTCGCTTCCGGTCATCCTGAGCCGTGTGGTCCAAGTCCCCAGGACCAAGCTCGAGCCGCCGGTTAGACGCTACGCACGGATCCGCCGCTGAGTGCGCCCCGCGCCTACGTCAAGGCGCGGCGGTAGCTCTCCGGATCCGTCGGGCCTTCTGTGGCGATGAGTAGCACGCGACTGTCGGGGCCGAGGCTCACCGACTTACGGAGCCCTGAGCACTCGGGGTCGGCAACGAGCGTTCGCAGCGCGGCGAGTGGCGCCGCGCCGGACTCGCCGATGGCCAGCCCGCCCTCGGCGAGCTCGCGCACGGCTGCGCGCACCTCGGCGTCGTCGACGGTGATCGTGCCGTGGATGCCGTCACGCAGCGAGGGCCATGCGGCGGCCGAGACCTCGGCGCAATCGAGGCCGGCCATCGTGGTGCCGGGAGTCGGCACCGGGGTCGGCCGTCCGACGGCCAGCGAGGCAGTCAGGCAGGCGGCGGTGACGGGCTCGACGCCGATCACGCTGGCACCGCTGTGCGCGGCGAACCGCGCCGCCGCGGCCGCGAGCGATCCGACGCCGACGGGGACGAGGATCAGTTCGTGGGAGCCTTGCTTTGCGGCTTCGTCGAAGAGCGTCGCGTAGCCGTCGATGACCCAGCGTGCCGGGCCCGAAGCGCCGGCGTCGGCGATCTCGAGGGTGCCGGGCTCGGCGCCCGCAACCCTGGCCTGGGCGACGGCTTGTTCATAGCTTCCCTCGACGACCACGACATCGGCGCCTTCTGCCCCGATCGCGTCCCGCCGCGCGTCGGCCGACCGCGCCGGCAGGAACACGCGGCAGCGCAGGCCGCGCAGCGCGGCGACATGAGCGACAGCGCGGCCGTGGTTCCCGGCGCTAGCGGCCACGAGTGTGTGGACGCTTCGGTGCTCGCGCAGCGCCAGCTCGACGGCCCATGAGGCGCCGAGGACCTTGAAGGCCGGCAGCCCGAGCCGGTCGGACTCGTCCTTGATCGCCACGGCACCGAGGCCGAGCTCTAGCCCGAGCGCCGGCATATCGCGCAGCGGCGTCCGCCCGTAGTCGGGCAGCGACCTGTGGAACGCGGCGGCCTCGCCGGACGGCGCCGGGACGGCGCTCGGGCGCACCGCGCGGTTGACCAGCGACCTCACGCGCAGACGCGCTCGGCGACGGCGACGCGAGCGCGAGCGAGGGCCTCGGCGCCGGAGATAGGAGCGTGCGTGCGCAACCGAATCGCTAGGTCAGCATGGGATTCGTCGGCATTCACTGGCGGGGCATCGCGGAGTACATTGGCGGGGGACCAATCGACCGATGGACTGAGGGAGTCGATATGTACGAGAGGGACGGAGAGAAGTACTTCGTAGTGGACGGCCACGTCCATTTCTGGGACGCGAGCCCCGCTAACTGGGTGCCGGGTCAGGAGCAATACGCGAAGGGCTGGATCGAATGCTTCCACGCCTACATGGCCCTCGGGCCCGAAGAGACGCACTGGCCTCTCGAGAAGTTCCAGAAGTACTCGGAGGAGGACTTCGTCAAAGACGTCTTCCAGGACGGCCATGTGGACGCCGGGATCTTCCAGCCGACCTACCTGAAGGAGTGGTACCGCGAGGGCTTCAACACTCTCGAGACAAACGCGAAGCTGGTCGAGAAGCATCCCGACAGGCTGATCGCCAACGGCCGCTGGGATCCGCGCGAAGGTGACGCGGGGCTCAAGCAGCTCGAGGAGGATGCCAAGCGCCACAACCTCCAGGGCGTCAAGCTCTACACGGCCGAGTGGCGTGACGGCTCGCGCGGATGGTCACTCAAGGATCCCGAGGCACAGGTCTTTCTCGAGAGGTGCCAGGAGCTCGGGATCAAGAACATCCACGTCCACAAGGGGCCGACGATCTGGCCCCTCGACAAGGACGCGTTCGACGTCGCGGACGTCGACTACTGCGCGACGAACAACCCGGAGCTCAATTTCATCGTCGAGCACGTCGGCCTGCCGCGGATCGAGGACTTCTGCTTCATCGCCACGCAGGAGCCCAACGTCTATGCCGGCCTCGCGGTTGTGATCGGCGGGCTGATGCATGCGCGCCCGCGCTTCTTCTCGAAGGTGATGGGCGAGCTGCTGTTCTGGGTCGGCGAGGACAAGATGCTGTTCGCGAGCGACTACGCGATCTGGGAGCCGAAGTGGCAGGTCGAGGGCTTCGTCGACTGGGACTATCCAGACGAGGAGTACTCGGATTACCCGGCGGTCACGACCGCGACGAAGAAGAAGATCCTCGGCCTCAATGCAGCCGAGCTCTACGGGATCGAGGTCCCGCAAGAGCTTCGCCTACCGGCTGAGGCAGGAACCCCGGCCGCGAGGGAGGACGCGCAACTCGCCGGCGACGCGACATGACCACCCGCGCGCGCGTTTTGGACGCGCTCGGCAGCGTCCACGACCCGGAGCTCGATGAGCCGATCACAGAGCTTGGGTTCGTCACGTCGTGCGAGGTGACCTTCGACGGGGACGTCGACATCGTGCTGCGGTTGCCGACCCCGCAGTGCGCTCCCAATTTCGCGTACCTGATGGCGGCCGACGCACGAAAAGCCGTGCGCCGGCTAACGGCGATCCGTCGAGTGACGGTCACGCTCGAGGATCACTACACGGGCGACGAGATAAACGCCGCGGTCGCCCGCGGCGAAGGATTCACCGTGGCGTTCCCGGGGGAGACCGACGACGACGACCTCGACGCGCTACGCGAGCTGTTCCACCGCAAGGCGCTCCTCGCCCGCCAGTCGAGGCTCTGTGAGGCGCTGCTCGCGAGCGGCGCGACGGCCGAGGAGATGTGCACGAGTCGGGTCGCAGATCTGCCCGACGTCCCCGACGCGCGGCGCTGCCTCGAGCTGCGCCGGGATTTGGGGATCCCGCGCGAGGATGCCTCGCCGGCGTTCGTGCTACCCAGCGGCGAGCCGCTCGCCGCCTGCAACCTGGAGCGGTGGCTGCGGACCGCGCGACTCGTGCGAACGGGCCTCGAGGTGAATGGCGGGATCTGCCGCTCGCTGCTGCAAATCCGCCACGGGCTGGCGGCCGACCCGGAGGAGGTTCCAACATGAAGGCCGCGAGGCTGCACGCCTATCGAGAGGCGCTGAGGCTCCAGGAGATGGACCAGCCCACGGCCGACGGGCCGCTCGACGTCATCGTGCGGATCGGCGCGGCCGGGCTCTGCCGGACCGACCTTCACATTCAGGAAGGCCAGTGGGCCGAGAAGTCGGGCGTCGAGCTGCCGTACACGCCGGGCCACGAGAACGCCGGTTGGGTGCACGAGATCGGCTCGGCGGTCGAGAACGTGGCGGTGGGCGACACGGTGATCGTCCACCCCTATATCTCCTGCGGGCAGTGCGGGCCGTGCAGGTCCGGCGACGACATGCACTGCCTGAACGGCTCCTTCCCGGGCATCGATCGCGACGGGGGCTTCGCCGATTTCCTGAAAACCTCGTCGCGTTCGGTCGTCAAGCTGGACCCCGCGCCCGAGCCCAAGGACATCGCGGCGCTCGCGGACGCCGGACTGACGGCGATCCACGCAGTCAAGAAGGCGATTCCGGTGCTCGGTTCTGGCACGCGCGCGGTCGTGATCGGGGTCGGCGGCCTCGGCCACATCGGCGTCCAGTGCCTGAAGGCGATGACGCCCGCCGAGATCATCGTCATCGACCCCTCCGAACCTGCGCTGGCGCTGGCGCGAGAGCTCGGCTCCGACCACACGATCGTGGTCGACGGCACGCACGTCGAGAAGGTCAAGGAGCTGACCGACGGGCTTGGCGCCGAGGCGGTCATCGACTTCGTCGGCGAAAAGGGGGCCATCGAAGACGGCATTGAGATGCTTCGCGACGGCGGCTTCTACTACGTGATCGGTTACGGCGAGAACATCAACATCCCGACGATCGACGTGATCTCGCGCGAGATCTCGTTCATCGGAAACCTCGTCGGCACCTACCAGGACCTCCAGGAGCTGATGACCCTGACCGCCCAGGGCAAGGTGAGCCTGCACACCACCACGTATCCGCTCGAAGTGATCAACGACGCGATGGGCGACTTGGACTCCGGCCGGCTCCAGGGTCGCGGAATCCTGATTCCTGCCGGCGCGGCGTAGGGAAGATCACTAGAGGCAAGTCCGTCCGATGGAGGGGCGCGGCAAGCAGCGGCCGGGGCGCCGCGATCCCGTCCCCTAAGCGGGAGGTTGCCGGGTCCGGCGGTTGGAGCCGGCTTCGAGCCAGTCGGGGCGGTCGGATTTCACCCGACGACCTTTCGGCCCCCAGCCAGGCGACCGGGTGCGTCTTGCGTCCAGGACCGTACCCACCGTCCCCCGCTTGTGGACTGCCTGGACGTATTGGACGGAGCAGTCGGTACCACCGCGGTACCGCGACCCGCTCTGGGCCACACAGGCGCGAAGCGGCCCCGTTTGTCCCTCGGAGCGACTCTCGGATACGTCAGCAATATCGTCTGACCGCCTGAGGTTGCGACGCTCGGTTTCTCGCGCCCTAGCGGAAGGGGAGAACGCAGCACTCCTACACCACGTCCTGGGACTTGATTCGAAATCCCGAGCACCGTCGGACGCGCCTGGCAAGGCCACGCCGAGCTGTACGTCTTCGCCGATTCCCTCCCGACTCCGAGGATCAGTCGGGTCTCGAGCGCTCCTCTACTGGAAGGCAGGAGTCCAAGGAGCCACTCGAGCCCGCAGGGCACGCTCCCGTACTCCTCCGACACCTTGACTCGGCGCCGTCGTACCCGAGATGGTGGGCGCATGCGCGTAGGCGTGGCTTTTACTCCTTTCGAGACTCGCACGGATGTCATCCTGCGACTGGCCAACCAGGCCGACGACTCGGGTCTCAATCGGGTGGAGGTCGCTGAGGGATGGACTCACGATTCGATGATCCTGCTGGCGGAGCTTGCCCTGCGGACCTCGCGCATCGATCTCGGCACGTCGGTCATTTCGGCTTGGGGACGCACGCCGGCGACGATCGCTCTCGGCGCGGCGGGTCTTCAGCGGTGCTCCGGAGGTCGATTTTCGCTCGGTATCGGCGCCGGCAGCCCGCCGCTGACCGAGGGCTTTCACGGCATCGACTGGGATCGGCCATTGCTGCGACTCCGCCAGACGTTGACGGCAGTTCGCGCGCTCCTGACGGGCGAGCGGCTGCCGAATCCCGCGGCGGGGGCCCGGCCGCTGCGCTTGGGTGTCGTTCCTGACGTGCCGGTGCCAATCGTCCTAGCGGCGCTGTCTTCGGGCTCGATCCGACTCGCTGGTGAGCTCGCCGACGCGTGGGGCCCCTTCCTGTGGGCACGATCGCGCATGCAGGACGGGCTCGCCCTTCTGCAGGAAGGCGAATCTCGGGCCGACGTGCCCGCGCCGACGCATGTCTCGGTGGGTGTCCCGGTAGCGCTCGCGCCCCACCCGGAGGGCTCCCGGCGGCTCGCGGCCTGGTGGCTGGCGACGTACACCACCCGCATGGGGCCCCTGTATCCACGAATGCTCGGAGAACGCTTCGGCATGGCCGCCGGCGTGAACGCAGTCATCGAGGCCGCGGACGGCAATCGCCAGCCCGAACTGCCGGCGGTCGCCGAGGATCTCGCACGCCAGGTCACGCTGATGGCGACCTACGACCGAGCGGGAGAAGCGATCGCCGCTTGGTTTGCTGCGGGCGCCGACAGTGTGCACCTCGTTCTGCCACCCGGTCGCCGCGAGGAGGAACTCGCCGAGATCGTGAAGGTCGCGGCCGGCGTGGTTGCGGCTGACGCAGCCGCACCGCCGGAGTCCGCGACAACCGCGTGACCGCGTCGATCCGAGCAGCGTTGCGGGGCGTACTGCGCCGCACGTCGACGATCCGGCGACGGAGCGTGCCGCTCCGCCGGGGCAAGGTCGCGCGCACCAGCACCCACGTGGAGACGATCGACCCGATCCGACCGACGGCCCTCGCGAATGCGGCACGCTCGTGTCCCGGCAGCACCCGCCACACCGGACGCATTCGTCGCCGTTCACGAGTGGGGCGGCGCACCTGATTTGGTCCGCCGGGCTCGCGCTGGGCGATCCGCGCAGGGAAGCGGAAGGCGCGTCCAACCTGCCCTCGTCAACGAGCGGTCGCGCGCACTCTCGCGCCGCTCGCCCAGCCGTGTGCCCCCGGAGGGCTCAGGCTGCGCCGGGGAAGCCCCCCGATCACTAGTCGCTCGGTCGCGCTACTCGTCGCCGCCGGCGCGGGCGGCGCGGGCGGCGCGGGCTGCCAGGACCCCGCCCACCGCCGCCAGCACGACGCCCGCCGCGCCGAGCGTGACGCGGTTCTGGGCCATCTTCTGGCCCACCTTGCGCTTGGCGATGCGCGAGCCGATCTGCCAGACGAGCCAGCCGAGGATCGTGTATCCGCGAGTGGTCATTGCCGTTCCCTACCCGGTTCCGGATTCGGTACGCACACGAGCTTGAGGACACCACCGAGGAGGGGCCCCGCACTCCCTCGGCTTTTGGCGAGGGCGTTGAATGTCCAGTCGGGGCGGTCGGATTTGGACCGACGACCTTTCGGCCCCCCGCCGAGCGACCGGGTGCGTCGCTGCGTCCACGAGCGTCCCCACCGTCCCCAGCGTCACCGCTCGTGGACTTCGTGGAGGCATTGGACGTAGCAGTCGGTACAACGGCGGTACCACGAGGCCGATTGTGACCCGAACGCGACGAAGCGGGGGCCCGATATGTCCCTCCGAGCGACGCTCGGATCCGTCAGGAATATCGCGTGTCGGCCTAGATGGAACTGGTGTGGCTCAGACCTTCAGCTCCGTCCAGAGGGGCCGGTGGTCGGACAGGTGGTACTTCACGTAGAAGCGAAGGACTTTGCTCCTTCCTGGTGGGCCCCCACAGGTCTCCGAATACGGCGCCGTCGAAGTCGAAGATTCCGACCTGCCGCACGGGCTGCTGGACCGGTCCAGTGAAGACCGCCAATCTGGTCGCAGTGGGCGTCGTCCCCGAGGTTCGAACCGCCCACCTTGGTCGAATGCGGCGGGAGCTGAAGACCCCGGCGCGTCAAGCCCGAAGACCGGGTCGGCCGGGTCGACGGCCGGGGGGTTGAAATCCCCCAGGGCGAGGATGCTGGTGCTGTAGGCGTTGGAGGGCCATCGCATAGCGATGCGGAGATGGGACAGCGCGTTCGCGTAGTTGGCCTCTTAGAGCCGCTCGAACGCGACCGCTCAGATCGCTGGGCCATACCCGTCCCGGCTCAAGAGCTCGTGCCGTGCGCCTCCTCCCGCCTGGTCCTTCCATGGCGAGGCGATGCTTGCGGCGCTTGCAGGGCGTCGTTCAGCAAGCAGGCGAGGGGCCCCGTGCGCCGAAGGGGACTCCGTCGGGCGCAGGCACGGGCCCCGCCCGCCCGCCAGACCAGCAAGCAGCAAAGGAGGGAAGGCAGGTGCCTCTCCCGAGAATCCGCACGCTCTTCGCCGCCGCGTTCGCGACCGCGGCGATCGCCGCGCCCCCGGCCCGCGCCGCGGTTCCGCACACGGTTCAGCCCGGGGAGACGCTGTCGTCGATCGCGGCCGCAAGCAACTTCACGACCCGGACCATCGCGACCTACAACGGCCTCTCCGAGGATGCCGAGATCCAGTCCGGCGAGACGATCGAGATCCCCACCGAGGCCGAGGGCGCCGCGGCGCTCGCCGACGCCGGGCTGGTGGGCTCGTCCTCGAGCGGCTCGGCGAGCGCGAGCCGCATCGACGCCCCGCCCCCGTCGGCGCCCTGGTGGACCGGGCCCGTCTACTGCCCGCCGTGCCCCGCGGGCCAGGCCTATCTCGCCTCGAACGCGGCCGCGGCCTGGAAGGCGATGCGCCAGGAGTCGCTGAGCCTCTACCGGGTCGATCTTTATCCCGCCGGACCGCTCTCCGGATACCGGAGCTACGCCCAGCAGCGCTACCTCCTCGACCTCTATCTATCTGGCAGGGGCGCGCTAGCGGCTGAGCCCGGCAGCTCCGCGCACGAGTACGGGACCGCGGTCGATCTCGCCGATCCCGCGATGGCCGAGGTGATCGACCGGATCGGCGCCGGTTACGGGTGGGCGAAGACCGAGGCCCCCTCCGAGTGGTGGCACGTGAACTACGTCGGGCCCTAGCCCGGATCGTGCAGGACAGGACCAGCCTGAGCGGGCTCCCAGCAGCAGGTCTGGGTCAACAAGTTCGGCAATGCAAGACCACTACAGCGCCGGAAGGCGCTAACAGGCCGGGCGCAGCTCGGGCCAGGGCGGCTGAGGGGGTCGTCCCGATCCCAGCAGCGGGTTACGGGGTTAGGGTCTCTCCATGACAGCGAGGCGCGCCGAGTGAGCTTCGCGAACGCCCGCTGGTACGCGCTCCGGCCCGCGGCGAACCGCAAGCCGGCGACCTACCGCTGCCCGCTGTGCGGCGGGCTCCTCCCGGCCCTGAGCGAGCACGTGCTGGTCGTGCCGGAAGGGGACTCGTCCCGACGGCGACACGCCCATGCGGAATGCGTGAGGGAGGCGCGAGGGGCGGGTCGCCTGCCGCTGCGCGAGGAGGTCGAGCCGCGACGGCCGGGCCTGCTCGCCCGCCTGCTTCACCGCGCTTAGGGCCGAGGGCTCCGGGACGACGCTGGGCTCTCGAGGACGGGCGCCCGCCGCCCAGCACGACCGTCGACGAGCTGCGAGAGCCGTGCATCGAGATCGAGTCCCCAATCAGTCGGCTTATTGCCTACACGGTCGAGGAGTACGACGAGAAGCTCAGCGGCGCACGCTACCTCCGGCTATGCGCTCGCTTTCCACGACCTGGCGTGGGCGCGGTGCCCCGCTAGTACAACACCTGACCTGTGAATGGCAGCCGACGCGCTGGGATTACCGAGTCCGAATCGCCGTGAGCGTCGTGAGGCGCTGGCCGTCGACGACATAGCTGCCGCTGTCCTTGCGGCTGATGATGATCGGGCCCAGAAAAATACGGGTACTCAGTGACTCTCCTGCGAGGGTGCTTCGGGCGGTATTCCTCGAGGACCCTGTTGCTTAGGTCGTCGATCAGCTCCCGCAGTTGTTTCCCGCCCCGCTTGTACTCGCGCTGGTGGTAGTCGATCGAGTACGTGACGCCCTTCAGCAGCTCGCGGACCGGCTCGAGCGCGACGTCCAGCTCGTGGCGATCAACGGCCAGCCCTTTTATGGCACCCGCAACCTGATGAACGCGACCGGCGCGAAACAGGCCGAGCGGATAGCCGTCGGACGGCTCTCGCGCCGCGTCCAGCTGATCTACCCCGGCTTCCGCGACGCCGACATGGGCTGGGCGCAGGCGCTCGCCGACATGGAGGAAGCGCGCCGCGACCCCGTCGCCCGCTACCTGGAGATCGAGAAGTTCCACAAGCAGGGCAAGAAACCGCCGCCCTGGCTCAAGACCGACAAGCCCTGGGACGACCCCGACGTCACCGGCAAGCCCGTCCCGGTCACAGTCAAGATCCGCCGCTCGACCCGCTCGTCCACGACGCCGCCTACTTCCGCTCCGTCAAGCGCTCGCCGCTGCACGGGCACCTGCTCGACGGGCTCCGCTCCTACTACTTCCCCAGCTGATGCCCCGCCAGCTCGACCTGGGAGGTCCACGATGATCGAGTTCGACCTCGGGCCGCCGAAGGGGATCGCCCAGCACTTTGCCGCCCTGCCGAGCGACGCGACCCATCGCGACCTCTACTGGTACGACTGGGGCCCGGTCTTCTACCGCGGCCGCCTCGACGGCTGAGCGAAGCTGCTCGGCATCGCCTCCGGCCCGGGGCCCGACCGAGCGGGTCGCCTGCCGCACGTTGCTCGGTGATGCCGGCCAGCACGTCCGGGGTTCCTGACAAAGCTCGGGCTGAACCGCTCCTACGTTCTGGTGAACGCCCACGCCTACGCCGTCCACCCAGGCAAAGCCGACCAAGCCAACCGCTGCTCGCCGACCAAGCGCAGCGCGACTGGCGCAACAAGCTCTACGACAAGATCACGGGCCGCCCTCTGCAGGCGGTCGTCGCTTACGGCGAGCAGGCGCAGGACGCGCTCCGCCCATGGACCCCACCCGCCGGCGTCAAGGCCCTTCCGTGCCCCACCCGCGCCAACCCTCCTCACGGATGTCAGCGAGGCCGAGAGCTTCGTCCGTCGGCTCGATAAGACATCCGACCTCCTAGAGCTCGCCGCGTCCAGCACGGCCCTAGCGACGCTGGCGCTCGACGTCCACCTGACCCGGAAGCGGAGAAGTCGCTCGTGGTCCTCTTTTTCGAGTCGGAGGATGACTACAAGCGCGGCGACGAGGTGCTGAATGCGATGCCAGCTGGGGACACTCCGGGGCGGCGCACCTCCGTGACCAAGTACGAAGTCGCCGCTCGCATGACGCCCTAGCTCGCGGCGGAGGCCCGCACCTGCCCTCGAACGAGGGGCCCGTCCTTCCGCCAAGACAGCGCCAGAGGGTCCCGGGAGCGGGCAGGTGCGATTCACGGTCAATCCTGCCGGGGGCCTATCGGTAGACGCCGTTTGTGGCCCAGGCCGAAGCGTCCGGGCTGGGGAAGTAAGCGAGACCGTGCGCGCCGGCGCCGACCGGGATCCGCTTGACCAGCCGCCCCGTGCGGGGCGAGACCACGAGCAGGCGGCGTCGTAGCGGCTCGAGGCCCACAGCTCAGTGCGACTCCCGCGTCGAACTAGGCCAGAGCTGGCGCGAGGCGGGAGCCGATCTGCTCGATTGCGCCGAGGTCGCGGTGGAGCAGCTGCTGGAGCATCACGCGCTCGACGCTCGCCTCGGATAGCTCGCGCAGTCCCGCCGCCACCTCGTCCAGCGTTCCCGCAAGCCAGGCCGCGGGGAGGCTTCGGAGCAAGGCCTCGCCGTCGCCCGCGTGGCCGCGCCACTCGGCGAGCCGGCCGGCTCGCTCGAGCAGCTCCGCGCCGTCGGCGCCCCCGAGCCAGCCGGTCATCAGCGAGAGCGGGATCGGGTCGCGGCCCTGCTCGCGACAGGCTGCGTCCAGGTCACGTCGAATCGCCGCACATTCGGCGGCGGTCTTGTAGAAGGTGTTGTACCCGTCGGCGTAGCGAGCGGCCAGAGCCAGGCTGCGCCGCCCGCCTTGGCCGCCGAGGATGAGGTTCGGGCGCGGACGCTGCAGGGGCTTGGGAAGCGCGTCGAGCTGGCGCGCGGCGTAATGGCGGCCCTCGAAGGAGAACGGACCGTCGGCCCACTGGCCGGTCACGAGCCGGAGTTGCTCCTCGAGGATCGACATGCGCTCGGCGAGCGGCGGGAAGGGAAAGCCGTAGGCCGCGTGCTCGGCCTCGAGCCAACCGGTACCCAAGCCGAGTTCCACCCGTCCACCGGAGATGTGATCCGCGGTCGCCACGACCTTCGCCAGCTGCGAGGGATGCCGGAAGGTGGCCGGCGACACGAGCGTCCCGAGGCGCAGCGTGCGGGTGATCGCCGCGAGAGCGGCGATCGTGGCCCACGCGTCCAGCGACCCGCGCTCGCCCCGCCCATCGACCGACAGATAGTGGTCCGACCGGAACAGCGCCTCGACCCCGTTCTCCTCGCACGCGCGCGCGAGGGCTCGCCAGTCGTCCCAGGTCACGTCCTCCTGGCCCTCGATCATGAGGGCGAGGCGCATCTCAGTACCATCCCCTGTTCCAGAGCGCTCTTAGCTGCACTCAGTTTCGCTCAGTTGCGCTCGGTCAGTGGAGCAGACCCTAGGAGGGGTCGATGCCGTCCGGGGCCTCGTAGTAGCGGTCGTAGAGGCGATAGCGATCCTGGTCTGCGCGATACGCGTATATCGAGACCAGGATCCGGCTCGGACAACAGTTCGCGTCACCGCTACTGAGGACACCCTCCTTCAGCACAAGCTCCAGGCCTGGGTATTCGCTCGCGTATTCCGGGCGGTGCACTGAGGCTCCGGCCCATCCGAGCCCACTACTGAGCGGCGCCAGCTCCAACGCCAGAGGACGTGCCGACGCCGCCCGGTCCAGTCGAAGAGACCAAACCAATGGGGAGCCGTCCCGCCGTTGCCGCTCACACCGGCGAACCAGATGTCAAGCCGGCCGTCGCGGTTGAAGTCGCGAACCTTCACCCGTGCGAACTCGACCATCGCGCCGATATCCGCCGCTTCAGCAGCCGACCCTGAACTCGATCCACGACCCGGACGTATCGGATCGGGATCCGGACGGTGCCGCCGTAGGGGTTCCGGCGGCTTCCCGCGACGATCTCGACCTGCTCGACCCCCCCATCGCGGTCCAGGTTCGCCCGGATCCGCTTCGCCACCCGTGGGTCGGCCGCGGGCGCCTCTAGCAAGCATCGATACATCGCCACATTCGTCAAAATGCCGTTCCCATCTGAGCGGATCAGTTCTGAGGTCGTCGTTGCGTCCGTCTTCAACAAGGCTCAGCACCGAAGGATCCGCTGCGCAGTAGCGCGCAGAAGGCGGCGGGCGATGGTGACTGAGGAGCAAGCTAGGCAGGCCGCCCACGGTGAGGGCTCGCATGCAGTGGATTGAGGAGGCAGACGGCGTCTTCCGGGGCGGCGGCGTCAAGGGCATAGCGCTCGCAGGCGCACTGCAGGGCTTCGCCGAGCACGAGACGAAGCCGGTCCGGCGCTGGGTGAACGTTGCCGGTGCGAGCGCGGGAGCGATCATTGCCTGCTACCTGGCGCTCGACCACACGGCGGCGGAGATGGCCGCCTTGCTGGAGCAGACCGACTGCGCGCGCTTCGAGGACTTCCCCCGCGGCAGCAAGCTGCTGGGCGCCGGAAACCTAGTCCTGAACCACGGGCTGGCCCGTGGTGATGAGTTCGAGCGCTGGTTCGACGAGGTGCTCGATGGTGCGAGCTTCGAGCGCGTGAAGAAGGAGCCTGAGGGCGGCAGGGAGCGCGATTGGCGTCTCAAGCTGATCGCGGTCGACGTCACGAACCGCAATCTGCTGGTGCTCCCCGAGGACCTGGCCCGCTACAAGCTGCCAGGCAAGCCGGCGCTGATCGACCCGGACGGCTTCAAGATCGCGGGTGCCGCCCGCATGAGCATGTCGATCCCCTACTTCTTCGAGCCGGTCGAGCTCGACCACCACGAGACCGGAAGATCGATGATCATCGACGGCGGAACGCTCTCGAACTTCCCCGTCTGGCTATTCGACGTCGACCCGGACGTGGTTGGCCGCCCCCCGGCGCGGCCGACGTTCGGCTTCACGCTCGAGGGCGGGCGCGGCTTCGCTGCCGGCCTCAAGGCCGCGCGGGCGCTCGTTCCGTGGTCGCTGAGATTCGCCTTCGAGATCTTCCACACCGCCACCGAGGCCTGGGACACGCGCTTCGTCTCGCACTCGACCCGGGTGCGGACGCTCGCGGTCGACGCGGACGACGTCGGCACGACTGAGTTCGAGCTCTCGAAGGAGAAGCAGCAACTGCTCCTCGCCAACGGCCGGAACGCGGCGCGGAAGTTCCTCGAGTCGTTCCGGCTCGAGGACTACATGAACACCTTTCACGCCCGGCCCGGCGGATAGAGGGCTGGCGCGGGCGCCCGCACGCCGCCCGGCGAGCTAACTGCCTTCTCTAAGCATTGACAACAGCAAGCGCCGCAGTCGCTCGCTCTAGCCGCGCCAATGCCGACCGACCGGCCCCAGAGCGGACCGTCCCCGCGCGTGCTCCCCGAAGGCCCACTGGTTGCATCCCGGCTGGATCGATTGACCAAAGCTGTGGAAGGCGTTGGAGGGCTGAGGGTGTCCGATGGTCCGCCGCGCCACCCGGATCGCAATATGTCTCCGAGCTGCCGGAAGGTCTCCGTCGGCCTCTGATTGCCCGCTGAAGCCCCGGGGGCCGAATCGGGCAATTGAGGGCCGCGGAGAGCCTCGGAGAGGCCGACGCGCCTGGCCCCCAAGGCTGCCGCCTCGTGCCCGGTCCCTACACGCTCAACATGGCGTCCGGTGCTCGATCCAATTCGACCGCTCGAGCCCTGGGATCTGGACGAGATTTTCGCTGCCTTCGGGAGTGGCCGCGCCGCCGGCTACGCCGCTCTCGGGCTTCGCGCGAACAACGGAAGGTCTGCCCACCGGCGACCAGAATTTCGGACCCCCGGGGGAACGAGACTTCCGCCCGATCGTTCTGGGCAAGAAAGGCTCCTAAGAAAGTGGCTGCAAATCGCCTTGTCGAATCCTGAGCCCGATATGTCCCTGCGAGCGAGGCTCGAATCATTGAATACATGTCTTGCCGCCTAACGGTCTAGGCGCTCGGACGCTGAATCACCAAGCGCGGCGCCGGGGTACGCCCACTGCTGCGCGTTGTACGGGCGTCCACATTCCTACCATCGGCCCTTAGCGCCGGCGCCCGTTGAGGGAGCGGCTGGCTCGGCCCGCCCGGCATGCAACCGCTCGTTGGTCAAGAGGCTTTGGACGAGCTGGATCGCGATCGAGCCCTCTCCCACCGCTGAGGCCACCCGCTTCACGGAGCCGTGCCGCACATCTCCGGCTGCAAGCACGCCCGGCATGCTGGTCTCTAGCGAGAGCGGCCGTCGCTCGAGCGGCCAGTCGTAGTCGTCTCGGACCTCTTCGCCCGTGAACAGGAACCCGCCTCGGTCACTCGCTATCTTGGGTGACAGCCAGTCGGTGTGCGGGCTGGCGCCGATCAGCACGAAGAGCGCATCGGCGGCCACGTTCTTCACATCGCCGGTGCTGCTCTGGCGAAGCACGAGCGCCTGCAGACGGCCCTCGCCTCCCCCGCCGACCACCGCAGTGCCGGTGCGCACCTCCACGTTCCGTGTGGCCTCCACTTCCCGCACCAGGTAGTGCGACATCCCGGTGTCCAGCGACTGGGCGCGGACCACCAGCGTGACGCGGCGGGCGTAGCGTGCTAGGTGCAAGGCGGCCTGGCCGGCTGAGTTCCCGCCACCGACGACGTAGGCGTCCTTGCCGCTCAGGGCGTGGGCCTCCGAAGCCGGACCGCCGTAGAAAACGCCCGCGCCATTCAAGGCCTCGAGCGAGGGAACGCCCAGGCGGCGGTAGCTGGCGCCGGTCGCGAGGATCACCGCTCGGGCGGTAATGCGCCGGTCGTCAGAAAGCGCCAGCTCGAGCCGGTCCCCTGAGCGACCGAGGGCGGTCGCCCTGTGCATGAATAGGAAGCTCGCTCCGAATACCGAGGCCTGCTCGTAGGCCTGCTCGGCGAGCCGGCTGCCGCTGACGCCCTTGGGGAAACCCAGGTAGTTCCGGATGCGCGAGCTTGACCTGGCCTGTCCACCGATGCCACCCTCGTCCACCACGAGGGTGCGCAGCCCTTCCGCGGCGCCGTAGACGGCCGCGGACAGACCGGCTGGGCCGGCCCCCACGATGACGATGTCGAAGGCGTGCTCCGCCAAGTCAACGGGCGCCCCGGCGGCCTCCGCGAGCTCGGCGTTCGACGGATCACTCAAGGCCCGGCCGTCTGGGAGCACCATGAGCGGGAGCTTCGCTTCGGGGCCTGCCTTGGCGACAAGCTCGCGCCCCTCGTCGGACCCGGCCAGAGAGAAGGCGTGCGGAACCGCGCAGCGCTCGAAGACCTCCCTCAGCTCGTAGGCCCTCCCCGTCCACGCCTCCCCGACTATGTGGACGGTGTGCGGAACGATGCGCCGATCGGTCGCCCACTCGAGTAGGAGACTGGAGACGGTTTGATGGAAGACCTCATCCGGGGAGGCCGCCGGCCGGGGCACGTAGTAGTCGATCCGTCCCAGGGCCATCGAGTCGAGGATCGCTTCGGCGGTTCGGCGCCACAGCCGCCGGCTGCTTCGCCCTGTTCGGGCCGGTGGCGTGGGGCGCCGCGGCGATCACCGCCGCAGCCAGCCTACTGGGAGGTCAGGGCGGCGTCGTGCTCGCCCGCCGCCTGCCCGCGCCCGCCCTGCGAGCGCTCGTGATCGCCTTAGGCGTTGGCGTGGCGATCGTGCTCCTTGTCTCGTGATCGGGCGCAAACCCGCGCCGGCTAACCCGCAAGCCGGGCGTTCAGCGAGATGTCGTCCACGGCGGCCAGAGCCTGCGAGACCGGGCATCCCTGCTTGGCCGCCTCGGCGGCCTGCTGAAAGTCGGCCTCCTGGATGCCGGGTACGCGCGCCTCGGTGTCCAGCTCGATCCGCGTGATCTTGAAGCCGGAGTCCGCCTTGTCGATGTGCACGGTGGCGGTGGTCTCGACGCTCTCGGGCTCGTGGCCGGCGCGCCCGAGCTCGCCGGACAGCGCCATCGAGAAGCAGCCCGCGTGGGCGGCGGCGATCAGCTCCTCCGGGTTCGTCCCGTCCCCCTCCTCGAAGCGGGACTGGAACGAGTACGGCCCCTGGTAGGAGCCGGTGGCCATGCGCATCGTGCCGCGCCCGTCCTGCAGATGTCCCTCCCAGCGTGCTTCCGCCCTGCGCTTCGGCATGGTGACCTCCTATCCCAGTGTGACCTTTGCCAGCTGTTTTACCCGTTCGCCCCAGCGACCGTCCTCGATCAGCGCCGGCTCCGTCGTCTCGAGGAAGTCGCGCAGCACGGCCGCGAGCCCGTCCGGGTCCTCCAGGTGCGGGAAGTGCGCCGCGCGCGGCAGCGTCTCGAAGCGGCTGCTCGGCACGGCCGCGTGGGCGGCGCGGCCGTGGGCGAGCGGGATCGTGTTGTCGCGCTCGCCCCACACGATCAGCGTCGGGAAGTCGTCCAGCAGGTAGAGCCGGTCCAGCGCGCTGACTCGCTGGCCGCGCACGTCGATCACGGAGCGCAGCGACTGCAGGAATGCCTCGCGGGCGCCGCGGACGGAAAGCGGCCGGAGGGCCCGCGCGACGGCCTCGAGGTAGACCCCGATCCCGTACCCGCGCCGCCGCAGCCGCTCGCCCGCGGCCGCGATCGTCTCGACCGCGTGGGGATGGGCCACGAGCCACAGCAGGCCCGAGGCCCCGGGCAGCGCCGCGCTCCGCAGAAGCGGACTCACCTCGGGACCCAGCCCGCCGCTCGACACGAGCGCCAGGCGCTCGACGTGTTGCGGGAACTGCCAGAAGAACTGCATCGCTACGCCGCCCCCGAGCGAGTGACCCACGACCGTCGAGCGCTCCACGCCGATGGCGGCCAGCAGGTCGCGGATCACCGCGGCGTGGGCGCCCAGCGAGTAGTCGCCGCGCGGCGTCGCCGAGTCGCCGTGGCCGATCAGGTCGGGCGCAATCACCGTGAACTCGTCGGCCAGGCGCACGGCCACCTGCTCCCAGTGGCGCGACGAGTTGACCATCCCGTGGATCAGGACCACGGGCGGACCCTCGCCCGCCACGCGGTAGATCACCTGGTGACCGTGGAGCTCGACATGCCGCGGCTCGAACACCGCGGCCACACTACCGGGCTTTGGCCAGAGCCTCCTTGGCCGACTCGTAGCCCTGACGAATCAGCCGCGGCCAGTGGCTGCGGTCGATGAAGAGCTCGTAGAACGAGGTCCCCCGCGTCTCTTCGGCCTCGACCGGCTCGATCAGCGTCAACTTGTCGCCGAGCCGCTGCTTTGCCCGGCGGGCGAGCTCCAGGTGATAGCCCTGCTGGAGCTGCCGGCTCGCCTCGAGGATCCCGCCGGTCCGTTCCGGCCAGCCGGTGATGTCCCGTGGCTCGAAGCCGGCGGGAAGCATCAGGTTGATCCCGAAGACGTGATCGAAGCCGCCGTCCTCGATCACCGGCTCGGCCGGCCAGTTCTCGATGATGCCGCCGTCGACGTAGAGGTGGTCGCCCACGCGCACCGACTCGATGAAGAGGGGGAGCGCGATCGCCACCCGGACCAGGTGGGCGATCGTGACCTCGGGCGTGCGTGAGCTTCCGAAGTACTCGAGCCTCCCCAGGCCCATGTTGTAGACGATGGTCGTGATCGCGATCGGCGTGTCGCCGCAGCGCATGCCGACCAGCTGGCGGTCGAAGAGGCGCTCGATCGCCTCTCCCTTCGCCAGCCCGGTGAACCCGCGCAGCGCCGACAGGGCGAAGCGCGGCAGCCGCAGCCACTGAATATCCAGGTAGTCCTCGGGTCTCCAGGAGAGGGAGAACTCCGCCATGCGCCGCGCACCCATTCCCGATGCCCACATGGCGCCCCAGATCGCACCGCCCGAGCAGCCCACGATCTCCGCCGGCCGTACGCCCGCCTCCTCGAAGGCGCGCACCACGCCGACGAGCGACACCCCCGCGCCTCCGCCCCCGGAGGCCACGACCGCCACCCGCCTGCCCCCGAGCGGCGAGGCCGGGACGGGCCGCCCGGCGGGGAAGGCCGCCGATACGTCGACCTCCTCGCGCCGGTCGACGAGCGGCAGCGGCAACAGGGCCCGTCGCGCGCGGCGCAGGAAGCGGAGGTCGGTCGCCAGGCCGGCCAGGTCGACCAGCTCGCCGAACCGCTCGAACTGGCGCTTGATCTCGTATAGGTCGAGGCGCTCGTCGAGCGCCATCACTCCGCCGTCGGCGCGGGCTCCCGTGGCTCGTCCGCGGTGACCTCGTCGACCCCCGCCGGCGCAGGCCCCTCCGCTCCCGCCAGCTCGAGCAGCTCCGCCATCGAGCGCTCGATCCCGCGGCACAGCACCCCGATGTCGGGGGCGTTGTCCCAGTCGCCGGTGACGCCGAAGCGCAGCCCTCCGTCGTAGGAGAAGATCGCCACCCCGACGCGCACGTGCCCTCCCAGCGGCACGTACGGGAAGCACTCGAGCATCCGGCGCCCCACCGCATAGAGGGTCTTCTGCGGGCCGGGGACGTTCGTGGTGACGGTCTGGACGCTGCGCTGCGGCACGCGCGTGCCGGCCCTCAGGCCGAGCGAGAGGAGCATCGCGGGGGCGAAGCCGCTCAGGCCGACGAGCACGTCGCCTGCCACGGCGGAGTGCGACTGCTTCAGCTCCTCCCTCTGCTCGTGGACCGCGAGCAGCCGCTCGACCGGATCCTCGATGCACACCGGCAGGTCCGCGAAGATCGCCGAGACGCGGTTGTTGTAGGCGCCCTGCTCCTCGGGCGCCCGCACCGACACCGGGACGAGGGTGCGCACGTCGCGGTCGGTCGGCTCGCCGCGCGAGGCGAGCAGCTCGCGGAAGCCGCCGGCGATCGCGGCGAGCACCACGTCGTTGACCGTGCCGGCGAACGCCGAGCGGATCCGCTTGACGTCCGACAGGTCCGAGCGTGCCCAGTCCCAGCGCCGGTGCGGTCCGATCGGGCCGTTCAGCGACGACCGCGGGGGCGGCTTCACCAGCCCGGCCAGCTTGGCCGGATTTGGACCCGCGACGTTTCGAAACGGGTGTCACGCCGCCGTCCTGGAACAGCTTTGACGTAGCCGTCGAGGACGTCTTGAGGCGCGCAGAGCATCGGGCGCAGTTGCTTGCGGATCAAGGCCACATCCGACGACGGCAGTTGGAGCAACGGCCGGCGCAGGCGAGCGCTCCATGAGCGTTGGTGAGGAAACACGGTCAGCCGCCGCACGAGCGGGCTGAGCTCGACGCCCGTCCCTAGCGGCACCAGCCCGGAAACCTCAATGGCGCAGCCGAGCGGAAACGTACGACCAGCCAGCCGCACCGGCACCGGGAGCGCCTCGACTGGGCTCGTCACCTCCCCTTCGCCGATC
>DATFQM010000063.1:0-14121 GCA_035264265.1 Thermoleophilaceae bacterium
CTCGGCCAGGGCGCGCTCCACCACCTCCGCCAGCTCGTCCGCCCCCGCCCGGCGAAGGCCCTTGGCGTCGACGATCGCCTGCGGGTCGCCACCCTCGGACACGAGCGTGTCGAGGACCTCCTTGGCGGCAGACTGCGAGACCGCCTTCTCCCCCACCAGGGCGACCAGCCGCGCCAGCGCAGCGGGCTCGACCTTCCACTGCTCCGGCTCGGCGTCGCCGAGCCTCGGCACGAGCTCGTTCCTGACCCAGTTGGCGAGCGTCTTGGGGTTGGCGGCCCCGTCGCCCGCCGAGACGGCGCGCTCGTAGAAGTCGCCCAGCTCGAAGCGATGCGCCAGCACCCGAGCGGTCTCCTCCGGCAGGCCGAGGTCGCGCTCGAAGCGCTGGGCGCGCTCCCCCGGCAGCTCCGGGATCGCGGCGCCGGCGCGCTCCAGCATTTCCTCGGTTGGGGCCAGCGGCACCAGGTCCGGCTCCGGGAAGTAGCGGTAGTCGTGCGCCTCCTCCTTCGAGCGCAGCGGCGACAGGGTGCCGGCCTGCGGATCGAAGTGCAGCGTCTCCTGCACCACCTCTCCCCCGCTCCGCACGATCTCCTCCTGGCGCTCGAGCTCCGCCTGGATCCCGCGGCGCAGGAAGGTCCAAGAGTTCATGTTCTTGAGCTCGGTCTTGGTGCCGAAGCTGGCCTCGCCGACGGGGCGGATCGAGACGTTCGCGTCGGCGCGCAGCGAGCCCTCCTCCATGTTCACGTCGGACACCCCCATCCGCCGCATGGTGGCCTGCAGCAGTCTTCCGAACTCGGCCGCCTCTTCGGGCGACCGGATGTCCGGCTCGGTGACGATCTCGACAAGGGGAGTTCCGCCCCGGTTGAAGTCCACGATGCTCGCCTCGGAGCCGTGGATCCGACCCGACTCGCCCGCGTGGACAAGTTTGGCGGCGTCCTCCTCCAGGTGGACGCGGTGGATCCGGACATCGCCCAGCCGACCCCCTCTGGCGAGTGGGATGTCGTACTGGCTGATCTGGTAGCCCTTGGGCAGGTCCGGATAGAAGTAGTTCTTGCGGTGGAAGATCGAGCGCGGGGCGATGTCGCAGCGGAGCGCGAGCGCGATCATCAGGCCGTACTCGACCGCACGGACGTTCACCACGGGCAGGCTTCCCGGATGGCCTAGGCAAACGGGGCAGGTGTGCGTGTTCGGCTCGTCGCCGAACGAGAGCTCGCAGCCGCAGAACATCTTGGTGCGCGTCTTCAGCTGGACGTGCATCTCCAGCCCGATGATCGGCTCGTACTCGCGGGTGGGCGTACCGGTCGTCACCCGACTGGGACCCCCTCGAAGCCGATCGCCTGCTCCAGCGCGTAGGCGGAATCCAGGATGCGGTTCTCGCTGAAGGCCGGCCCTGCCAGCTGGATGCCGACCGGTAGGCGCTGCGAGAGCCCGGCCGGGATGGAGATCGCCGGGATGCCCGCGAGGGGCATCGGGACCGTGCAGTAGTCCGACATGTACATGGCCAGCGGGTCCTCGGTCCGCTCGCCCAGCTTGAAGGCCACGGTCGGCGACGTAGGCGTGACGATCAGGTCGACCCTCTCGAATGCCGCCTTGAAGTCCTCCGCGATCTTCGTGCGAACGCGCTGGGCACGTCCGTAGTAGGCCTCGTAATAGCCGCTCGACAGCGCGTAGGTGCCGAGCATGATGCGCCGCCTGACCTCGGGCCCGAAGCCGTCGTGGCGCGTCTGCTCGTACATCGCGGTGAGGTCGCCGTCGCCCGTGCGCGGCCCGTAGCGGACGCCGTCGTAGCGAGCGAGGTTGGCGCTCGCCTCGGCTGGCGCGATCACGTAGTAGGCGGCTATGCCGTGTGGCGAGTGCGGCAGCGAGACCTCCTCCAGTGAGCCGCCCAGCTCCTCGATCGTCTTGACCGCGCGCTCGAAGACCTCGCGCACGCCAGGCTCGATCCCCTCGCCGGAGAGCTCCGGCGGCACCCCGAACCGCATGCCCGCGAGCCGCTCGGCGCTCGGTTGGACAACCTCCTCCGGGAACTCGAGCGAAGTTGAGTCGCACCGGTCGCGGCCCACCATGTGGCGAAACAGCAGCGCGGCGTCCGTCACGTCGCGTGTAAGGGGGCCGCACTGGTCGAGCGAGGAGGCGAAGGCGATCATCCCGTAGCGCGACACCGCCCCGTAGGTGGGCTTGAGGCCCACGATGCCGCACAGCGCCGCGGGTTGCCGGATGGAGCCCCCCGTGTCGGTCCCGATCGCCCAGGGCGCCAGGCCGGCCGCCACTGCCGCGGCGGAGCCGCCACTCGAGCCCCCTGGCACTCGCTCGCGGTCCCAGGGATTGTGCACGGGTCCGTAGCCGGAGTTCTCGTTGGAGGAGCCCATGGCGAACTCGTCCTGGTTGGTCTTGCCGAGCAGGGTCGCACCGGCATCGCGCAGGTTGCGCACGGCGGTGGCGGTGTATGGCGGCCGGTAGCCCTCGAGGATGCGTGAGCCGGCCGCGCTGGGCACGTCCTCGACGCAGAACAGGTCCTTGACCGCCAGCGGCACTCCCCCGAGTGGGGCGTCGGCAGGCGGGTCCGGGGCCTCCTCTGCCAGCCAGAGGAAGGCGTTCAGGTCCTCGGCCGCGGCCCGTTCCAGGTAGGCGTCGAAGAGCTCGCTCGCCGACAGCTCGCCCGCGCGGACCCGCGCCGCCGCCTGAGCGGCGGTGAGCCCGACGATCTCCGCGCTCATCCGGCCCCCGGGCTCGGCACCCTGAAGCCGACGGCCGTCGCGTCGGGCGACTCGCCCAGCATCCGCTCGCGCGCCCAGCTCGGCCGCGGCTCGTCGGCACGCAACACGTTCTCCACCTGCACCACGTGCGAGGTGGGCTCCACCTCCTCGAGGTCCAGCTCGCCGATCTTCTCGATGTGGTCGAGAATCGTGGACAACTCACCCGACATGCGCTCGACCTCCTCCTCGGTCAACCGCAGCCGAGCCAGGCGGGCGACGTGCAGCACCTGCTCGCGATCGATCACGCGCAGGATTCTAGGCCCGGCGCGAACCGGATCGGCAGCGACTCCAGCCCGTAGAGGCCGGTGATGGTGCCGTAGACCGGCTCGCCGTCGAGCTCGAGACCGGTCAGGCGCCGCGCGAGGAAGGCGAGGCCCTCTTGGAGCTCGGCCCGAGCGAGGTTCGCCCCCATGCAGAAATGGGGCCCCGCGCCGAAGGTGAGGGCCCTGGCCGCGCCGCGGTTCGCCCTGATGTCGAAGCTCAGCGGGTCGCCGTTCTCGAGGTCGCGGTTGGCACTGAACTGCGACACCGCGACGACGGTGTCCTTCGGGAACTCGACTCCGCGGAAGGCCACGTCCTCGAGCAGGATGCGCGTCGTGAACGGAGCCACCGGCTCGAACCGCAAGACCTCCTCGGCGGCGGCCGCCGCCAGCTCCGGGTCGCGGCCGAGCAGCTCCCACTGGTCCGGGTGCCCGGCGAACAGCCTGACCCCGTGGGCCAGCTGGCTCTGCGTCGTGTCGATGCCGCCGTTCAGGGCGTCACGCACCAGTCCGACGCATTCGTCGTGGGAGAGCCGGTCGCCCTTCTCCTCGGCCACGATCAGGCCCGAGACGAGGTCGTCCCCCAGGTTGCGGCGCCGTCCCGCCACCAATTGCTCGACGTAGTCGTCGAACTCCACCGCCGCGGCCTCCAGCTCCTCGCGCCTCGTGGCCAGCGCGATCGCGTCGAACTGGCTCTGGAGCAGGTTGGACAGCTCGTGCAGCCGCTCGGCATCCTCCAGCGGCGCGCCGATCACCGTGGCGATCATCCGCGCCGGATACGGCTTCGCGAACTCCGCTACGAAGTCGCACCGCGGCGCGTCCTTGACGGGCTGGTAGAGCTCGCCAAGTATCTCCCGCATCGCGGGCCGGTAACGGTCGGCCGCCTTCGGGGTGAAGGAGTCGTGCACGAGCCGGCGGAGTCGCTTGTGCTGATCCCCGGTCAGGCTGATGATGTTGCGCGAGAGCGAGTCGTACAGCGGGCCCTCGGTGATGCCCACCAGCTCGAGGATCCGAACGCCGGGGAAGGCTGCCTTGCCGGTGCGGAGGAAGAAGCCCGCGGCCTCCCGGTCGAGTACGAAGTAGCCGAGGTCCCACTTCGCGAGCCAGGACCGGTCGGCCAGCTCCAGCATCACCTGGTGGAAGCGCTCCCCGCGCAGCTCGGGATCGAGGTAGTCGAGCGGCGGCAGGTCGAGCTCCGCCACCGGGGTGATGTCGCTGCGCGTCGCCAACGCGGACATTGTCGCCGCTTGACCGGCTCGTGGGACGCGCGTAGGGTCGAACCGGACTCGCACCCGTCGAAAGGGACGCTTCACATGTCCGAGCAGAACAAGGCCGTCGCGCGGACCTTCTTCGAGGTCTTCGAGACAGGTGAGCTGGACAGGCTGGACGACATGGTCGCGGCGGACGCCGTCGACCATGATCCTTACAACCCCCACGGCGACGAGGGCTTGGAGGGGATGAAGAAGACCGTCACGATGTACCGCGAGGCCTTCCCCGATCTGAGCTTCACTATCGATGACCAGATCGCCGAGGGCGACAAGGTCGTCACGCGCTGGACCGGCAGGGGAACGCACCAGGGCGAGCTGATGGGAGCACCCGCCACCGGCAGGACGAGCACGGTCATCGGCATCGGGATCGATCGCTTCGAGGATGGCATGATCGTCGAGGCCTGGGGATGCTGGGACGCCCTTGGGATGTTCCAGCAGCTGGGACTCACCGGAGAGCCCGCGGGCGCCCGGGCATAACCGTGGCGCGCGGGAGCGCGCATGCCAGAGCGGCGATGGGCGCCGGGGCGGCGCCCATCGCCTCTGCGCCGGGACCTCGCCGGCGGACGGGCGTTTAGGAGCCGAAGCCGGCTCGGTCGATGACCCGACGTTCGTGCGTCCCGACGCCGATCGTCCGCTCCCCCTCGCGTACCTCGACGTCGAACCTCAGCTTGCGGCCGTCGACCACCTCCCGGAGCCGCGCATGCACGGTGCAATAGGCCCCTTCGACGGCGGCGCCGACGTGCTTCACGCACACCTCGAAACCGACGGTGGCCTTCCCGTCCGGGAGGTTCTCGTACGCGAGCTTCGACGCGTTCCGCTCGATCATCGCGATCATCGCCGGAGTCGAGAGCACCCGGGCCCCGAGCGTGCCGCCGACGTCGGTGACGAGCCGGTCCGCGACCTCGAACTCGTCGCTGCGCTCGATGCCCGGCTTCACTGCGATGCGGGCTCTGGAGGCTGGGACAGCTCCCGGAACGGCCCCCCTTGCTCCTCGTGCTTCAGCCCCCTCGAGCACGCGAAGGCGACCGCCCCGAGTGCGACGATGGCGAGCGGCGCGCCGGCCTTCACCGTCGAGACTTCGTCGAGCCCGGGTTCCTGCAGGATCCGGTAGGTCACGAGAAGCGCCCCGACGGCCGCCGCGATGGCGGCAAGGCCGCTCGGGGTGAATGGCGGGTTGAAGCGCTTCCCGGCGGCCCGCAAGAAGCCCGCGCCCAGCGCCAGCGCCGCGGTGCCGAGCAGCACGATCAGGATCAGCCGATCGATCGCACCGTCCGCCTGCCATGCGTTGCGCTCCTGGCCCTCGGCGATGACGCGCGCGTCCGCGTTCACTTCCCGCTCGACCTCGCCTGCCTCGCCGGGCGACGCCTGCCGGCTCAGATGCTCGACCCGCCGGGCCTCGTCGCCCTGCGCGGTGGAGTACCAGTCGGCGGCCAGGACCATGAGCAACGCGAGGGCGGCGAGCATCGCGAGCCAGTCCGCGGTCCGGAGGCGCGCGAAGGTCATGGCCGCGGAGCGGGCAGCGGCTCGACGTCGGGCGGCGGCCGCCCGCCGAAGCTCGCCGGTCGGTCGTCGCGGACTCCCACCCAGCCGCCAGCCGCGACTCCGAGTGCGCCGACGAGCCCAAGCCAGAGGCCCCATTCGCGCCCGTCTGCCGGGTCGGGCAGCCAGATGACCCGCAACATCACCACGATCGCGGCCACGATTCCAAGCAGCGCGACTATCGCTTCGAGCGCGATGGGTACGGCCGGCACCCTTTGCGTCGCGGTGGCGACGAATACGCAGAGCGCGGCTGCGGCGACCGCAAGCAGGATCACGTCGCTGACCGCCAGGGCCTCCCAGGCCGTGCGGTCCGGCTCGTACCACGGGAGGAACAGCGAGACGAGCAACGCTATGCCCGAGAGGGAGACGATCCATTCACCCGCGCGCAGCCTTCTCAGGTCCATCGCGGCCTGAGACTAGCGCCGCGCAGCGCCAGCCGGCTCCGCTTCGAGCAGCCGGCGCGCCGCCTGGGCGGTGTTCGAGAGCAGCATCGCTCGAGTCATCGGCCCAACCCCGCCCGGCACCGGCGTGATGGCCCGCGCCTTCTCGCGGACGGCGTCGAAGTCCACGTCGCCCACGAGCCCCTCGTCCGTGCGGTTGGTCCCCACGTCGATGACTGCAGCCCCCTCCCGGACCATGTCGGCGGTCAAGAGGCGCGGGGAGCCGACCGCCGCCACCAGCACGTCCGCCTGACTGCACACGGCCGCGAGGTCTCGTGTCCTCAAGTGGCACTGGGTGACAGTCGCGTTCGCCGCCAGCAGCAGCGCCGCCAGCGGCTTGCCCACGAGCTGGGAACGCCCCACCACCACCGCGTGGGCGCCCTCGAGCTCTACTCCCGCATGAGCGAGCAGCTCCATGACCCCGGCGGGCGTGCAGGGCACGAGGCCCCCGCGTCCCTGGACGAGCAGGCCGGCGTTGACAGGATGCAGGCCGTCCACGTCCTTGGCGGGGTCGATCAGGGTGGTCATCGCGGCGTCGTCGAGGTGGTCGGGCAGCGGAAGCTGGAGCAGGATGCCGTGCACCCGCTCATCGGCGTTCAGGGAGGCGAGCAGCATGGACAGGTCCTCGGCGCTGACGTCGCCCCCGGGCTCGTGGTGGTAAGAGTCGATCCCCACCTGCGCGCTGTCCGCTCGCTTCATGCGTACGTAGACCTCGGAGGCGGGGTCCTCGCCCACGAGCACAGTCGCGAGCCCCGGCCTGATGCGGTGTGTCGCGCTGAGCTCCTCGACCTCGGCGGCCACCCGCTCCCTGACGCCCGCGGCAACCGCTCTCCCGTCGATGATCTCCGCAGCCATCCCGGGTGAGGCTACCGGCGGAGCCGCCGTGCGACGGCCGCGAAGACCGCCTGTACGTGGGTCCGCTCGTACCTGACCTGCGCGCGCGTCAAGCGGAGCGGCGTGAGCCCTGCCGCCGCGTGGGTCTGGTCGCGCAGGCGATCCCTGGCCTGATCCCCAAGGGTGCGGTGGTAGCACAACCTGTCCGTCTCGACGACGAGGCCCAGCGCGGCCAGTAGAAGTCGACCCTGAAGCCGTTCACCCGGCGCTGGGTCTCCGGCAGCGGCAGCCCGGCCTTGCGAGCGATCGGCAGGAAGCGCCGCTCGAGCTCGGTGTCGGTCATGGTCAAGGTGCGGATGTCAAGGGTCTCACGCAACCGGGCCACCCCCGGCGGGCCACCGCGCGCGTCGAGCTCTCTGCGCAGAGTCTCGGGATCGACGAGATCAAAATTGTCGGCCTCGTTGATGGCGGCCTCGAGCGCCGCCCGGCCAAGCCGCGTGGCGACATTGATCAAGGTCTGGACCGGTGTCGTCACGGGAATGCCGTGGTGCCGCGTGACGTCGTCGGAGCGGAGCGCCCTTCTTCGATGCACCCCGACGCCTCGACGCCTGGGGCGTCTGCCGGCGGGGACCGACACTTCGATGCGAGCTCGTCCTGGGGGGCGAATTCCCCACACCCAGCCGGCCGGGTCATGGCTCAGGACCGCTCCCTCCCCGCAACTGAGCACCGCGGCCATGAGCTCGCCCATCCAGCCGACCTCCGGCCGTCCGACCGCATACACGTCGGGCTGGACGAGGTGCAGTCGGCCCTTTCGCACGCGTACCGGATCGCTGCCCGGTTCAAGCCGTGCTCGACGAGCTGCTGCCGGCTGATCACGTTCCGCTGGCGGCTCGCTACCGCGAACACGTCGGAGAACGACGGTTGGACGCTCCGCGCACCTATCGCCACGCAAAGCGTCCACTCGTCGAGAATTCGTCCCGGCTAGCGCTTCTTCAACGGGGCGTAGTCCGCCATCAGCTTGCGCTCCGAGCCGTCGCCCGCGAAGCGCACCACCACCAGGCCGCCGGGCTCGAGGCCCGTGACCACGCCGTCGCCGAAGTTGGCGTGCACGACGTCGTCGCCGAGGGCGAAGGAGGCGCCGGTGCGCGGTTGTGGCTTCGTCCGCTCGCCCCACTCCGTGGGCGGGGTCTCCTCTTCGCGGTCAGTCAGCTCGTCCGGCACCTCGCCCAGGAACCGGCTGGGCAGGTTCCACTCGCGCGAGCCGAACAACGCGCGCGTGCGCGCGTAAGACATGTAGAGCTCCCGTCTCGCCCGGGTCACTCCCACGTAGCAGAGGCGGCGCTCCTCCTCCAGATCGCCTGCCTCGATCGCGCGCATGTGCGGGAAGACGCCGTCCTCGCAGCCGATGATGAAGACCACCGGGTATTCGAGGCCTTTGGCGTTGTGCAGCGTCATCAGCGTGACGATGCCCTCCTCGTCACGAAGCGCGTCCTGCTCCGAGAACAAGGCGATCCGCTGGAGGAAATCCTCCAGCGACGGCGCCTCGGGTGGGTTCTCGGAGGGGGCCGCGGCGGCCGAGGGAGCCGCGGCGGCGGGGTCGGCTGCCGCGGCGGAGGCGCCCGTGGCGGCGGGGCCGGCCGTGGCGTCGGGGCCGGCTGCCGCGGCGGCCCCGGCCGCGGCGGGCCTGGTGGCGGGGTGGGCCGCGGCGTCGTACTCGCGGGCGACCCCCACGAGCTCCTCGAGGTTCTCGAGCCGCCCCTGGGCCTCGATCGTCCGCTCGGCCTGGAGCGCCTGGAGGTAGCCGGTCTCCTCGAGCGTCTCCTGAAGCAGATCGCCCACTGAGGCGCCCCCGTCGACGCGCTCGCGGAGGCGCTCCATCACGGACATGAAGCGGGCCACCGCCTTCGTCGCCGCAGCCGCCAGACCCGGCACGGCCTCCGGGTCGGCCGCCACGTCCCAGACCGAATCACCGACCGTGTTGGCGTGACCCACGATTCGACCCTGCGAGGTCTGTCCGATCCCGCGGCGTGGCGAATTGACGATCCGCTGGAAGCAGACCGTGTCGTGCGGGTTCACGAGCAGGTTCAGGTAGGCGAGCGCGTCCTTGATCTCGGCGCGCTCGTAGAAGCGGGTGCCCCCGATCACCTGGTAGCCGACGCCGTAGCGGACAAGCATGTCCTCGAGGACCCGGCTCTGCGCGTTGGTCCGGTAGAAGACCGCGATCTCGTCGCGGGAGCTCCCGGAGTCCACCAGCCCCTCGATCTCGGACACCACGAAGCGCGCCTCGGCGTGCTCGTCCTCCAGCTCACGGACATGGACCGGCGAACCCGGCCCGAGGTCGCTCCACAGCTCCTTCGACTTGCGGGCACGGTTGTTGGAGATCACCGCGTTGGCGGCGGAGAGGATGGTCTGGGTGGAGCGGTAGTTCTGCTCGAGCTTGACGACGTGCGCATCCGGGAAGTCGTCCTCGAAGTCCAGGATGTTGCGGATGTCGGCACCCCGGAAGGCGTAGATGGACTGGTCGTCGTCGCCGACCACCGAAAGGTTGCGATGGTCCTCGCACAAGAGGCGCAGCCAGCGGTACTGCGCGTGGTTCGTGTCCTGGTACTCGTCCACCAGCACGTGGCGGAACGAATGGCGGTAGCGGTCACGTACCTCGGGGAACAGCTCGAGCACGTTCACGCAGCGGAAGAGGAGGTCGTCGAAGTCCATGGCGTTCATGGAGTGCGCGCGCTGCTCGTAGAGCTCGTAGACGTCGGCGGCGGTCTGCTCGAAGAACGACGAAACCTTCAACCGGTACGCCTCCGCGTCGAGCAGCTGGTTCTTGGCCTCCGAGATCTGGCGCCGGATGCCGCGGGGAGCGAACCGCTTGGGATCCACGTCGAGCTCCTCGGCGCACTGCTTCACGAGCCGCAGTGAGTCCTGCTCGTCGTAGATCGTGAAGCCGCGCGTGTACCCGAGCCGCTGCGCCTCCGAGCGAAGCATCCGCGCGCAGGCGGCATGGAAGGTCATCACCCACATCGCCCGGGCGCGGTCGCCTACGAGCGCCTCGACCCGCCCGCGCATCTCGTCGGCCGCTTTGTTGGTGAAGGTGATGGCCAGGATCTCGCCGGGGTGGGCCTGCCCGGTTCCGACCAGATAGGCGATCCGGTCGGTGAGCACGCGCGTCTTGCCCGAGCCCGCCCCCGCCAGGATCAGCAGGGGTCCCTCGCCGTGCAGAACGGCCTCGCGCTGCGGCGCGTTCAGCCCGTCGAGCAGTGTGTCGGCGGCGACTGTGGCCATTCCGGCGAGGATAGAGCCGCGGGCGGGCGCGACCTGTCTGCGCCATCCTGCCTGCCGTGCCGGGCCTGTGCGACAAGGTGCGCCGCCACTGCGCCGAAGTGGCGGCGCGGGCGCGGTGGGTCCGGATCGATCTCGACGCCGCCAAGGCGATCGAGACCGGCCCGGAGCCGACCCTCGACCCCGAGCACCATTACCTGGAGGGCTCGCGGGAGGACGTGGCGACCTACCTGCTGACCCTCGATGCGATCAACTTCGGATCGGGCTGGTTTCCCACGCTGCGCAAGCGACCCGGCTGCTCCGGCTACTACACGATCGCCTCGGAACTGGCCAACCGCTTTCGCCGGCACGGCCCCTGGACTCCCGCCGAGCTGGCCCGGCTGGAGCCTCCCGACCTGGCGGTCGTGCTTCAACAGGATCCCAGGCATGAGCTGATGTCGCTGTACGCCCGGGCGCTGCGAGAGCTCGGCGGCTTCCTCGCCGGGCGCGGCGCGCTCCAGGCCGTCGAGGCAGCCCGCGGCTCAGCGGAGCGACTGGCGGAGCAGCTCGCGGCGGGGATGCCGCTGTTCGACGACGTGGGCTTCTGGAAGCGCGCGCAGATCACCGCCAACGACCTGGCACTCGCCCGCGTCGTGGAGTTCGACGACATCGATCGCCTGACGATCTTCGCCGACAACGTCGTGCCGCACGTGCTGCGGATGGACGGGGTACTCGTATACGAGGAGCGCCTCGCCGCCCACATCGACTCTGGCGAGCTGCTGCCGCCCGGCCACGAGGAGCGCGAGATCAGGGCCTGCGCGGTACACGCGTGCGAGGCGATCGCCGCCGCGCTGAGCCTCGCGCCGCGAGTCCTCGACGTGATGCTCTGGAACAGAGGGCAGGCGCCGCGCTACAAGGCGGTGCCGCGCCACCGGACTCGCACGGTGTACTACTAGCCGCCGGCAGGATCCGGGCCTTGCCGGGGGCGCAGCGGGCGCACGTCCGCGGGCGTCTCGGGCTTGCGTCCCCTCTGCTCGGCGAGGAGATGCTCGATCTCCGTCAGTCGTTCCGACAAGCCCTTGATCGCCTCGGCCACGGGGTCGGGCAGGTGGACCCAGTCGGCGTCCGGTCCCCGTGGGCGCCTGCCGTCGACGCGCACCGGATGACCGGGATTGCCCACCACCGTCGAGTTCTCGGGGACGTCGTGGATGACCACCGAGTTCGCGCCTATCTTGGAGCGAGCGCCGACGTTGACGGGGCCCAGCACCTTGGCGCCCGAGCCGATCACGACGTCGTCGCCGATCGTCGGGTGACGCTTGCCCCGCTGGAAGCCCGTGCCGCCGAGGGTCACCCCCTGATAGAGAGTGACGTCGTCGCCGATCTCCGCGGTCTCGCCCACCACGACGCCCGCGCCGTGGTCGATGAATAGCGAGCGTCCGATCCGCGCCGCCGGGTGGATCTCCACGCCGGTGGTCACGCGAACCAGGTTCGCCAGCACGCGCGGCACCAGCGGCACTCCGGCGGCGTGGAGGGTGTGGGCCATGCGGTGAGACAGCAGCGCCTGAACACCCCCGTAGGTAAGGAGGATCTCGACCCGGCCGACGGTGCGCGCCGCGGGGTCACGCTCCTGCGCCGCGGCGAGGTCCTCTCGCAGCTCCCGCGCCACGCGGGTAAGGGTCCCTACGCCAAGCATCGGCTTGATGTTACGTGGCGAAAAACGGCGTCGAGATGTATCGCTCGCCTGAGTCAGGCATCACGGCAACGAGCCGCTTGCCGTGGAACTCGGGCCGCGACCCGATCTGGATCGACGCCCACAGGGCCGCACCAGCCGAGATGCCCACGAGCACGCCCTCTCTTCGCGTGCTGAGCCGAGCGGTCTCGAGCGCGTCCTCGTCGTCAACGGCGATGATCTCGTCTATCACCTCGCGGTTGAGCACCGCGGGCACGAAGCCGGCTCCGATGCCCTGGATCTTGTGTGGCCCGGGGGGACCGCCGGAGAGCACGGCTGAGGACCTCGGCTCCACCGCTACCACATGCAGGTCTGGATTTCGCTCCTTGAGCCGCTCACCGGCTCCGGTGATCGTCCCCCCCGTGCCCACCCCGGCCACGAGGGCGTCGACCTTGCCGTCCATGTCCCGCCAGATCTCCTCGGCCGTCGCGCGGCGGTGGATCTCCGGGTTCGCGGGGTTGGAGAACTGGTCGGGAATGAAGCAGTCCGGGCGCTCGTCGGCGATCCTCCGGGCGGCGTCCACCGCCTCATCCATCCCACCCATCGACTCGACCACCGACACCGTGGCGCCGTACAGCTGGAGCAGGCTCTCCCGCTCACGGCTCATCCCCTGAGGCATGGTCAGCACCAGCTCGTAACCGCGCGCCGCGCAGACGAAGGCGAGGGCGATGCCCGTGTTGCCCGAAGTGGGCTCGACGATCGTGGTCTTGCCCGGCTCGATCCTTCCCTCGCCCTCGGCGGCCTCGATCATCGCCACGCCGATCCTGTCCTTCACGCTGCCCGCCGGGTTGTAGGCCTCGAGCTTCCCGACGAGCTCCGCCCCGCAATCGGGCGCGACACGGCTAAGACGGACCATCGGGGTGTTGCCGGCCAGGTCGGCCAGGCTGTCCGGAATCGCCCGGGCGGGCGGGGAGACGTCCACGCTGCGAGAGTATCCAGGCTGGCGGCTCCCCCTTGCAGGCGACGTTGCGGGCCTGGAGGCCGCCGCTCATCCGGGCCGCGTGATGAAGTGGCTCGGCGAGTGGCTCAGCACGTTCGACGACTGGCACTTCGAGGTGCAAGAGCGGCCTGCCCGTCTGCGTTCTCCCGAAAGCCCTGTCCCGGTGCCGACGACGCTAACTGCCGCACCGGACGCGGACCATGGGCTCGAGCCCATTTTCATCCCGGGAGTAGGTCGCGCCCGAACGTCGATCGGCTACGGGCCGTTCGGCTACCTTCAGACGTCTACGTACGCTTCGCGGCCAACCGCGTGATCACCGAGAGATCGCCCTCCGCCTCAAGCTCCTCCAGCGCCAGGTCGAGCAGCCTCTGGGCACCGCGTCGGCCGCGCTCAGCCGCATCAGCCAGCGCGCCCCGCAGCTCGTCCGCATCGATGTCGAGGACACTCGTCACCGCCTGGCTCCGCTGGCGGCGCCGGGCGGCGAGCTTTTCACGTCGGCGCTGTACGGGGTCGCGAGACTGTTGCTTGCTGAGATGCGTCCTCGCGAACGGTCCGCGCAGGCAGGCCGTCAGGGTTGCGGGCGCTTTTGGAGGGGGCTCGGATTCCGCTCTGGGCCGCGGAAACGGGCTCTACGGAGCGAGCCCTGTCAGATGTAGTACATCTGGCAGCGCCGTGACGCCGCATGTCGGCTGACATCGCGTCGTTGGCGATTTGCAGGGGATTCGCCTTTGGACTCACCGCCACCGTGGCGGTCCGTGACGGCCAGTACTCACGCGTTCGTTAGTCAATCCGTTAGCAGCCTGGGCGGAAGTACGTCATGCCGCCGCCGGGGGCTCGTCCCGATGCTGGCTTCGCGGATGCGGCCCCGAGCAATCGGGCAGACGGAGCGCTGGGTCACCCTTCCCAGGTGTTCGCCTACGGCGTAGGGCCGCGGCACCGTCCACGACGACGGCGGCGCTGGCCAGCTCGTGGCTTTGGTGAGGACTCAGCTGGCGTCCTCGAGCAGCTCGACCCCGCCCTTGATGCCCTTGGACACGGCGACTCGGAAGATCTCGCGGTGCGGATGGCCCACGATGCGGCTCCGGAACTTCGCGACCTCT
>DATFQM010000064.1:0-9089 GCA_035264265.1 Thermoleophilaceae bacterium
CGGCGTCGGCCATTTCGCGGTGCAGGTCGCGAAGCTTGGAGGCGCGCGGGTGATCGGCACCGGGTCGTCGCGTAACCGCGACTTCGTGCTCAGCCTCGGCGCCGAGCAGTACGTGGACTACACGCAGCAGGATGTCGCCGAGGCGGTGAGCGGCGTCGACGTCGCGTTTGACACGGTCGGCGGCGACACGACGCAGTCGCTCTTGCCCACCGTGCGCGAGGGAGGCATCCTCGTCACGATCGCCGGCCCGCCGCCGGAGGAGGCCGCGGGAGAGCGCGGGGTGCGAGCGGAGCTGCTCGTCATGAGCACGAACCCACAGCAGCTGGTTCGGATCGCCGATCTGGTCGCCGGCGGCGAGGTGCGCGTGGAGCTCATGGACGTGCTTCCGCTCACCGAGGTCCAGCGGGCACACGAGCTCAGCGAGTCCGGACACACCCGCGGGAAGATCGTCCTGACCGTCGGGACGTAGGCTCGCCCGCGGCCAGCACCGCCCCAGGGCGCCAGGCTCAGCGGGTACGGCCTCGCCGTATAGCCGGGAAGCGGCTGGTCTAGGCGGCCGCGGGCTTGTGCCGTTCGCGATACGAGCGCGCCTTCTCCACGTTGCCGCAGACCTCCATCTTGCACCAGCGGCCCGAGCGGTTCTTCGAGCGATCGTAGAAGGCCCACATGCAGTTGTCCCGGGGGCAGGCCTTGAGCCGCTGCCAGGACCCGTCGCGGGCCGCCGCGGCCACGATCGCCATTAGCCGGCCGATCGCCCCGTCTACGCCAACGGCGTCGGGCACCAGCTCCGGCTGCCCTTCCTCCGTGAAGCTGACCTTCACCCCGGCGCGGCTCGCCGCGCGCTGGAGTCGCTCTACGGCGTGTCCGTCGAGCGCCTCGCCGTTGTTCGTCAGCAGCAGCGCCCTGAGGCCTTCGCGGACGTCGATCGCACGTCGAAGATCGCCTTCGCTCACCTGCTCGTCGGAGCCCATGAGCCCGCGCTCCGCCAGCCAGTCGCGCAGGTCGTCCGGCGTGCCGAGCTCCTCGTCGCGGTCGTCGTAGTCAAGGCTGTTCACGAACCGCTGCACCAGCGCGAGCGGCTCAGGGGCGGGCTTGGTTGACTCGTGACTATCCATCGCTTCGGGGGGGGCGGTTAGGTGAGAAGCGTCGCTAATGGAGGGTATCAGCACTTCGTAACTTGCAAAAGCATTTCGCTGGTGTACCATACCTCCTAATGACGAACAGTGGTTACGACCTCACAGACCGGGACGCAGGATCGTTTCAGGGGAGAGATCAGGAGAAGGGGGCCGAGATGGGCGGAGAGATCACGATCAGGTACTCGACCGAGGCGGACCGCCCGGAGATCAGCCGGCTGGCGGATCTGGACAGCCGCTCAGTGCCCAGGGGCGACGCGCTGCTGGGCTTCGTAGACGACGAACTGCGTGCCGCCGTCGCGCTGGACAGTGGCGACGCGGTAGCGGATCCCTTCCACCCGACCGCCGAGCTCGTGCAGTTGCTTCGGATGCGGGCCGGTCAACAGAACCGGCACCTGGGCTTCATCCGTCTGCGGGCCTGGCGGCACGCCGCCGAGACGGCCTGATGAGCTCCCTGATCAACTGGGAGGTAGCCCGGGGACGCGCGGAGGAGGCGCGCGAGTCTGCCCTCAGGCCTCTGGGCGCATGCCCCGTGCCGAGGCGCGCAGCCGGCGGCCGACTTCAGCAGAACCTCGATCTGATCCGTACCAGGGCGCTTCAGATCTTGGACCGTCATCCGCGCCCGCTCTAGCGGCCCTCTGACCGTGATGGGTGCCTCGCGGACGATCGTCGCGATGCTGACTTTCTCAGGAGGAGGGGACCTGCGCCGGAGGCTCGTCGGGCACCGTGCCCTTGACGCGCTCGAACGCGTCGAGCGCGCGATCGAGCTGCTCGCGCTCGTGCGTGGCCATCACGCTCGTGCGGAGGAGCGCGCCACCCCGCGGCACTGCCGGGTACAGGGCCACGTTCACGTAGACGCCGGCGTCGTAGAGGGTCTTCCAGAACAGCACCGCGCGCCAGTCGTCCCCGATGACCACCGGCACGATAGGCGTGACGAGCTCCGATCCGTCCGGCATGCGCGTGGGCTCGAGCACCTGATAGCCGAGCTCCCGGAGGCTGTCGTGCAGGTATCGGGCGTTCGCCAGCACGCGAGCGAACAGCTCCGGGCCCTCGGGGGAGCGGATGATCCGCAGCGCACCCAGCGCCGCGCCCACGGCCGCCGGCACAGCCGACGCCGTGAACATGAAGGAGCGCGACTGCACGCGCAGGAAGTCGATCACCTCCGCCGGGCCGGCGATGAAGCCGCCGCAGGAGGCGAGGGACTTCGAGAACGTCCCCATCCGCAGGTCGACCTCTTCCTCCACGCCGTACGCCTCGCTCGCCCCCGTGCCCCGGGCCCCCAGCACGCCCACGCCGTGGGCCTCGTCGACCATCAGCCGCGCGCCGTGCTCCCGGCAGAGGCGTGCGACCTCGGGGACGTCGGCCAGGTCACCCTCCATCGAGAAGACCCCGTCCACCACCACGAGGACGCCGCCGCCGTCGCCCTCCGCACGCTCCAGCATGGTCTCCAGCTTGTCCAGGCGCCCGTGCCGGAAGGGGCGGATGCGCGCCCGGGACATCGATACCGCGTCGAGGATCGAGGCGTGATCGCCGGCGTCGCAGATCACGGTGTCACCCGGGTCGAGCAATGTCGCGATGCAGCCGACGTTCGCCAGGTAGCCGGCGGTGTAGACCAGGGCGTCCGGCTCCCCCGTCCAATCCGCGAGGTCGCTCTCCAGCTGCAGGTGGATCGGCAGGGTGCCGTTCATGAAGCGCGAGCCGGTGACGCCCGTGCCGTAGCGCTCGAGCGCCTCGTGCGCGGCACGCTTGACCCGCTCGTCGCCGGTCAGTCCGAGGTAGTTGTTGCCCCCCAGCATGATCCGGCTGCGCCCCTCCATCTCCACCATCGGCCCGGCCTGTCCCTCGAGCAGGCGGAAGTAAGGCAGAAGGTCGAGCTGACGCGCGACCTGGAGCTGCTCCAGCCGCTCGTGAGTGCGTGCCTTCTCGAAGAGATCCGTCGCAGTGGGCATCGCTACAGTGCCGCGCCGTGTCGCTCGAGGTCAACCCGGTCTCCTCGCGCCGCGAGCGGCGGGAGTTCATCGAGCTTCCGTTCCGGCTGCATGCTAACGACCCCCAGTGGGTTCCCCCGCTGCGGCTCGAGCGCCGGCTCTTCCTGAGCCCGCGCTTCAACGCCTACTTCAAGCACGCCGAGGCCCGGCTGTTCCTGGCCCGCCGGGACGGCCGCGTGGTGGGGCGCATCAGCGCCCAGATCGACCGCGCGTTCAACGACTACCACGAGAACCACTGGGGAATGTTCGGATTTCTCGAGCTGGAGGAGGACCTCGAGGCGATCAGGGCCCTGCTGGGGGCCGCCTCCGGCTGGCTCCGCGAGCGCCGCTGCGACCGCATGGTCGGGCCGATGGACTTCAGCATGAACGACGAGGCGGGGATCCTCTGTGAGGGCTTCGAGCGCGAGCCCATGGTCAAGCAGCCCTGGCATCCGCCCTACTACCGGAGGCTCTGCGAGGAGGCGGGCCTCGAGAAGGCCGTCGACCTGTGGATGTGGGAGCTGTACATCTCCGACCGGAAGAAGATCCTCCCCGTCCTCTTCGAGCTGGCGGAGAAGCTGGAGCCGGAGCACGGCATCCGGATCCGCCACATGCGGCGCCGCACGCTGCGCCGTGACCTCGAGGCTTTCCGGGAAATTTACAACGAGGCCTGGAAGCGCAATTGGGGCTTCGTCCCGTACTCGAAGGAGGACGTCGACGCGTACGCGCAGGAGCTGCAGCTGGTCTTCGATCCGGCCTGGTTCATGATCGCCGAGACCGCCGAGGGCAAGCCGGTAGGGGTGGCGATCACGGTGCCGGACATCAACCAGGTGCTGAGGCGGATGAACGGCCGCATCCTGCCGTCCGGCTGGTGGCACTTCCTGCGCAGGCGCCGGATCATCGACCGCTGCCGGGTGGGTTTCCTCGGGGTGAAGCGCGAGTACCAGCACACGGGGGTGGCAGCGGGCCTCTACATAGAGCACTTCGACACGGCGGAATGGCACCGCGTGAAGTGGGGCGAGATGGGCTGGATCCTCGAGACGAATAGGTCGATGAACCGCGGAATGGAGGCGATGGGGGGCAAGATCGCCAAGCGCTACCGGGTCTACGAGCGGGCGCTCGCCTAAACGCCGCTCGCGTGGGTAGACTCGCCGGACCGATGCCCGAGCCCGCCGAGCACCGCGCCCCCTCCGAGCAGCCCGATGCCGACGTCCGGCCGCTCCCGGTGCTGGCCGAGCCGCGTGTGATCGAGCGCCCGCTGCCACCGCCCCTGCCCGCTGTGGTCGCCGCCGGCACCATCGGCTTCCTGGCCGGAGTGGCAGCCTGGATGCTGGCGAGGGTCCTGCGCCGTCCGCGGCGCTCGCCGAGCGTCCTCGCGCTGGGGCGCCGGCGCGAGCGCGCCATCGAGATCGCGGCCACCCGCTCCTTCCTCGTAGACGTCCACCTGCTCAAGCGCTAATTTCAAGTCGTCAGTCTCCCGTCTCCAGTCGCCAGGGCGGAGGCTCCCTTCCTGGCGACTGGCCACTGGCGACTCGGGCTAGTAACCGGCGGTGAATACCATCGAACCATGGCTATGGAGAGGATCGACAAGACAGAGCAGCAGTGGCGCGAGGAGCTGTCGCCGGAGCGCTACGAGGTGCTGCGCCAGAAGGGGACCGAGCCGCCGTTCACCGGGGCCTACACCTACTCGAAGGAGGACGGCATCTACCGCTGCGGGGCGTGTGGCAACGAGCTGTTCAGCTCGGAGTCGAAGTTCGACTCCGGTACCGGCTGGCCGAGCTTCACGGAGCCATCGGTGGCCGACGCCGTCGAGCTTGAGGAGGACCACAGCCTCGGGATGACCCGGACCGAGGTGCTCTGCGCCCGCTGCGGCTCGCACCTGGGACACGTCTTCCCCGACGGCCCGGGCCCGACGGGCCAGCGCTACTGCATCAACTCGGTGGCGCTGGATCTGGACCAGGCCTAGAGCGCGTCCGCACCGCGGTCCTGCGCGATCCCGCGATCGCCCGGAGCCGGCTCCCGGGCGCGGCGGCGCTACAGCACTGACCCCGGCCCGACAGCCCCGAGCCGGGCAGCAGCTCGTTGGTGAACGCGTCCTTTGCGCTAGCCGTCTTTACGAGCAGCTTGCTGTCGCGCATCCAGCCCGTGAACCGCTCCCACGCCTCCGGATCCTGGTAGCCGAACGGCTTGCCCTCCGGGGGGAAGAAGAGCGGCAGCGTGACCTTCACCGCGGCGCGCTGGAGCTTCGGATCGAGGTCGGGGTTCGCCTCGAGGAGACCCTGGATGCCCTTGTCGGGATTGCGGCGCAGCGCGCGGGCGCCCCGCGAGAGCGCGCCGATGAAGGCCCGGATCTTGGCCTGGTCCCGGTGAAGGGCTTCCTCGCCCGCCACCAGCACGAGCTCGTCGTAGGAGGGCACCCCGGCCCGGTTGACGGGGATGATTCGCGGCTTGCGGCCCTGTAGCCGCAGCTCCGTGCCCTCGTAGTTCCAGTAGCCACCGAGCGTGGCGTCGACCTTCTTCGTGAGCAGCGCGGGGTTGAGGTTGAAGCCCACGTTGCGCTGCTTGACCGTCCGGGGGTCGACGCCGGCATCGACCAGGATCGTGCGCAGGTAAGCGGTCTGGTAGTCGATCCCGGCGGTGCCCACGGTCTTGCCCTTCAGGTCCGCCGGTCGGCGGACGTGGGCCCGCGGGAGCGAGATGATCGAGGTGAGCGGCTTGTTCACCAGCGCCCCGACCGCCACCACGCGGAGGCCCTTGTCCCGTGCCCGCAGCACCTCCGGCTCGTAGGAGATCGCCAGGTCCACGCGCCCGGCGGCGACCTGCTTGAGCGGGGCCGAGGGGTCCGCCGGCTGCCGGATCTTCACGTTGAGGCCGGCCTGCTTGAAGTAGCCGTCGGCCTGGGCCGCGTAGATGCCTGCGTGGTCCGCGTTCGGGAAGAAGTCGAGCAACAGCTCGAGCTGCTTCGAGCCCTTCGGCTCGAGCACCTCCTTCTTCTCGCCGCAGCCAGTGGTGACGAGTACCGCCAGCAGAGCGAGCGCGGCGAGCAGCGGTCGGGTCAAGCGGATGGGGCCTCCTTTCGGTTCCAGGGACAGACGAGCCGCTCCGCGAGACCGGCCAGCGCAAAGAGCGCCACGGCCATCACGGTCAGGATCACTATCCCCGCGTATACCCGCGGCGTCTGGAGCTGGTTGTTGCCCAGCAGGACGAGCCGGCCGAGCCCTTCGTCGGCGCCGGCCCATTCGCCGAACACCGCGCCGATCACCGACACGGTGGCTGCGATCCTAAGCCCGCTGAAGAAGAAGGGCAGAGCCGACGGCAGTTCCACCTTGACGAGCGACTGGAGGCGGGATGCGCCCAGGCTTCGCATCAGCTTCAGCAGCTCGGGCTCGACGCTCCGCAGCCCGTCCAGGACGTTGACCGTAATCGGGAAGAAGCAGATCAGCGCGACGATCGCGAGCTTCGGCCCCATTCCATAGTCAAAGGCCAGCACGAAGATCGGGGCGAGCACCACGATCGGGATCGCCTGGGACGCCACGAGCAGCGGATAGGCGGCCTCGCGTAGCGGACGCCAGATGTGCATGGCAACCGCGGAGCCCGCGCCGGCGGCGATCGAGATCGCCAGGCCCAGGAGCACCTCGACGAGCGTGACGCCGGCATTGTCCATGAGGAGGGACCAGTCGTCGCGCAACGCCCGCATGGTCTCGACGGGGGAGGCGAGCGTGAGGTCGTCGACCGCGTTGAGGGAGGCCACTCCCTGCCACGCGAGGACGAACAGGCCCAACAGCAAGCCGGCGAGCGCGTAGCGCCTCATGCCCCGAGCGCCTCCAGGGCGAGCCGTTCGAGCCGGCCGAACTCGGGATCGGTGACGACCGCTCTGCGGGAGCGCGGCCGCGGCAGCGTCACCTCGAGCTCAGCGACGACACGGCCGGGGCGGGGTGACAGGACCGCTACGCGATCGGATAGGAAGAGCGCCTCCTGCACGTCGTGCGTCACGAGCAGCACGGTGCGGGGCTCCTCCGTCAGCGCCTCGGCCAGCCAGGCCTGCATCGAGGCGCGGGTGATCGAGTCGAGGGCCCCGAACGGCTCGTCGAGCAGCAGAACCGGCCTGCCGGGCAGGAGGGCGCGCATGAAGGCCACGCGCTGCCGCATGCCTCCGGACAGGTCGGCCGGCCGCGCGTGCTCGAAGTCCGCAAGCCCGAAGCGGTCGAATAGCGGCGCGGCGCGGCGACGCGCCTCGGAGTTCCGCACGCCCTGGCACTCGAGCGCGAGGGCGGCGTTGCCGAGACTGTCCCGCCAGGGAAGCAGCAGGTCGCGCTGCGGCATGTAGGCGCAGGCGGTGCGGCGCCCAGCTGCGTCGCTCGCGCCCATCGCGACGACGGCGCCCTCGTCCGGCTCTTGAAGGCCCGCGGCGAGCTCGAGAAGGGTCGATTTCCCGCATCCGGAGGGGCCGACGACCGCCACCACGTCGCCGGCCCGGACCTGGAGGTCGAGCCCCGATAGCGCGACGACCTCGCGGCGCCGGCCGCGATAGCCGCGTTCCACGCCGGTCAGCGCGACGCCCGTGCCGTCTACCGAGAGAGGCTCCCTCTCGGGAGCCTCGGCTTGTGTATGCATCACTCCCTCCGCGGGCATTACCCCACAGGTTCGAAGGGTCAGCGCCGGGCGAATTCAGTGGAGGGCGCTATCTCAGCCCGCTTTCCCGCGAGCACCCCTGTTGTGCTTGCCTCGGAGGATAGCTAGCCGCGATGTCGAGAGTGCCTGAGCTCGCGGCGATATATCTGCCGGAATGTCAGGGCGCCGTGTGGAGCGGGCCTCTAGCACCGCCGGCGGGCCGGGCGCCCACACCGCCTACGGAGCTGGGCCTCTAGCGCCGCCGGCGGGCCGAGCGCGGGATCGCTCTGATAGGCCTGCCGCAGCTCTGTCCCCTGCAGTGGGAGAGGCGACGGAGCGCCTGTGAAGCGCCGTCCGCGTCCGCCGGTAGCGCGGGTCTGCGTTGCGGGAGCGCAGCTCCGCGGGGTCCCGTGTCAGGTCGTACAGCTCGCGGGCCCGTCCCCGGTATTCCACCCACAGCCAGCGCCGCGTGCGGACCGCGCGATAGGTGAACTGCCGCCGGCTGGCGGGCGCTCGCCGGAGTCGACGTCCGCGCCCGGCACGTAGCGACGGCCTCCCGTCTCGTGCAGCAGCGGCCTCCGCGACAGCAGCTCGGGGTCGCGCGCGAAGGGGAGCAGTGAGCGTCCGTCCAACGGCTTCCTCGGGGCGGCGCCCGCGATCTGGAGGACCGTGGGCGCCAAGTCGATGTTCCCGACGAGCTCGTCGGAGACCTGGCCCGCGGGTATGCCGGGACCGCGGAGGAGGAGGGGGACGCGGGTTGAGGGATCGTAGGGAGCAGCTTCCCGCTGGGCACCCGATGCTCGCCTTGCATGAAGCCGTTGTCAGATGTGAAGATCAGGTACGTCCGATCCAACTGCCCGGCCCGCGCCAGCTCCTGGACCACTTGCTCAACGGCTTCGTCCACGGCCGGCAGCGACTCCTGGCGCTGGCGGTAGCGATCGGTGATGTCCGCGACGTCGTCGGAGCGGAGCCGGCGCCGCCGCCGGATCGAGCGGGGCTTGTCGGACACGTCGCGCTCGTTGAACGAGCGGGGGCGCGGCAGGCGGGCCTGCGCAAGGAGCTCCCGGTGGCGCGGAGCTGGTCGGACGCCCATGTCGGTCACGGCCTGCATGTTCGAGCCCTCCATGTGGGGCGCCAGGAAGGCGATCGAGAGGAACAACGGACTGCCATGAAGAAGGGCCTCCCGCTGACACGCTTGCCGTGTTCACCGAAAACGAGCACCAAGGAGGCCCGCTCACATGTTGCACGCTGGACTCGACCTAAGTCGAAGCAAGCTAGACGTCTGCCTGCTCTCCGATCAGGGGGAGCACCTCGACCAGCTCGCCGTCGCGCCCGACGTCGACTCGCTGAGGACGGTCGCGCGGCGGATCGACGAGAT
>DATFQM010000065.1:0-53266 GCA_035264265.1 Thermoleophilaceae bacterium
CGGTAGGTGGCCGCGCTGTTGGCCGCATGGACCCTCAGACCGGGGTAGCTCTCTCGCATCTCAGCCGCGAACCGGGAGAAGCGCTCGAGCTGGTAGGGGAAGTGCTCGTCCTCGGGCTCGTCCGCCGTGGCGAAGTGGGTCATGAGCCCGGCGAGCACGAGGCGCTCGTCCGACGCCGCCGCGGCGGCAACCGCGCGTGCCTCGTCGGGATCGCTCGTGCCGAGCCTCCCCATGCCGGTGTCGAGCTTCACGTGCACGCGCGGCGCCCTCGTCCCCGGCGGCGCCCGCTCCGCCAGCAGCCGCACGAACTCCTGCTTCCAGGCGACGACGTCCGCGTCCGCCTCGAGGGCGGCTCGCACCTCCTCCGGCGTCAGGGCGCCCATCACGAGGATGGGGCCGGGGAGCCCGTGCCGCCGGAGGTCCTCCGCCTCGGCAGCCGTGGCCACCCCCAGCCAGCTCGCGCCGCCGGCCAGTGCGGCCCGGGCCGCCCACACGGCGCCATGCCCGTACCCGTCCGCCTTGACCACGGCGCAGAGCTCCGCGTTCCCCGTCAGCAGCGAGCGGAGCTGGGCACAGTTGCGCTCGATCGCCCCGACGTCGATCCGCGCCAGCGCCCGTTCGACGGTCACTCGGAGGCGAGCGCTCCCGGGCTGGCCGTCTCCGGTTGTGAGTCCATGATGTCGCGCACCACGCGGGCCACGGCGCCGACCTTACCGGGACAGCCCGGCGGGAAGGCCTTCGATGACGTCGCCGGCCATCACGTGGTCCACGCCGTAGCGCTCGGCCGCCGCGCGGCCGGCCCGTACGTGGGCCAAGGTCCCGAGCGCGGCAGCCTCCAGGGCGCCAAGCCGCTTGGCGAGCAGCGCGCCGATCAGGCCGGACAGGACGTCACCGGTGCCGGCGGTGGCGAGGGCCGGCGTGCCGCCCGGGCTGATCGCCTCGGGCCCGCCCGGAACGGCCACGATGGTGTCGTCACCTTTCAGCAGCACCACTGCCGCGCTGCGCTCGGTTGCCTCCCGGGCATGGGCCAGGCGATGGGCACTTACCTCGCCGGAATCGACCCCGAGCAGCCTGGCCAACTCGCCCTCGTGCGGCGTGAGGATGGTCGGCGAGCCGCGCTCCGCGAGCGACTCGAGGGCCCCGGCGTGGGCGTTCAGCCCGTCGGCGTCGATCAGGAGCGGCGCGTCGACCGCCCGCGCCGCTAGACGAGCGAACTCGAGCGCCGGCTCGGAGCGCCCGAGCCCGGGTCCCAGTACCACGGCGCCGGCGCGCCGCGCCATCTCCTCGACCACCTCTACGCCGGCGGGCGTATGGGCCCCGTCCTCGTGTGGGAGCGCACGGCTCATCTGCTCGAGCAGCCGCAGGTCCACCGCCTGCTGGGCCGGCGCCGGCACCGCGACCTGCACGTAGCCCGCGCCGGCGCGCTGGGCGCTTCGGGCGGCCATCGTCGGCGCACCCGTGAGCCCGGCCGAGCCGCCCACCACGACCACCACGCCCGAGGTGAACTTCGAGCCTTCGCGCGACCGGGGCGGAAAGAGCCCGAGCACGCACTCCGATATGAGCCCGGCGCGCTCGCCCGAGGGAGCGCCGCGCGGGATGCCGATCTCGACGATCTCGACCTTCCCGGCATGCAGGGCGCCGGGAGCCACATGCAGACCGAGCTTCGACCCGTGGAAGGTCGCGGTTGCGACGGCGCGCACCGCCTCCCCCTCGATCTCGCCGGTGCTGGCGTTGACGCCCGAGGGCACGTCGCAGGCCACGACCGGCGAGCGCTGGTCGTTGATCGCCGCTATCGCACCCCTGATCGGCTCCCGCGGCTCGCCCTCGAACCCGGTGCCGAGCAGCGCGTCCACCACGGCGCCCGAGCCCTCCAGGCGCTCCCGGTCGAACGGCTCGGGCCGCTCGCCCGGCAGCCGTTCCAAGTTGGTCGCCGCATCGCCCATGAGCCCCTCTAGGTCGGCCGCGGCGAGCACGTCGACCTCGCGACCCTCCTCCCGCAGGAGCCGCGCGGCGACCAGGCCGTCGCCGCCGTTGTTGCCCTTGCCGACCACCACCCTCACCGGACCGGGCCCGGAGGCGGCTGCGGTGACTCGGGCGAGGCCCGCCCCCGCCCGCTCCATCAGGTCGAGGGAGGGAACACCCTGCTGCTCGATCGCCCAGGCGTCCGACGCGCGCATCTCGGCCGCCTCGAAGAGGGGATCGAGCCAGTCGGGGAGCATGTCGGCATCTTGCCCAGTTTCGGACCTGGGCTCTTCCGGGCCCGAGATGCGGGCCTCAAAGAGCCCAGGTCCATCTCGAACAGTGACGAGCATCCGCAGAGCCACCGCAGAGGACATCGAGGCGATTGCGGCCTGCACTCGGCAGGCTGGCGTGAGGGGTTTGCGGGCATCGTGCCGCCCGAGCTGACCCGCTCGCCGGAGGTGCTCGCGGAACGGATGCGCGAGCGCTTCGCGGACCCCGCCCGCGGTCGCCTCGTCGCGGAGATCGACGGCGAGCTCCGCGGCTTCTGCGTCTTCGGTGCCAGCCGCGATGATGAGGCCGGGCGAGTGCGGGAGAGATCTACGTGCTTTTCGTCGCCCCATCGGCTTGGCGGTGCGGGGTGGGGAGAACCCCATCGGCTTGGCGGTGCGGGGTGGGTAGAAGGGCTGGTCGAGCAGTCGCTGGCGGAGCTCGAGGAAGGGGCTTCCATGAGGTGACCCTCTGGGTCGGCGGCCGAGAACGCCCCTGCCAGCGCTTTCTACGAGCGGCTCGGGTTCGCGCTCGACGGCGCCCAGCAGCTCCGGCACGAGTTCGGAGACGTCAGGGAGGTCCGTTACCGGCGCGCCCTATGAGGGCGACCGCGCCCGCGGTGGTGCCGGTGTGGGTCAGCGATAACGAAACGGCCGCACCCAGCTGATCCGCCCGCTCGGCGACCCTGCCGCTCAGTCGCACTTCCGGGGCGGCCCCCGTGGCGACCACCTCCACGTCGCGGAAGCTCCAGCCCTGCAGGCCGAGCGCCTTGGCCACCGCCTCCTTCGCGCAGAAGCGCGCGGCCAGGTGCTGGACCGGTCGTGCGCGGACGCGAGCGTACTCGCGCTCGGCGTCGGTGAAGAGCCGCTCGGCAAGCCTGGGTCGGCGCTCCAGGGCGCGCTCGAGACGCTGGACGTCGAGGAGGTCCAGGCCGATCCAGGGGGGCTTCGCCCCGCTACGTCCGGCCTTCGGCCGGATCGCCCCCCAATCACTCAACTGTCACCGTCTTCGCGAGGTTGCGCGGCTGGTCGACGTTCAGCCCGCGCGCGCGGGCGATGTAGTAGGCGAGCAGCTGAAGCGGGATGACTGCCAGGATCGGCTGCAGCAGCCAGTCCGTGCGCGGCACGTAGACGACCTCCTCGGCGTGCTCCGCCACCTGCTTGGAGCCCCTCGTGGCGACCGCGATCACGTGGGCGCCGCGGGCGCGCACCTCCGCGATGTTCGACAGGACCTTCTCGAGCACCGGCGACTCGGTTGCCACGCACACCACCGGGGTCCGCTCGTCGAGCAGGGCGATCGGACCGTGCTTCATCTCACCCGCGGCATAGGCGTCTGTCGGGATGTAGGAGATCTCCTTGAGCTTGAGGGCGCCCTCGAGGCAGACCGACAGGCCCACGTGGCGGCCCAGGTAGAGGAAGAAGCTCGAGTCCTTCCAGTGGCGCCCGATCTGCCTCACCGGCTCGTCGACCTCGGCGAGGAGGGCCTCGATCGAGCGCGGCAGCTCGCGCAGCTCACCGACCAGACGGCGCATCACCTCCGGCTCGAGCGTCCCCCGGAGCGCGGCGAGCTTGAGCGCCAGCAGGTACATCACCGCCACCTGCGCCACGAAGGTCTTGGTGGCTGCCACGCCGATCTCGAGCCCGGCCCGCGTGAACAGCACGCCGTCGGCGTCCCGAGTGGCCTGACTGCCCATGATGTTGGTGATCGCGAGCACCTTCGCCCCTCGCTCGCGCGCCAACCGCATCGCCGCCAGGGTGTCGGCGGTCTCGCCGGATTGGGAGATGCCGACGACGAGATCGCGCTCGTCGATCACCGGGTTGCGGTAGCGGAACTCGGAGGCGATGTCCATCTCCACCGGCACGCGGGACCACCACTCGATCGCATAGCGGCCGGTGAGACCGGCGTGGTAGGAAGTCCCGCAGGCGACGACGACGACCCGTCGTAGGCCCGCGAGCTCCTCCTCCGAGATGCCGATGTCGCCAAGCCTGACCTCGTCGCCCACCAGGCGATCGGCGACGGTCTCGGCCACCGCGGCCGGCTGCTCGTGGATCTCCTTGAGCATGAAGGTCTCGTAGCCGCCCTTCTCGGCCGCGTCCTCGTCCCAGTCGACCTCCTTGACCTCGCGATCGACAGCTGCCCCGCCGGCGTCGACGAAGCGCGCACCCCCGGGCTCGACAGCGACGACCTCGCCGTTTTCCACGAGCTGGATCCGCCGCGTCTCGGCCAGGAACGCCGGGATCGCGGAGGCGATGAAGCTCTCGCCGTCACCTATTCCCACGACGAGCGGGCACTCCTTGCGCGCGCCGACCAGGAGCCCCGGGTGGTCGGCGGACATGGCCACGAACGCGTAGTGGCCGCGCAGCTCGTCGTAGGCCGCGCGGACGGCGGCGACCAGGTCACCGTCCAGGTGCTGCGCGATCAGGTGCGCGACGACCTCGGCGTCGGTGTCGGAGGTGAACTCCGCCCCGTTCGATTCGAGCCGCTGCTTGAGCTCGGACCAGTTCTCGACTATGCCGTTCAGGACGATGTGCACCCGATTGGAGGTGTCCCCGTGCGGGTGCGCGTTCTCCTGGGTTACGCGTCCGTGCGTGGCCCAGCGGGTGTGGCCGATGCCGGTCGACCCCTCCAGGCTGCCGTCGTTCGAGGCCAGCGCCTCCTGGAGATGCTTCAGGTTCCCGACCGCGTGCACCGAGTGCATCGAGCCGTCCACGACCAGCGACAATCCCGCCGAGTCGTAACCGCGGTACTCGAGCTTGCGAAGCCCCTCGAGGATCAGCTCGCGGCAAGGTCGCTCGCCTACGTATCCGATGATCCCGCACATGGCAGGCCAGTCAGCCTAGCTCCGACTTGACGGTATTCGCCAATCTGTCCGCGATCTCCTCGCATTCGTCGGCGTTACGCGCCTCGACCATGACCCTGACGACGGGCTCGGTCCCGGAGGAGCGCACCAGCACACGCCCGCGGCCCTCGAGTGCCCTGGACTCACGCTCCACCGCGTCCCACAGCCCCTTTGCGGAGTCCAGGGCCTCCCTGGCGGCGACGCGCACGTTCACGAGCCGCTGTGGCAGCCTCTCCATGGCGTCCCGGTCCATCAGGTCATGTCCGTGCAGCGCCTCCATCGTGAGCAGGGCTGACGCGGTGCCGTCGCCGGCTGGCACGAACCCCGTGTCGATGATGTGGCCGGACTGCTCGCCGCCCAGGGCCCAGCGACGCCGCAGAAGCTCAGCGAGGACATAGCGGTCACCCACCGGCGTCGTCGCAACCTCGATGCCCGCGGCCTCCATCGCCGTGTGGAAGCCGTAGTTGGTCATGACCGTGACGACCACCCCGTCACCGGTCAGCCGCCCGGACTGGCGCAGGTGAAGGGCGGCGAGCGCCATCAGCTCGTCGCCGTCCACGACGGCTCCCGCCCGGTCCACGGCAAGCACGCGGTCGGCGTCCCCGTCGAAGGCGAACCCCACGTCGTAGCCGCCTTCCGCTACGCGCCGGGTGAGGCCGTTCACGTGGGTCGAGCCGCAGCCATCGTTGATGTTGCGCCCGTCCGGCTCGGCCGCGACCGCGTCCACGTCCGCTCCGAGCCGGCGGAAGGCCTCCGGCGCCACGCGGTAGCTGGCGCCGTTCGCGCAGTCGAGCAGCACGCGACGCCCGGACAGGTCGAGCCCCCGGAAGCGCAGCTCGAGCTCCCGGACGTAGTCCCCGGCGACGCCGTGCAGCTCCCGTACGCGGCCGATCGGCTGGTGCGGGGGCGCCTCGAGCAGCTCCTCCATTCGCTCTTCCTGCGCATCGTCGACCTTCGTGCCGTCCGGGCCGAAGAACTTGATCCCGTTGTCGCGGTAGGGATTGTGGGAGGCGGACACCACCGCGGCCAGGTCGAAGCCGTAGCGGCGCACCAGCAACGCGGCGCCCGGGGTCGGCAGCACGCCGCCCAACAGGGCATGACCACCGGCGGCCGCCACGCCGGCCGCGACCGAGGCTTCGAGCATCTCTCCCGACTCGCGCGTGTCGCGGACGATCAGCACCTGCGGCGCCTCCGCCGGCGAGATGGTGGCCGCGGCCCGGCCGAGCGCCAGCGCGAGGTCCGCGGTCAGGAACTCGCCCGCGACGCCGCGCACGCCATCGGTGCCGAACAGCCTGCGCGTCATGGGCGAAGAGCTAACGCTTCGAGAACTGGGGCCGCTTGCGCGCCTTCTTGAGGCCGGCCTTCTTGCGCTCCTTGACACGCGGGTCGCGGGTCAGGTAGCCGCGCCGCTTGAGCTCGAGCCGCAGGTTGGGGTCGGCCTCCACTAGCGCACGGGCGATCCCGTGCCGCAGCGCCCCGGCCTGGGCGGCCACGCCGCCGCCATGGATGCGGGCGGCCACGTCCATGCGAGAGCCGTAGCCGGCCACCTCCAGCGGCTGCTGTGCCATGCGCTGCAGCTTGATGCGCGGAAAGAACTCGTCCAGGTGCCGGCCGTTGATCTGGTACGTGCCGTCCCCGGGCTTCAGGGTCACCCGCGCGACCGCGGTTTTCCGCTTTCCCGTCGCCCGGTAGCGGGCGTCGGCCGCCAGGTCCAGCGGCTCCCGGGCGACGGGCTCGGGCTCGGGGGGCTGTTCCACCTCCTCCGGCTCCTCCTCGGGCGGAGCCTCCTCGACGACCTCGGCGGCCGGGTACTCCCCGTACTCGGCCTCCTCGCGCTCCTCCTCCAGCACCAGGTCGGGCTCCAGGTGGGCGCCCGGGATGACCTCCTCCTGGCCGGCGTCCTCCTTCCTGCGGCGGCGCCTGGGCCTGGGACGCTCCTCGGGCGGCTGCTCCTCCGCCTCGGACTCGGCGACCTCCTCCGCCGGGGGGGCCTCGGGCTCCCGCTCTGGCGCCCCCTCCCCCGGCTCCCCAGGGACGTCCTCCTGCCGCTCGGCCTCGGGCCGCTCGGCGTCGGGCCGCTCCGCCTCGGCCTCGGGCCGCTCAGCCTCGGGCTGGTCGCCCTCGGGCTGGTGGGCGTCGGGCTGCTGCGGGTCGTCCTGGCGTTCGTCTTCTCTCATCCGCGATCTCTCTGCGTTACGCGTCTAATCAGCGAGCTCCATCGGCTCCGGCTTCTGAGCCGCGTGCGGGTGGACAGGGCCGGCGTAAACCTTCAGCTTGCGGAGCTGGGCGCGGCCCAGTCGAGTGCGGGGCAGCATCCCTTTCACCGCCCGGCGCAGCACCTCCTCCGGCCTGCGCTCGAGCATCTGGCCGAGGCTGCGGCTGCGCAACCCGCCCGGATAGCCGGAGTGGCGATAGTAGAGCTTCTCCTCGCGCTTCTTGCCGGTGACTTCCACCTTGTCGGCGTTCACCACGATCACGAAGTCGCCGACGTCGCAGTGCGGGGTGTACTCGGGCTTCCGCTTGCCCCGCAGGGCGTCGGCGATCTTGGTCGCAAGGCGACCGAGCGTCTGCCCGCTCGCGTCCACGACGAGCCAGTTCCGCTCACGCGTAGCCGGTGTGGCGACGTAGGTCTTCATAGCCGCAAGGCCGCCACTTGAGCGGCGGCCGGTCGAACAGTGTGGCACACGGGAAGGAGATCGGCGACCGCGCGGACGTATACTGCCCGGTCAAATTCGAGCCTGCCAAGTCCCCGGACGGACGCCGTCGCCGCCGGGGAGCAGGGGACCCATTCGGAGCGTCAACCCGGGCCTCCGAAGGGGCGAATCGGAACCGGAGCCTCGACTCCACCGCCGTAGCGCCGCTCTTTCGGCGCGAGCCCGACAGCTAACCCCGTAGGCCGGAGAAAGAGAGGCCGGAAGAGGGTGTTCATCCGCTTCCACGTGGGTCGCCTCGCGACAGGGGTCGCGTTCGGCGCCTGCTCGCTCGCGACCGCGGCCTCGGGGGCCGCCGCCAGCGGGCCCGCAGGCTCGGGCATGCGGATGCACTTGACCTTAACGATCTTCGGCCTTACCGACTGTCCGGGCGCTCGGCGAGGAGCATCAAGGTCGACCTGGTGAGCGCGGCTGACGGCCCCGGTCGTCGAGACGTGGGCGCCCCCGGCCGCGGCGGGGACGGTGCAGACGATCGTCTGGAGCAAGGCTTCGCCCCGCCTCCGCCCGCCCGGGCCGTTACTCGTTCCGGGTCACGGCCTGGGGCGGCGACGGCGCGGTCGCCCGGAGCGCCCGAATGAGCGATTACTCGCGCGACTCGTTCGACCTCTACGAGAACCGCTTCTTGATCCGCGGCCGCCACAACTACGGCCGCGCGGGCGCCCGCTTCGGCGCCGGCCGCGCCGGACACAGCCACCAGGGCCAGGACGTCATGGCCCGCTGTGGGCAGGGAGCTCGTGGCGGCCCGCGGCGGGCGGGTGCAGTACAGCGGCTACCACGGCGAAGCCGGCAACTACATCGTGATCGACGGGTCCGCCACCGGAACCGACTACGCGTACATGCATCTCGCGGAGCCGTCGCCGTTCCGCAAGGGAGACCGGGTGTACACCGGCCAGCGGATCGGCTCGGTGGGGCGCACCGGAAACGCCACTGCCTGCCACCTCCACTTCGAGCTCTGGACCGCGCCGGGCTGGTACGAGGGCGGGCACCCCTTCGACCCGCTGCCCTCCCTGAAGGCCTGGGACGCCTGGAGCTAGCGGGCTGCGCCGGATGCCAGCGGTTAGGGTCCCCGCATGGCCGACTACGTGATCAGGAAGCTGGAGGACATCCCGGACGTCCTCGGCGACTATCCGGGCGAGATGCGCATGGCCACGCCCGAGATGGGCAACGAGCAGGTGGCCTTCACCCACCGGCGCATGCCCCCCGACACGGGCGGGAAGGGCAGCTACGGGCACCACCACAAGACCCAGGAGGAGATCTACTTCGTGGTGTCCGGCACCCTTACCTTCAAGCTCGGCGACGATCTGGTGGAGGCAGGCCCGGGAACGATAATCCGGATACCGCCGCACGTCGTGCGTTCGGTCCACAACGAGACCGGCGAGGACGCCGAGCTCGTGATGGTGTCGGTGAAGGTCGACGACCCGCGGGGAGAGGTCCACCTGACCGACGGCTTCTGGCCGGGATAGGCCTCAGTCCCCGGTCCGCAGTGGTCAGGAACGCAGGACCCACCTCCCTGAGGACTGATGACTGCCGACTGCGGACTATTCCCACTCGATTGTGCCGGGCGGCTTCGACGTGATGTCAAGCGTGACGCGGTTGACCTGCGGCAGCTCGTTGATCATCCGCGAGGCGACCCGCTCCAGTAGGTCGTACGGCAGTCGGGCCCAGTCGGCGGTCATCGCGTCGTCGCTCGTGACCGCCCTGATCACCACCACGTAGCCGTAGGTGCGATCGTCCCCCTCTACCCCGACGCTGCGCAGCCCGGCGGGCAGGACGCAGAACGACTGCCACAGCTCGCGGTAGAGGCCGGACGCGCGGATCTCGTCCTGGAGGATGGCGTCGGCCTCGCGAAGGATCTGGAGCCGCTCCTTCGTGACCTCGTCGCCCACGACGCGGATGGCCAGTCCCGGGCCGGGGAAGGGCTGGCGCCAGACGAGCCGCTCCGGCAGCCCGAGCTCGACCCCCACCTGGCGGACCTCGTCCTTGAACAGCATCCGCAGCGGCTCGACAAGCTCGAATTCGACATCGTCCGGCAGGCCGCCCACGTTGTGGTGCGACTTGATCGTCGCGGCGCCGGTGCCGCCGCCGGACTCGATCACGTCCGAGTAGAGCGTCCCCTGGACGAGGAAGCGCGCGTCGTCTAGCCGGCTGGCCTGCTCCTCGAAGACACGAATGAACTCGTCGCCGATGATCTTGCGCTTCTCCTCCGGCTCCACAACGCCCTCGAGCCGCGCCAGGAACCGCTCCTCGGCGTCCACCGCGACCAGCGGCACGTGGAACTGGTCGCGGAAGGCGGCCACCACCTGGTTGCCCTCGTTCTTGCGCATCAGGCCGTGGTCGACGAAGACGCAGGTGAGCTGGTCGCCCACCGCCTTGTACGTGAGCAGCGCCGCGACGCTCGAGTCGACGCCGCCCGATAGGCCGCAGATCACCTTGCCGTCGCCGACCTGCTCGCGAATGCGCCCGACCTGCTCCTCCACCACCGAGGCCGCGCTCCAGGACATGTCGCAGCTGCAGATGTCGCGCAGGAAGGTCTCGAGGATCTGGCTGCCGTAGGGGGTGTGGACGACCTCCGGGTGGAACTGGATCCCGTACAGCGCGCGCTCCGGGTCCTCGGTGGCCGCCACGGGCGACTCGGTCGAGGAGGCCAGCGCGGTGAAGCCGGGCGGCGGCTCGAACACCGTGTCCCTGTGGCTCATCCAGCAGCTCTGCTCGGCGGGGAGGCCGCGGAGAAGGTGCCCCGACTCCCTCACGGCCAGGTGCGAGCGGCCGAACTCTCCCACCTCGGCGGGCTCGACGCGTCCGCCGAGCAGACGGACCATCGCCTGCATCCCGTAGCAGATGCCGAGCACCGGGATACCGAGCTCGAACAGCTCCTCGCGCGGCTGAGGGGCCCCGTCCGCGTAGACGGATGCGGGCCCGCCGGAGAGGATCAAGCCCCTCGGGTTCCTGCTCCGCACCTCGTCCAGCGGGACGTGGTGCGGGAGCAGCTCGGAGAACACTCCCTGCTCGCGCACCCGGCGGGCGATCAGCTGCGAGTACTGGCCGCCGAAGTCGAGGACCAGCACCTCGTCTGTCGCCGCCCGGCGCCGACCCTCGCGAGCCGGTCCGGACGTGGCGACGGCATCCGTCACTCCGAGGGAAGCAGCGCGGGGTCGGTGGTCGGAGTCGCAGGTTCGCCGTCGGAGGCGCTGCCGTTGACGACGCCGTCGGGGGCCGGGGCGGCCCTGGCCGCGGAGCTGGCGCCCATGCCGATCGCCTGGTCGCGCTGGAGTTGCTTCCCCTCGGTCTGGAGCGATGGGGCCACCATCACCTCAGCCCGGTGGAAGGCGGGGATGTCCTCGTAGCCGCAGGTGGCCATCGAGGTCCGCAGGCTGCCGATGAGGTTGAAGGTGCCGTCGTTCTCGTGCGCCGGGCCCAGCAGGATCTGCTCGAGGGTGCCGTTCTGGGTGGTGCTGACCCGGGCGCCGCGCGGCAGCGATGGGTGGAAGGTGGCCATGCCCCAGTGAAAGCCGCGCCCGGGGGCCTCGTAGGCCCGAGCGAGCGGCGAGCCGATCATCACCGCGTCGGCGCCGCAGGCGAACGCCTTGGAGACGTCCCCGCCGTTGCGCATGCCGCCGTCGGCGATCACCTTGACGTACTCGCCCGTCTCGAGCATGTGCTGCGAGCGGGCCGCCTGGACGTCGGCGATCGCCGTGGCCTGCGGCACGCCGATGCCGAGCACCCCTCGGGTGGTGCAGGCAGCACCGGGTCCGACCCCGACCAGCACCCCCACGGCGCCAGTCCGCATCAGGTGGAGGCCCGTGGAGTAAGAGGCGCAGCCGCCTACGATCACCGGCACCGGAACCTTGCGGATGAACTCCTTGAGGTTGAGCGGCTCCGACTTCGTGGAGACGTGCTCGGCTGAGATCACCGTGCCTTGGATCACCAGGATGTCGAGGCCCGCCTCGAGCGCCGTCTCGTAGTAGGAGCGCACCCGCTGGGGAGTGAGTGAGGAAGCCGCCACCACCCCGTGCTCCTTGATCTCGCGGATCCGCCTGGCGATCAGCTCCTCCCGCACGGGCTGCTCGTAGATGCGCTGCATATCGGCCGTGGCGTCCTCCTTGGGGAGCTCGGCAATCCGCGCGAGCTGGTCCGCCGCGTCCTCGTAGCGGGTCCAGATGCCTTCGAGGTTGAGCACGGCCAGCCCGCCGAGCTTGCCGATGATGCCCGCCGTCTCCGGGGAGACGACCCCGTCCATGGCCGAGGCGAGCAGCGGCAGCTCGAAGCGATAGGGACCGAGCGTCCAGGTGATGTCGATGTCGTCCGGGTCCCGCGTCCGGCGCGAGGGCACGATGGCGATGTCATCGAAGCCGTATGCGCGACGGCCCTTCTTGCCCCGGCCGATCTCTACTTCCATTGCGGCATCCTAGGTTCTGCAGCGGACGAAGGATTGACAGTAGCAGCGGGTCAGACCACCGCGAGGGAGGGCGTCTCGAGGGTCTCGACCCGAACCTCGGGCAGCAGCCTCTCCACCTCGCGCGGGTCGAGGACCCCGGCTCCGAAGTGCTGGGTCGACTCGGCCCCACAAGCCACCGCGAAACGCAGGCACTCCTCGGCCGGCTTGTCCCCGTAGCGCGCCGAGACGAAGCCCGCGAGGAAAGCGTCCCCGGACCCCACGGCCGAGACCGGCTCGAGCGGCTCGAGGGTGGCGCGATAGAGCGTCGGCGCGCTTGCGTGGTCCTCCCTGAGCAGGGCGAAGCAGCCGTCTGAGAGGGTCAACAGCGCCTCGCGGGCTCCCAGCTCGGCCATCTCGCCGAGCGCCGTCCGGCGGTCCTCCTCGTCCGCGAACTCATGGCCGACGAGCTCCTCCGCCTCGAGCTCGTTGGGGCTTACGACCTCCGGGCTGGCGCGGGTCGCGAGCCTGAGCGGCTCGCCCTCCGAGTCGAGCACGGTGGTGACGTCGAGCTTGCGCAGCTCATCGGTGAGCCGGGCGTAGAGCGCCGAGTCGACGCCGCTCGGGAGGCTGCCGGCGAAGACGCAGACCGCCGCTCCCTTGGCCAGGTAGAGCAGCTTGTCGACGAAGAGCTCGAGCTCCGCCTCCGACACTGCGGGCCCGCGCTCGTTGATCTCCGTCTGCTCGCCCGAGGTGGGGTCCACCACCGCGGTGGAGGTGCGCGACTCCTCCCGGATGCGCACGAAGTCGTTGAGTATCGCCTCCTCCGTCAGATGCGCGATGATGCGGGTGCCCGTCGGGCCCCCGGCCACGCCGGTCGCGATCACCGGCTGGCCGAGCGCCTTCAGGGCGCGGGCCACGTTGACCCCCTTGCCGCCCGCCATGGCCGTCTGCTCGGTCGCGCGGTGGCGACGCCCGAGCCGGAAGTTCGGCACGGCCAGCGTGCGGTCTATGGCGGCGTTGAGCGTGACCGTGATGATCATTCGCGCACTGTTCGTTGCCCTACGCGCGAGCGCCGCACCATGAGCGCGGCGGCGCCGAGCGCGCAGAGGACGAGCAGCAAGGTTAAGGGTACGCCGAGCGGTGAGAACAGCACGCGCAGGGGTCCCGCGCCGGGCACCGCGGCGGAGGTCAAGAGATCGACGCGGCGCACCGGTCTCCCGTCCAGCAGCACGGTGACGCTGCCCACCCTCTTGCCCGCCTCGAGCGGGCCCTCCAGCTCGTCGGGAGCGCTGACCTTGCGCGAGACGCGCTCGCCCCGGCGGACGGTCAGCACCAGCGACCTTCGCGGCACCAGGGCCGCTCGGTCGTCGCGGTACTTGACGTCCGGCCGAGCGACCACCCGCCGCGCGTCGAGAACCCGCTCGCGCCGGAAGCGGCCGAGTCCCCAGCGGAGCAGCGCCAGCGTGTCGGCGTCGCGCGCCGCCTCGCTCGGCTCCCCGAGCACCACGGTCACCACCGAGGCGCTCCCGGCGTGCGCCGCCCCCACAAGGACGTAGCCGGCGTCGATGGTATGGCCGGTCTTTACCCCGTCCACGAACGGATAGCGGCCCACCAGCAGGTTTCGGTTGTCGACGACGCGCTTGTGGGAGCCCGACTCGAGCACGGCCCGGGGCATGTCCACGATGTGCGCGAAGTGCGGCCTTCGGAGCAGCCGGACTGCCAGCGACGCCAAGTCGCGCGGCGTCGAGTAGTTGTCGGCGTCGTCGAGTCCGATCGGGTTGGAGTAGCTCGTGTGCCCGAGTCCCAGCTCGGACGCGCGGCGGTTCATGAGCGCGACGAAGCGCGGGCGCGAGCCGGCGACGCCCTCGGCCAGCGTCTCCGCGGCGTCGTTCGCGCTCTCGAGGAGAAGCGCCTCGAGCAGGTCCTCGACTCGCATCCGCTCGCCCTTGCGCAGGTTGATCTTGGACTCGGCGGGCAGCGCCGCGTAAGCGGGAGCGGTGAGCACGTCGCGCGGCCGCGCCCGCTCGAGCGTCAGGAGCGCGGTCATGAGCTTGGTTGTGCTGGCCATCGCACGGCTCTCGTCTGGGTCCTTCTGGAACATCACGGCGCCGTCGCGGGCGTCGACCACAATCGCCGCCTTGGCGTGATCGACGCTCGGCACGGCGGCGGCGGAGGCGGCGGGTGATGCCGCCAGGGCGACCGCGAGGGCGGCGCAAGCTGCGAGGACGCGAAGGCGGCTCACTCGCGTAGCTTGACCTTCTGACCCGACACGAGCCCCTGCGGGTCGAGTCCGGGGTTCAGCTCCTGGAGCTTGTCGACCGACACGCCGGTCTTCGCGGCGATCCCCCCGAGCGTGTCGCCGGTCTTCACGGTGTACGTGCTCGGACCTGGCCGAGCGCTTCTCGCTCCCTGCGCCCGCTTCGAGGTCGTGGTCTGCTGGGTCGAGGTCGTACTCCCGTTGTCCCCCGACCCCGAGCTGAGTATCACGTAGAAGAAAGCGACCGCGCATAGGGCGAGCGCCAGCGGCGCGAGGACCCGGGCAGGACTCTGTGAAGCGTCGCGATGCATGCGGACCTCGGCTGGCCGGCGGGAGGATAAGGCAGGCCCAGGCCCGGATCAGGCGATCCCAGCTAGCCACCCGCCAGCCCCCAGGCTGCGAGCCGCAGCTCCTCCGCGGCCGAGGTCGCCGCCCTTGCCGGGTCGCCGCCCCGTTCCTCGTGCGCGTTGACGATCGATCGCGATGCCGTCACGAGGCCCGCGGCGGGATGCGGCGCGAAGGCGGGACCGAGCTCTTCCAGGCGTCCCCCTTGCGCTCCCACGCCGGGAAGGAGGAACACGGCGTGCGGCATCAGCTCGCGCAGGCGCGCCAGCAGGCCCGGCCGGGTGGCACCCGTGACCGCTCCCACGGAGGAGAGACCAGCCTCCCCGACGTGCTCCGCTCCGAGCTCGTCGACCAGCCCGGCAAGCCGCTCGTGGAGCGGTTGCGGGCCCTGGTCCTGGATCTCCGCGGCGCCGGGATTGGAGGTGCTGACCAGCACGAAGAGCCCCGCGCCCGCCTGCGCTGCGCCTTCCACGAGCGGCGCGAGGGCGTCGCGCCCGAGCAGCGGGTTGGCCGTGGCCGCGTCGGCGCCGAGACCCGGCACGGAGCCGAACGGCCCCGGCGTCTCCCCAAAGAGCGCCTGGGCGTACGCCGTCGCGGTGACGGGTACGTCGCCGCGCTTGCCGTCGGCGATGACGAGCAGCCCGTGCTCGCGCGCGTGCTCGGCGGCGTGGCGCAGCGCACGCCAGCCCTGTTCGCCCAGCCGCTCGAAGCAGGCGAGCTGCAGCTTGACCGCCACGCAGGCGGATGCGGCGGCGTCGATCGCGAGCATGCAGTGGCGCGCCACCGCGCCGGCGGTGAGCACCGCCCGGTCGCCGAGCCCTTCGGCCGCGGCGACGGCCGCCGGCCACAGCGCCGCCGGATCTGGATCCAGTCCCAGCACGATGCGGCTGCGCCGCTCCTCGACGAGCATGGCGAGCCGATCGGCGAAATGTTGCCGCCGCTCCCCGGGCACGGCGGCTAAGGGCCTATCCCGGCCAGTGTGCGTCCAAGCGGGACAGGTCCGAAGTCCTGCGAGCCGCTAGAAGCCGCCGCCCCCACTTGATTTCACAGCCTTCTTCAGCGCGGAGCCCGCGCTGAACCGGGGCACCCTGCTGGCCGGGATCTGGATCCGCTCGCCCGTCTGGGGATTGACGCCCTGACGCGCGCCGCGATCGGCCACCGAGAACTTCCCGAAGCCGGTGAAGTTGATCTCGCCGCCCCGCTGCAGGGTGCCCTCGACCACGCCCAGGAACGCGTCGACGGCCTTGCCTGCGTCGTCCCTGGAGAGCCCTGACTCGCTAGCGAGTTGATCGACGAACTCGGACTTCGTCACGCCTTTCTCCTCCTTGGCGGGAGTACGAACGGCCCGAACGTAACAATGAACGCGGACGATCGGCTCCCAGGATGCCGCTCCCAGAGCGGAAAGCGGCGCTTTTTGCGGGCTTTGGGGAAGCTCCAACGGCACGGGTTTCTGTTGCCTCGTGACCCACCGAGAGGTCTCGTGGGGCCACCCTTGGGGCCAACTGCGACGGCGCACGGAGTCGTTCGCCGAGCGGCGCCGACGGGCTACACCGCCGTCAGGTGAGGCGCGGTTACGTGGACGCGGGCTCGGGATCCGGCCGCACGACGATGGTGTCAGCGACTGGGATCACTTCGTCGACCGGCAGCTCGGCGACCTCCGCTTGTTTGCGGATCGCCTCCGGGCTGCTCGCCTGGTAGGTGCAGACCGTGCCGACGGAGCCATCCTCCTCGCCAAGCGCGAAGCTGCGGATCCAGAGGATGTCCTCGCGGGCGATCGACGGCGATCCGGTACGCGGCGGTCCAGTCCCTTCCGACGTCCCGTAGCACTCGCGGCCGTCGTGAGGAGAGCCCGGCCAACGCCGCGATCTCACCGGATCAGGCCAGATCCGCTTCGCGCGGCGCGCCAGCCGATGGCGCCGCGGCAGAGCGGGAGCGTCGGACGTTTGATCCAGTCGCCTCCGCTCATGGGTTTGCGCCGTGGCCAACCTGAGGGAGGCGCTCACGGTGGTGATGGCCTCCCTCCTCGGCACAGCCGGGTGCGGCGGCCACTCGGAGGAAGAGAAGGCCAAGCGCGTGGCGAAGGACTACGTCGGCGCGCTCAGCGACAAGGACGAGAAGCAGGCTTGTGAGCTTCAGATCGCGTCGACCCAGAACGACCAACAGCTTCATGCCGCGTGGCAGGACCCGGTGAAGCTGAATGAGCGCCTGGTCAAGACCGACACTGAAGCGAACACGAAGCTCGTAGAGGGCGCGAACCCACTCGGCCTTGCACCCCCTCCACGACGAAGGCGAGAGCGCATATCGCGGCGACTCAGATGAACTGCGCGCTCGCAGCGCTAGTGAGTAAGGCGTCGTAGCGGCGTGACTTGCGGCGGTCAGACCCCCGAGAATTCGCTTTCGCCTACGCCCCGGACACGGACATCTCGCCGATCAGGAGCGGCACCGCCTTGACGCTGCCCCCGAAAGGCACCCAGCGCGCCTCCGAACCCACCGCCTGCACGGCGCGCAGCATCGACACCAGATCGCTCGCGATCGTCAGCTCGCGCACGGGCGTGCCCCGCTCGCCGCCCTCGATCAGGCGGCCGCTGGCGCCCACGGAGAAGGTGCCGGACACCGGGTTGACGCCCGAGTGCAGCCCGGCCACGTCCGTCACCAGCAGGCCGTCGCCGGCCTGCTCGACGAGCCGATCGAGAGTCGCCTCGCCGGCGGCGAGCACGAGGTTCGTCGTGCCGACGGTCGGAGGCGAGCGGTAGGAGCCACGAGTGGCGTTGCCAGTCGTGCCGCGGCCCGCTATCCGCGCCGTGCGAGTGTCGAAGAGGAAGGTCAGGAGGCTGCCCTCCTCGATCAGTGAAGTGCGGCGAGTGGACGAGCCCTCGCCGTCGAACGGTGCGCTGTCGGGCCCCTCGCGGTCGGTCCCGTCGTCCACGAGCGCGAAGGCGGCGTTCGCCACCTCCTCACCCTCCTTGTCGGCGAAGAGCGATCGGCCGCGCTGAACCGCCTCCGCCGACAGCATGCTTCCGATGAAGCCCACGAATGAGGCGGCCACGAAGGTGTCGAGCACCACGGGGCAGCGGCGGGTCTCGGGAGCCCGGGCGCCCACGAGCGCGAGCGCCCGTTCCGCGGCCTCCGTCCCGATCGCCTCGGGATCGAGGTTGTCCGGGTCGCGCGCGAGCCCCAGCCCGAGGCCGGTCATGAGGTCCGCTCCCTCACCGGCGAACGCCGACGCGTACGCCCACGCCTGGGTCGACTGATAGCCGGCCGTGAACCCCCGCGAGTTGGACATCGCGACGCGGGCCTCGGCGTCCGAGTAGACCACGGTCTCCACCTGCGTCACGCCGGGGCGGGCTCGCGCCGCCCGCTCCGCCGCCAGCGCCAGCTCGACCTTGCGCTCGGTTGACCAGCCACCGAGCGCCGGTGAGTGGAGCCCCTCCACCGGCGCGGCTCCGGGATCGTCAGGCAGCCCGCCGTGGTCGTCGGGGTCGGCCGCCTCGGCGGCCCCGCGGGCCGCCCGGGCGAGCTCGGCCACACCCCCGTCGCTCAGGTCGGTGCCGTACGCGTAGCCCACTCGACCGTCGTCGAACGCTCGCAGGCCGAGCCCGCGGCCGCCGGCGTCGCTCAGGCTCTCGACGTCCCCCTCGTAGACACGGACGTGGCGGCTCACCGTCTCCTCGGCCCAAGCCTCGGCGTCGCCGGCACCGGCGCGCAGCACGGCCTCCACTGCCCGGCCGGCCGTGGTCTCGAGCTCGCGGCTCACGAACCCGTTCCCCCCACCGTCAGCTCGCGAATCCGGACGTGGGGCTGGCCGACGCCCGCCGGCACCGACTGGCCGCCCTTGCCGCAGAAGCCCGTGGCGATCTCGAGGTCGCTCGCGATGCCGTCCACTGCCCGCAACGCCTCGAGGCCGTTCCCGACCAGCGTGGCACCACGCACGGGCGACGTGACCTCGCCGTTCTCGATCAGGTACCCCTCCGAGACGCCGAAGACGAAGTCGCCGGTGGCCGGCTCCACCTGACCGCCCCCGAACGAGATCGCGTACAGCCCTCTCCGGACGTCGCCGATCAGCTCCTCTCGCGTGGCTTCGCCGGGCCCGAAGTAGGTGTTGGTCATGCGCGGGATCGGCAGATGGCGGAAGGACTCCCGCCTGCCGTTGCCCGTCGACTCGACCCCGTCCTTTCGCGCGCGCAGCAGGTCGTACAGGTAGGAGGTGAGCCGGCCGTCGTCGATGACCGTGGTCCGGCGGGTCGGCGTGCCCTCGTCGTCGATGCCGTCGCTTCCCCACTCGCCCTCGCGGCGGCCGTCGTCGTACGCGATCACGGAGGGCTCGGCGAGCTGCTCGCCGAGCTTGCCGGCGTAGACGCTGGCCCGCTTCTGCACGGCGTCGGCCTCGAGGCCGTGGCCCACCGCCTCGTGCAGCAGCACCCCGCCGAAGCCGTTCCCGACCACGACCGGCAGCCGCCCCGTGGGGGCGTCGCGCGCGTCGAGCATCGTCAGCGCCTTGCGCGCGGCGCTCTCCGCGACTTGCTCCGGGCGCTCCTCGAGAAGCTCCCAGCCCACGTGTCCGCCGAGCGTGTCGGTGCCGGTCTCGACCCGTTCGGCGCGGCGGGCGACCACCTGGGCGCCGAGCCGGACCCGGGTGCGGTCGTCGGCGGCGGCCCGGCCATCGGAGCCGAAGACCTCCACCCGGCGCCGAGCCTCGGAGTAGGTGATGCGCGCCTGGACGACGTCGCTCCCCGTCCCGCGGGCTGACTCGTCGCAGGCCCGGAGGACCTCCGCCTTCGCGGCGGCCTCCACCTCCTCCGGCCGCCGCCCTACGGGGTGGACGTCGGCCCGCTGGACTCGAGCGATCGTCTCCGGCGCCCGGGCCTCGCCGCGCAGCGCCGCAGCGACCGAGTCGGCCACCCCGCGGAGGTCGCCCTCGTCGAGGCCGTCGACGTAGCCGAAGTAGCTGGAGTCGCCCTGTACCACGCGCACCGACGCGCCCAGCTCGCGACCCGCCTGCGGCCGCTCGACTCGGCGGTCGTCCAGGTTGAGCGCGAACCCGGTCCGCTCCTCCACGTACAGCTCGGCGAAGTCGCCCCCGCGACGGAGCGCTCGCTTCAGGACCCGCTGGGCCAGCTCCGGCTCGAGCAGCGTCACGTTGTCTCCTCCGTCCGGTCGGTATCCATCGCGAGCTGCACCAGCCGCTCGCAGGCGTCGAGCACCAGGTCGTAGCCGGCCGTCTCCGGTTGCAGCATGCGCGAGATCCCGGCCTCGTCGTAGAGCAGCACCTGCGGGGCGCGGTCGCGCTGGGCGCGGCGCACCGCCGCGGCCACGCCCTCGGCGATCCCGGTGGCCCGTCCGATCGGCCCCTTGCGGCGCTCCTTCACGCCCCCTCCTGCAGGCCACGAAGCAGTAAGCGCATGTCGTAGAGCATGAGCGATGACAGTGCCGAACGGCGGGCCACCGCCACGAGCGTCCAGCGCGGGCCGCGGACGGCGAAGACCGAGCCGCCGAGCACCTGGGCCTCGAGCTCCGAGGGCGGCTCTTCCGCCGCCTTGTCCACCGCTCGCAAGAGCTCGCGCGCCCCCTCCGCGAGCTCCTCCCCGTCGGCCGAGCCCGCCGCGGAGGAGGTGCCGCCGGACGCCTCGAGCAGAACCGCGGCTCTCGTGTCGGCCGAGAGCTCGACCAGGCGCTGGGGTACATCCGGCGGGGCGAGCGCACCGGCGGCAGGCCGGTCGCTCGGGCTCTGCGGATCCTCCACCGTGGGCAGAATAGCGGCGTGCCGCTGTCGCGAATCTCGTGGCTGGTGACGGTCGGGATCTGCCTGATCGCCGCCGTTCTCCTGCTCCTGAACGGCTACTACGGCTACTCGGGCGTGCTGCTCGCGGTCGGCGCCGCGGCGGCAGTCAACCTCACCTGACGGACTCCTCGGGCTCGAGGTGGATCAGCACGTCGGCTCGGCGGAGGCGCCGGCGGATCTCGCCCTGCAGCTCGTGCGCCACCTCGTGCGCGCGGCGGAGGCTCGTGCCATCGCGGAACTGCACGTGGAGGTCCACGTAGCGGCGGCTTCCCGCACGGCGGGCGCGAAGCGCGTGGAACCCGATCACCTCGGGTGCCCCATACTCCTCGACCGCGCGTCGAACCGCGCCGAGCTCCTCCGCGGGCAGCGCCTCGTCCACCAGCACGCGCGATGTGCGGGTGAGGATCCGCACCCCGGCGACGACGATCGCCGCCGCGACCACCAGCGCGGTGGCCGGGTCGATCCAGCGCGCGCCGGTGACCTGCACGAGCACGAGCGCGACGAGCACCCCTATCGAGGTGTAGGCGTCGGTGCGCAGATGGGCCGCGTCGCCCTCGAGCGCCGCGGACTCGGTGAGGGCGGCCCGCCGCTGGAGGTACGTGGACACGGCGAGGTTGGCCGCGGCCGAGAAGCCGATGACCGCGATGCCGATGCCCAGGGTGTCCACCTCCGCCCCCTGCACGAGGCGGTGGATCGACTCGTAGACGATGATCGCCGCGCCAAGCAGGATCAACATCCCCTCGATCGCGGCAGCCATGTTCTCGACCTTCTCGTGGCCGTAGGGGTGCGACTCGTCCGCCGGCTCGTCGGCCTTCCGAACGGAGAAGAAGGCCACCACCGACGCGATCAGGTCGATGCTCGAATGGACCGCCTCGGTGATGATCGCAATCGACCCGGTGATCACGCCCGCGGCGAGCTTCAGCCCGATCAGGAGCGAGTTCGAGATGATCGACACGGCCGCGGCGCCCGCCTTGGGGGGCGCCTGGGCCGCCGGCCCCACCGCGCGCGCGGGCGTGTCGGCCGCCGTGGCGAACCTCGTGCGCGGGGAGCTCATCTGAGCCTCCTGACGCGCGGCAGTCCGGGCTCCGGGATCCGTTCCAGGAGGGCCCGGGCAGCCCGGCCGCGGTGGCTGATGGCGTCCTTCTCCACGGGGGCGAGCTCCGCCATGGTGCGCCCGTCGGCGTAGTCGTCCGGGATGAACGCCGGGTCGTAGCCGAAGCCGCCCTCCCCGCGGGGCTCATGCGCGAGCACCCCCGCGCAGCGCCCCTCGACGAGCCGCTCTTCGCCGCCCGGCTCCACGAAGGCCAGCGCGCACACGTATGCGACGCGCCGGTCGCCATCCTCCGGCACCTCGCGCAGGAGCCTGGCCAGGTTCTCCTCGTCGGTGGCCCGCTCCCCGGCGTAGCGGGCGGACCACACCCCGGGCGCCCCGCCCAGCGCCGCAGCCTCGATGCCGGAGTCGTCTGCAACGGCGGGCCGGCCGCTGGCGCCCGCCGCCGCGCGCGCCTTGCTCAGGGCGTTGTCGGCGAAGGTCGTGCCCGATTCGGGTGGCAGCTCGACCTCAGCCGGCAGGGGCTCGAGCTCGTGCGGCCGCAGCAGCTCCTGGAGCTCCCGAAGCTTGTGGGGGTTGCGTGTGGCAAGGACAAGTCGCACCGGCCCGCTAGCCCACGGTCGCCGCGACCGCCTGCTCCTGCGCCGCGCGCAGGCGCTCGATGCCGGACGCCGCCAGCGCCAGGAGCTGGTCGAGCGAGGCGCGCGACAGCGGTGTGCGCTCGGCCGTGGCCTGGACCTCCACGAGCCCGCCGTCGCCGGTCATGACGACGTTTGCGTCCACTTCCGCCGACGAGTCCTCCGAGTAGTCGAGATCGAGCAGGGCATCGCCCGCCACGACCCCGCACGAGACTGCAGCGACGGAGCCTGTGAGCGCCACCCGCTCGAGCCTGCCCTCGGAGACGAGGCGCCGCAGCGCCAGCTCCAGGGCCACGTAGCCGCCCGTGATCGCCGCGCAGCGCGTGCCGCCGTCTGCTTCCAGGACGTCGCAGTCGATCCAAACCGTGCGCTCGCCGAGCGCCTCAAAGTCGATCACGCCGCGCAGCGAGCGCCCGATCAGCCGCTGAATCTCCACTGTCCGGCCGTCCGGGCGACCCCGGGCGACGTCCCGCTTCTTCCGCTCGCCGGTCGAGGCCGGCAGCATCCCGTACTCCGCGGTAACCCAGCCGCGGCCCGCTCCCGCGAGCCAGCGCGGCACCTCGTCCTCCACCGACGCGGTGCAGATCACGCGTGTACCCCCCATCGCGATCAGCGCCGAGCCGGTTGCGGTGCTCATGAAGCCGGGCTCGATCGCCACCTCGCGCATCTCCTCGGGAGCGCGGCCGTCGTTCCTCACGCCGCCGCCCTCCTCTCCGGCTCGACCTCGACGTGCCGGACCTCGCCTATCGGCAGCTGAAGGAAACGCGTGCCGAGGCGGCGGAAGCCCTCGGGGTCGCCGGTGGCGAGGAAGCGGTAGACACCCCGCCGGCGCTCGTCGCGCAGGAGGTCGGCCGCGCGCAGCTCGCGCTCCACCTCGTCGGCGATGGCCTCTCCGGAGCTGACGATGCTCACGCTTCGCCCGAGCTCCCGCTGGAGCACCGGCCGAACGAGCGGGTAGTGGGTGCAGCCCAGGATCAAGGTGTCCACGCCGGCGGACTTCAGCGGCCTGCACGCGCCCTCCACGCAGGCGAGCGTGCGCTCGTCGACCTCCCCGCCCTCTTGGATCAGCGAGGCAAGCTCGGCGCTGGCCACGGCGTGCAGCTCGGCTCCGGGGGCGGCCGTCCGCAGTGCTCGCTCGTAGGCCCCGCTGGCAACGGTGGCCGGCGTGGCGAGCAGTCCCACCCTGGCGTTGCGGGTGTGGGCCGCGGCCAAGCGCGACTCGGGCCGAACAACGCCTACCACCGGTACCTTGTCCGCGAGCTCCTCCCGGAGTGCGGGAAGGGCCGCCGAGCTGGCCGAGTTGCAGGCCACGACCAGCAGCTTCGCGCCGTCCGCGAGGAGGATCTCCGCGAGCTCGCGCGCGAAGCCGACGAGCTGCTGCGCGGTGCGGTCGCCGTAGGGAAACCGGGCGGTGTCGCCGAGGTAGACGAAGTCCTCCTGCGGAAGCGACACGAGGCACTCGTGCAGGACGGTCAGACCGCCGACTCCGGAGTCGAAGACGGCGACCGGAAGCTCAGCGTCTCGCTGCGCCACGGTCGAACATGGTGGCATGGCTGACAGCTGGCGGCGGGCAGCTGGCAGAGTTCGGCCGCGTGGACCAGAAGCGGGAGACCGTGGCGCTCGTACTGGCCGGCGGCGGCGCACGCGGCGCCTACGAGGCCGGCGCGCTGTCGGTGCTGCTACCGGCGCTGGAGGACGCCGGGCTGCGGCCGCGGATCATCGTCGGCACCAGCGTGGGCGCGATCAACGGCGTCTATGCGGCGTCGCGGGCACACGAGCCCGCCTCACGCGTCACCTCCGACGGCGAGGCGATCTGGCGGGAGCTCCGCTGGGAGCAGGTCGCGCGCCCGCTGGCCTCGCCCGGCGCCGTGGAGCGGCTCCTGCTCTACCTGGGCGAGGTGGCAGGCGTACCGGGGGCGGAGATCCCGGCGCTGCTCGACCCTGCGCCGCTGGCCGAGACGCTGCGGCGCCGGGTCTCGTTCGAGCGGCTGCACGCCAACGTCGTCAACGGCCACCTCGATGCGGCCGCCGTGGTCGGCACCTCCGCGCTCACCAGCCGCTCGGTGGTGTTCCACGACGGCGGCCAGCCGGCCGCCCACGACCCAATCCGCGGCATCGACTACGTGGCGGCCGCTCTCGGTGACGCGCACGCGCGGGCCTCGGCAGCGATTCCCGAGATCTTCCCGGCGGTGCACGTGGAGCTGCCCGGCCGCGCCGCGGGCTGGTACTTCGACGGCGGCACCCGGCTCAACACGCCGATCAAGCCCGCCCTCGCCCTCGGCGCCGACCGGGTGGTGATCGTGGCGCTCAACTCGATCGCCCCCGCCCCGCCGCGGCTCGCGGGCGAGGACCGCCCCGACGCGCTGGAGGGCGCCGCCCAGCTCATCCAGGCCGTGCTGGTCGATCCGCTCGTCCACGACGTCCGCACGCTAGCGATGGTCAACGAGCTCGTGGTGGCCGCCGCCGACCCCTCCGGTGAGCTGGCCGGCAAGCGCCGGGTGCCCTACGTGCTGGTGGCCCCGCGCGAGCGCGACGCCATCGGGAAGGTCGCCATGCGGGTCTTCCGCGAGCGCTTCTCGGACCCGCACAGCGCGCTCCGGTCGCCGAACGTGGCCCTGCTCGGCCGGATCGTGGCCGGCGGCCGCGACCCAGGACATGGTGAGCTCCTCAGCTACCTGTTCTTCGAGGGCGAGTTCGCGGGCGCCCTGATCGAGCTTGGCCGCGAGGACGCGCGCCGCTGGCTCGACGAGGAGCACGACGACGGGCTGTGGCAGGTCGGCCAGCCGGCGGCCGCTGGCGCCGAGGTGGAATGACGTCGTATCGACGGCGTACCGTCGCGTCGCTCAGAACTGCACCCGCCTCACCGCCTGCTTGATCTTCCCGAGGATGAGGTCGCCGAGCTCCTTGCCCTCGTCGGTCTTGAAGCCTTTCATGGCCGCCACTACGCCGGCCATGATCAGCGCAACCAGCAGGATCAGCGCGACGTACTCCACGGTGCCCTGGCCGGTCCGGGCGCGGAGCGTGTCGAACGCTCCGAGCAGGCGGGCGTGGGCATAGCCGAAAGCGCGGTGCATGTGGGACCTCCATTCGTCTTTGACGGGAGGCATGGTCCGGCGGCGGGGCGCACGACTCCAGACGCGTATGTGAAGCGATAGCGAAGGAAGCGCTACGTTGCAGACCGTGGCCGGCTGGGACGATGACGACTGGGTGGGCGAGCCCCCGGAGGGCCACCACACGCGCGACATGGCCGACCCGGGCTACTGGCGCCGGATACCGCCTGTTGCCGCGATCGGAGCCGCGGGTGTGGTCCTCGGCCTGATCGTGCTGATCGTGGTCCTGCTGCTCCAGTAGAGGACCCGGCGGACCCTCCTGCGACCATTCCTGCCCGTGTGCGGCATCGGCGCGATCCTCGACCCGGCGGGCTCCGCTCCGGCCGCGGCGCCCCAGCGGATGGTCGAGGCGCTGCGGCATCGAGGGCCCGACGGGGAAGGCATCACCCGGCACGGCCCCGTGACCCTCGTCCACACTCGGCTGGCGATCATCGACGTGGAGGGTGGCGACCAGCCGCTCGACTCCGAGGACGGCGACATATCGGCGGTCGTCAACGGCGAGATCTACAACCACCTCGACCTGCGCGCGAAGCTCGAGCGGAGGGGCCATCGGTTCGCGACCCACTCGGACTGCGAGGTGGTCGCGCACGCCTACGAGGAGTACGGACCAGAGTGCGTCAGGGAGCTCAACGGGGTCTTCGCCTTCGCGCTGTGGGCAGGGCGCGAGCGCCGGCTAGTGGCAGCCCGCGATCCCTTCGGCGTCAAGCCCCTCTACTGGTGCAGCGACGGACGCCGCGTGGCGGTGGCCTCCGAGATAGGCGCTCTACTGTCGGCCGGCCTCGTCAACGCCGAGGTCGACGAGGTCGCGCTCGACCACTTCCTCGCCTGCCGGTTCGTGCCCGCGCCGCGCACCCTGTTCGCCGGCATCTCCAAGCTGCCGCCCGCGTCGCTCTTGATCGCCGCCGAGGAGCGGCCGGCGCAGGTGCGCAGCTATCGCGAGCCGCCCGGCGAGACCTTGCCCGACGGCGACGAGGATTGGCTGGCCGAGCAGCTCGCGGTCCGCTTCGCCGACGCGGTCGAGCGACAGATGATGTCCGACGTCCCCTACGGCGCCTTCCTCAGTGGTGGGGTCGACTCTGCGGGGGTGGTCGCGGCGATGGCGATGCGCGCCGGCCACCCGCCGACCACGTTCACGATCGGCTTCCCGGGACACGGCAGCGCGCTCGACGAGCGCGATGCCGCCGCGGAGACCGCGCGCTCCATAGGCACCGAGCACCACGACACCGCGATGGAGGCAACGGACTTCCTCACCGAGCTCGCTCGCTGCATTCCACGACTCGAGGAGCCCTGCGGCATCCCGAGCGCTCCCGCGCTGATGCAGCTGTCGCGCTTCGCCGCCCGCGGCGTGAAGGTAGTGCTCGCAGGCCAGGGCGCCGATGAGCCCCACGGCGGCTATGGGCGCCATCAGGCTGCGGCCGTCCTGCGGTACTTGCAGCGCGTGCCCGGCTTGCTGGCGGGCCCCGCGGCTGCGGCGGCGCGGGCGCTGCCGCGTGCCGCCCGCGCCAGGCGCGCGGCAAGGCTGATTGGTCCCATGGGCGAGGCCGAGCGAATGGTTCGGCTGATCGAGATCACCGATTACGCCCAGCGCGCCGCTCTCACCGGCCGCCGCGGCGAGCAGGCCGAGGCAGAGCGACTGGCGCTCGCGGGGGACGTCCTCGGCGACGTCGAGGGTCGTGACCTTCTCGAGCGGGCCCTCTACCTGGACACACGCCTCGTGCTGCCGGACGCGATCCTGCTCTGCAACGACAAGATGTCGATGGCGGCGAGCCTCGAGCTGCGTGTGCCGTTCCTCGACCTCGAGCTGATGCGCTTCGTGGAGCGCATCCCGGCCCCCCTGCGCGTGCGGCCCCGCGGCGGCAAGCACCTCCACCGCGAGGCCCTGCGTAGGCTGCTGCCGCAGGCGATCGTCGAGCGGCCCAAGCACGGCTTCTCGACGCCGTACGACCGCTGGCTGCGGGAGTCGCTCGGAGCGGAGGTCGAGCGCCGCTACGCCCCGAGCTCCCAGCTCGCGAGTCTCGTCGATCCCGGAATGGCCCGCCGACTCGTATCCGAGCACCGCCGTGGGCGCGCCGACCACAAGAGCATCCTTTACTGCCTGCTCGAGCTCTCCGAATGGCACCGCGCCTTCGTCGAGGCGGCCGAGCCGGTCCCGGCGTGACACGCGTCCTCTACGTGCACAACAGCAAGGCGAGCTTCGTGGCGATCGATCGCGAAATCCTCGCCGGTCGCTATGAGATCGAGGACCTCTACCAGCCGGGGCGCTGGCCCAACCCGCACGCGGTCGTCGCCGGCGTCCTCCGGGCCGACCTCGTGTTCGGCTGGTTCGCCTCCTGGCACACGTTCTTCCCCACCACGCTCGCCTGGCTGCTGCGCAAGCCCTCGGTGATGGTGATCGGCGGGTTCGACACCGCGAACATGCCGGACATCGGCTACGGCTACCAGCAGGGTGGCCTGCGGCGCTGGGCGAGCCGGTGGATCATGAAGCGCGCCGGCCGGCTCGCGACCAACTCTCGCTACAGCCTGGCGGAGATCGAGCGGAACACGCCGGTCCCTCCGGGAAGGGTCGCGGTTATCCACCACGGGGTCCCCGATCGGTTCGGCGAGCTGCCCTCGGAGCCGAAGGCCCGCCTGGCCTTGAACGTCGGGGCGATAAACCGCGGCACCCTCGTGCAGAAGGGCCAGGTCCCGTTCGTGGAGGCGGCCGCGCGGCTTCCCGACGTCAGGTTCACGCTGGTCGGGAAGTGGCTGGACGACGCCGTGGAGGAGTTGCGGCAGAAGGCCACGGACAACGTCGAGCTGACGGGCTGGGCCTCCGACGGGGAGCTCGACGACTGGTACCGGCGCGCGGCCGTGTACGTGCAGGCATCGCGGCACGAGGGGTTCGGCGTGGCCGTGGCGGAGGCGATGCTAGGAGGCTGCGTGCCGGTCGTGACGGACGTGACCGCACTGCCCGAGCTGGTCGGCGACGCGGGCGTGCTGATTTCCTCGCAGGCCCCCGACGAGGTGGCGGACGGCGTGCGCCGGGCGCTCGAGCTCGGAGAGGAGGCTCGGCGGCGGGCCCGGGAGCGGATCGTGCGGGAATTCCCGCTGGAGGGACGCCGGCGAGGGATCCTTCGCCTCGTGGAGGAGGCTCTCTCCCGATAGCGGCGGGGCGAACCGAAGCTACAGCGACACCGGCCAGTGCTGTCCGACCCTCTCCGCCGCCGCGCGCGTGAGGTCGTCGGGCCCCAACGAGGGAGGCTCGCCGCCGTCGGCGAAGGCCTCCATCGTCGCGATCACCGACGAGGCGAGGGCGGCCAGGTCGTAGCCGCCTTCGAGCACGCCCGCCACGGGGGCGCCAAGCCCGTGGGCGAGCGCTCGGGCGTGGCGGGCGAGCTCTCCGAACGAGGAGGTGCGGAGCTCGCAGTCGGCGATGGGGTCATCGCGGTGGCCGTCGTAGCCCGCCGATACGAGCACGAGATCCGGCCGAAACTCCCGGGCGCTGGGGATCGCGATGTGCTCGACCAGCGAGAGCCACGTCTCCTCTCCGGAGCCGGCCGGCACGGGCAAGTTGATCGAGAAGCCGGCGCCGGCCCCCGCGCCAACGTCCGAGATGGCGCCGCTGCCGGGATAGAAAGGCCACTGGTGGAGGCTCACATAGAGCACCTGCGGGGACTCGTAGAAGGTCGCGTTTGTCCCGTTGCCGTGGTGGACGTCCCAGTCGAGGATGAAGACCCGCTCCGCGCCGAGCGAGTCCAGCGCGTGCCGCGCGGCGATCGCCACGTTGTTGAACAGGCAGAAGCCCATCGCGCGCTCGGGCTCCGCGTGATGGCCGGGTGGGCGCAGGGCACAGAAGGCTGTCGCTGCCTCGCCGCCCAGCAGCGCCTCCACCATCGCGCACGCTCCCCCCGCCGAGTGCAGCGCCGCCTCCCAGGAGCCCGGGCTGGTCGGGGTGTCGAGGTCGAAGGCCCCTCCGCGGGCGCTCGTCTCGCGCACCGCGTGGATATGCGAACGCGGGTGAACCGCCTCCACCCGCTCCAGTTCCACCTCCGGCGCCTGGCGGCGCTCCCATCCCAGCCAGTCGCGGCGATCCAGCACGCCTTCGATTGCCAGGATGCGGTCCGCGCGCTCAGGATGCGCGCCGGTGTCGTGCTCGAGCGACGACGGGTGGCTGAAGAAGAGGCCGGGAGGGATCGCGTTACGGTACTCGGGTGCGCGTGGACGTTGCGGTCGTGGGAGCCGGCGCGGCCGGCCTCTACGCCGCGCTCGTCGCCGCGTCGCAGGGGGCCAGGGTCGCGCTCGTGTCCCGCTCCCCGCTCGCCGAGACGGCCAGCTACTGGGCCCAGGGGGGCATAGCTGCGGCGCTCGCCGGGGACGACTCGCCGGAGCTGCACGCGGAGGACACGCTGGGCGCCGGTCGCCGCGCCGCGCGCTCCAGCTCGGTGCGCGTGCTGTGCGAGGAGTCGCCCGCCCGGGTGCGCGACCTCGAACGGCTCGGCGTTCGCTTCGATGCCGACCGCGGCGGCAACCTGGCGCTGGGGCTGGAGGGAGGCCACTCGCGCCGCCGCGTCGTGCATGCCGGCGGCAGCGCGACCGGGCGGCGCATCACCCGCGAGCTCTCCGCGCTCGTGGCGGTGGAGGAGCGGATCGAGGTCCTCGAGCCGGCCACTGCGGCCGCTCTCTGGGAGCGTGATGGGCGCTGCATCGGCCTCGTCGCGCGGCGCGGCGGTGAATTCGAGCCCGTGACCGCCAGGGGCACCTTGCTCGCCACCGGTGGAATGGCAGCGCTTTGGGAGCGAACGACCAACCCGCCCGGGGCGACGGGGGCGGGGCATGTCCTGGCCCATGCCGCCGGAGCCGAGCTGGCCGACCTCGAGTTCGTCCAGTTCCATCCCACGGCGCTCGCCGTGAGCGGCGAGCGCGACGGCTTCCTGATCACGGAGGCGGTCAGGGGCGAGGGGGCCTTGCTGCTCGACTCCCACGGCGAGCGTTTCGTCGACGAGCTCGCGCCGCGCGATCAAGTGGCGATGGCCATCCAGGCGAAGCTCGAGCGCAGCGACCAGTCCGCCGTGCGCCTGGACATGCGAGCGGTAGACGTCGAGCGGTTTCCGAACATCGAAAACGCGCTCGCCGAGGTCGGAATCGATCCCCGCCGCGACCTCGTGCCGGTCGCGCCCGCCGCGCACTACGCGATGGGCGGCATCGCCTCCGATCTGAATTCAGGAGCCTCGCTCCCGGGGCTGTACGCGATCGGGGAGTGCGCCTGCAGCGGGCTGCACGGCGCCAACCGGCTGGCGTCGAACTCGCTCGCCGAGTGCTTCGTCTTCGGCCGCCGCGCCGCGCTCGCCGCGGCGGACGAGCCCGAGCCGCCCGCCGACCCGGGAGCTTTGCCTGAGCCGGCGCCTGCGCCGGTCCCGCCGGCCGCGACCCGGGAGGCGCTGTGGCGCCTGGCCGGGCTGGAACGCTCGGCCGAAGGGCTGACCGAGCTGGCCGGCGAGCGGCACCCGCTCGCCCGGCACGTGGCACGCGCCGCGCTCGCGCGCGAGGAGAGCCGGGGTGCGCATCAGCGCTCCGACCATCCGGAGCCTGATCCCACCTTGGACGGCAACCACTTCGTGCTCCGCGGTGAGCAGCGGCCGCGGCTCGAACCCTGGGACTAGCGCCACCAAGCCTGGTGGAGCGTCTGCCGGACGAATAGATTTCCTCGCCCTGAGCGACCCGGCCCCGGACCTCCATGAGCTCTTCCACGAGGCGATGGCTTCGCTCGCCTCCGGCGTGGCCGTCGTCACCGCCCGCCGCCCGGACGGGCATCCCTGCGGCCTGGCCGCGACCTCGATCACGTCGTTCAGCGCGCGGCCTCCCTCGTTGCTCGCCTCCATCTCGCACGATTCGCGCTGCCACGAGGCGCTCAGCGGCTGCGAGCGCTTCGGGGCCCACCTGATGCGCTCGGACCAGCTCGATCTCACCCACGTGTTCGCCGGCAAGGGCGACGATAAGTTCGCCGGGGTGGAGTGGGACTGGGACGGCGACGTCCCGGAGTTGGTCGGCACGCTCGCCTACCTGCGCTGCCGCCGAGAGGCCAATTTCGTGCGTTACGACCACACCGTGCTGATCGGCGACATCGAGGGCGGCCGCATCGACCAGGGCGAACCCCTTCTCTACGCGCGCCGGCGGATGGACTGGCTCCTGCGGCTTGGAGACTGAGCCGCAGCCCGTCGGCGGTCGTCGAAGCGCGTAGTGTGGGCGAACCGCTCGCCGCGCAGCGGGGGCGAAGTCGGGTCGATTCTCCCTTCAGAGGGGATGAGATCATGCGAAGACCCCGTACTGGCCTTTGTCGAGCAACTCCTCAGCACGGGGCTGATGCTCGTCGACGTGCTCAGCGGACTGCTCATGATCTACCCGATGATGCCTTCCCTGGCGAGAACCCAGCCGAGGTGCTCGTCGAGATGCTGACCGGGACGGTTCGCCCGGCGGCCGAGGCCGCGGGTCCGCCGTGTGTCGAGGGCGCAACGGCGCTGCTGGGCGCGGTTGCGGACCGAACCGTCTCGGACCTCCGGGCCGCCGGAGATCTGGCTGCTAAGCGGCCACCGGCAGACCGACTCCGATCACCTTCAGGCGGCGCGTGAGCGCGGTGAACGCGTACTCGGTCTGCTGCTTGCTGGTGTAGCCGAAGAACTCGTAGTCGTCGCCGAGCTGGTAGCCGGGCGGCACCAGGACGCCGGCGGCGACGGGCAGCAGCTCCATCAGCTTGTCCTGCACGCGCTGCTTGAGCGACTCGTCCTGGGCCAGCTTCTGCTGAAGGAACCACGTGCCGTAGGCCACGTGACGGTGCTCGTCCCGCGCGATGTTCGAGAAGCCCTCGACGAATCCGGGCATGAGGTCGTTCTTCTCGTAGTACTCGAGCATGAAGTGCTGGCCGGTCAGCGCGAGCACTCCCTCGATGGCCATGTGGTAGGTGGTGATGAAGTCGACCTTGGCGGCGACGTCGGCGGGGTTCTCGATCAGCCGCCGGCATTCCTCCACGAGGTTCTCGTCGAACAGGGTCACGAAGGCAGGCGTGACGTTCTCCCTCACGCGCTGCAGCCGGGAGCGGATGTCCCTCTCGTCGAGCGCGAAGACCTCGCGGTAGTAGCGGTCGAAGAACTGCATGTGGCGGGCCTCGTCGACCTGCTGGGTGGTGAGGAACGCCTCCTCCTGCTCGTCCTCGTAGGCCATCACCAGGGCGGAGAACTGCGTGGTCACCCGCTCTTCGCCGACGAAGAAGGAGCTGAGGCCCCAGAGGTGGTCCTCCTTCTCCTCGTCGGGGATCGCCCCCCACTGCTCCTTGTCGCGCTCGAGCTCGATGGCCTGCGATTGCCACTGCTGGCGCTCCCACAGCTCGTAGAGCTGCTGCGGGCCCATGAGCCGAAGGGTGCGCTTGAGGTACGCGTCGTCAGAGACCGTGCCGACGTCGCCTTGCTGGGTGAGGTCCAGGAGAGTCGCCATGGGGGGCAGACTAGCGCCGGCCTCGACGCGCGCCGACCGGCATCCGACGCGCGTCGTTCACGGGCGGCACGGTGAGGCGTCTGGACCCGTGGGCATTTTGGACGCGCGCGGGCACACATCGCGGGCGTCCAGGGCCTTTAATCCGAGCTTAATCCTCAATACGTTGTCGCTTCACGAGCCGTTGTTTCAATCGGCTGGCAGGGATAGCGACACGCAAGGTCGCTGCACCGAGGGAGAGGGACGCCCGACCGATGTATCAGTTCAGCCGCTCGATCTACCGCGAGCTGGCAGGTGACGTCGTACCGGACACGAGCGGGGACGTCTGCGACGCACGCCAGCGGTTCCTCCGAGCCTGCGAGATGTCCATGGAGCGCCTCGCGCTCGACCGACACTACTTCGCGAAGCCGGTGAAGACGCTGTTCCGCGACATTCGCCGCTTCTTCCCGATGACCCACCAGATGCGTGTCTACCGCGTGGTGGAGCGGCACGTGGAGCTGGCCAAGGAGTACGTGGACAGCCAGGCCCGGGCGGGGGTCAGGTTCGACGGCAGTCCGCTGTGCTGCCACGCAAGCACGCGGAAGGGCACACCGTGTCAGCGGGTGCCGCTGCCGGGGAGCAGGTACTGCCCGTCGCACCAGCATCTCGAGGAGGAGTTCGAGGCCGCCGCGGCGTAGATAGAGCCCGTGCGGGCATCCAGCTCGCACCTCGAGGGAATGGGCGCCGTCCCGGCGCCTCTCGAGAAAGGCTTGGCTCCCGCGAGCCGGACGCGGACGTCTCGGCGCAGGGAGCGCTCGTGAAGGGGGGCGGCCGAAAGGCCGCCCCCTTTGGCTGGCAGCTGGCGGCTGGCAGCTGGCAGAGGGGATTAGCTTCTTGGGCGTGGTCCTCGGGGTTGATGTCGGCGGCACCTTCACCGACGCGGCTCTCCTTGCTGGTGACCGGCTCGTAACCGGCAAGGCTCGGACGACGCCGCAGGATCAGTCGCAGGGGGTCATGCGGGCTGTCGAGGAGGCGCTCGGCGCCGCCGGCGCCGAGGCTCGTGACATCGAGCGGTTCGTTCATGGGATGACCGTGGGAACGAACGCGCTGCTGGAGGGGCGCGTTGCGCGCACCGCGCTTCTTGCCACCGAGGGGTTCACCGACCTCGAGGAGCTCGGCCGGCAGGCCCGTCCAGAGCTGTACCGCCTCTGCGCCGGGCATCCGCCGCCACTCGCGCCAGCGGAGCTGCGGGTCGCCGTGCCCGAGCGGACAGGGCCCGACGGGGTGCTGCGACCGCTCCAGGACGAGGCGTTGCGGACGGCGCTCGACGAGCTGGAGTTCGAGGCCGCCGCGGTGTGCCTGCTCTGGAGCTTTCGCCACCCGGGACACGAGCGGCGCGCCGGCGAGGTGGTGGCGGAGGCGAATCCCGGGGCGCACGTCTCCCTGTCGCACGAGACCGCCGGCGTGTTCCGCGAGTATGAGCGCTGCGCAACGACTGTGGTGGACGCGGCGCTCTCGCCGCTCCTGCGCGGCTACCTGGAGCGACTCGCCGAGCGGGCGCGGGCCGGTGGCTTGCCAACCCCGGAGGTGATGCTCTCGAGCGGCGGTACGGCCGATGCCGTGACCGCCGCTCGCCACGGGTCCTGGACGGTCCTCTCCGGGCCGGCCGGCGGGGCGGTGGGCGCGGCCCGCAGCGCCGCGGCCGCCGGCGCGGGCGACTCCGTGGGGCTCGACATGGGCGGCACCTCGTGCGACGTGTCCGTTTCGCTGTCGGGGCGCGTGGCGGTGGGCGGCGGCCGGGAGGTCGGAGGGCGAGCACTTGCGCTCCCCATGGTCGACGTCCACACCGTCGGCGCGGGCGGCGGCTCGATCGCCTGGCGCGACGCGGGCGGCGCGCTGCGCGTCGGCCCGCGCTCCGCCGGAGCCGATCCGGGCCCTGCCGCCTACGGCCGCGGGGGCGACGAGCCCACGGCGACGGACGCGAATCTCGTACTCGGGTACCTCGACCAGGACTCGCCGCTGGCGGGCGGCGTACGCCTCGACCGCGAGGCTGCCGAGCACGCGCTCGCGGCGCTGGCGTCGGAGCTCGGCCTGTCACTGGAGGAGGCCGCCGCCGGCGTGGTTCGAGTGGCGAACACCGGCATGGCGCAGGCGGTTCGCGTGGTCACGGTGGAACGTGGAATCGACCCCCGCGACCTGGCCCTTGTCGCCTTCGGCGGCGCCGGCCCCCTCCACGCAGCCGCGATCGCCGATGAGCTCGGGATGACGAGGGTCGTCGCGCCCACCGCCTCGGGCGTCCTGTCAGCGCTCGGGCTCATCGTCTCCGAACGGCGGCGCGACCTGGTGGAGAGCGTTCTCCTCTCGGGCGACGCGCTCAGCGGCGAGCGCGTCGGCGAGGTCGTCCAGAGGCTCGGCGCCCGCGGCCGGGAGGAGCTCGGCGAGCCGGAGGCCGAGCTGCGGGCGACATACGACCTCCGCTACGCGGGCCAGGCCTTCGAGCTCTCCGTGGAGGGGGAGCTCGAGCCCGACCCGGCGGAGCTCCGAGGCGCCTTCGATCGAGCCCACGCCGAGCGCTACGGCTACGACGACCGGGACGCCGAGCTCGAGCTCGTGACCGTCCGCGTGGCGGCGGCGGCTGCCGGCGCGGAGCTCGTGCCCACCGCCCGGGCGCGTGCGGAAGAGCGTGGCGCCCGGTCGGTCATGTTCCACGAACGCGTCGAGGCGCGGGTCTTCGGGCCCGGCGAGCTGGAGACCGACGGACCGGTCATCGTGGAACTCCCTGGGTCGACCCTCGTCGTCCCGCCGGGGTGGTCTGCGCGCGGCGGGGCCGACGCCGTGGTGATGGAGCGCGCCGGATGAGCCGGCTCGACGCGATCGCCCTCCAGGTGATGGTCGGGGCGCTGCGCGCCGCGTGCGAGGAAATGGGCGTGGTGCTCGTGCGCTCCGCCCACTCCGCGAACATCAAGGAGCGCCGCGACGCCTCAACCGCCCTGTTCGACGCCCAGGGTCGGATGGTCATGCAGGCCGAGCACATCCCCGTGCACCTCGGCGCGATGCCGTCAGCGGTCGCGGCCGTGCTCGACGAGGACCACCGGCCCGGCGACTCCTGGGTGCTCAACGACCCCTACCGCGGCGGCACCCACCTGCCCGACATCACGGTGATCAGCCCAATCTTCGTCGATTCGGAGCTCGCCGGGTTCGCCGCCAGCCGCGCGCATCACGCCGACGTGGGCGGGCCCGAGCCCGGCAGCATGCCCGCCGGCTCCCGCACCCTCGACGACGAGGGAGTGGTGATCCCGCCCGGGAGGCTCGACACCGAGGCGCTGCGCGAGCTGTCGGGGCGGATGCGAAACCCCCGCCAGCGCGAGGCCGACCTTCGCGCCCAGCTGGCGGCCAACCGCAGCGGGGCCGAGCGCGTCGCCGCGCTGGCCGAGCGCTTCCGGCTCGACACCGTGCGGGCGGCCATGGAGGAGACGCTCGACTACGCGGAGCGGCGGACCCGTGCCCGGATCGCCGAGCTGGAGGACGGCGAGCGCCGGGCACGCGACCTCCTGGAGGCCGGCAAGGACGACCTCGAGCTGCGACTGTCGGCCACGATCGAGGGCGAGGAGCTGGCGCTCGACTTCGGCGGTACGGCCGGGCAGCACGAAAGCAATCTCAACTGCCCGCTGCCCGTCACCCTCTCGGCCTGCTACTTCGCGCTACGGGTGCTCACGGACCCGGACGTGCCTCCCTGTGAGGGCGCCTACCGGCCCCTGACGGTCGTCGCGCCGGAGGGCTCGCTGCTGAACGCCCGCCCCCCGGCGGCGGTGGCGGCGGGCAACGTCGAGACCTCCTCGCGCGTAGCCGACCTGGTGCTGGCGGCGTTCGGGCGGGCCCTGGGCCAGGGAACGATGAACAACCTCACCCTCGGCAATGACGACTTCACCTACTACGAGACGCTCGGCGGGGGGCAGGGCGCCTGCCCGGACGCCGACGGGCCGAGCGGTGTGCACGTGGCGATGTCGAACACCCTCAACACGCCGGTGGAGGCGCTGGAGCTGGAGTTCCCCTTGCGGGCCGCGGAGTACGCGCTCAGGCGCGGTTCGGGCGGGGCGGGCCGGCGGCGCGGCGGCGACGGGGTCGTGCGCGAGCTCGAGGCCCTCGCACCGATGCAGTATTCCCTCATCACCGAGCGCCGGCGCCACGGCCCGCCCGGTGCCGAGGGCGGCGAGCCCGGCTCGCCGGGTAGAAACCTCCTCAACGGGAACGAGCTGCCGGGGAAGGCGTCCGGAGAGCTGGCACCCGGCGACCGACTGCGAATCGAGACACCCGGAGGTGGTGGACATGGAGAGCCGTGAGCGGGTGGCGTTCCTCGGCCTGGGGATCATGGGCTGGCCGATGGCGGCGAACCTGGCGCGAGCCGGCTTCGACCTCAACGTGTGGACCCGCGACTCCGCCAAGGGCGAGCGCTTCGCCTCCGAGCACGCCGCCACCGCCGCCGCCACGCCGGCTGAGGCCGCGAGCGGCGCGGCCACGGCGATCTCGATGGTGCCCGACTCCCCCGAGGTGGAGGCGGTACTGCTCGGCGCCGACGGAGCGGCGGCGGGCCTTGAGCAGGGCGACCTCTGCATCGACATGTCCACGATCGCGCCCACCGCCACGCGCGCGATCGCGCAGCGGCTCGCCGAGCGCGGGGTCGCGTTGCTCGATGCCCCGGTCACCGGCTCGCGCCCCAAGGCCGAGGACGGCACACTGACGATCATGGTCGGCGGTGAGCGGAATGCGTTCGAGCGCGCGACGCCGCTGTTCGAGGCAATGGGGGAGCTCGTGGTCCACTTCGGCCCCCAGGGCCACGGGGAGATGGCGAAGCTGGTGAACAACCTGCTCGCAGCGGTCAACGCCGCCGCGCTCGGCGAGGGGCTCACCCTGGCACAGGCGGCGGGCGTCGACACCGGCAGGCTGCTGGAGGTGGTTGCCGCCGGCGCCGGGGCTTCGACGATGCTCGACCTCAAGGCCCGACCGATGCTCGACGGCGACTTCGAGGCCCTGTTCAAGCTCGAGCACATGCTCAAGGACGTGCGGCACTGCCTGGCCGAGGCCCGCGCGCTCGGCCTCGAGCTGCCGCTGGCCGGCGTGGCGGAGGGGCTCTACGCGGACGCGGCCGAGAACGGCCACGGCGAGCATGACTTGGCGGCCGTTGTCACGGCCGTGAAGTAGCAGCTGCCACAAAATCCGGCTTGAAAGAGCGTTGCCATTTCGCAACAATGGTCCGCCCGTGCCGCCCCAGTAGCCAACGCCTGGGCACGGGACGGAGGTTTCCCTTTCTATGCCAGTTGCTTTCAAAGAGTGGGCTGTCACCGTGCGCGCGCTCGCCGAGGGCGAGCAGCTTCTGACGTTGCGCAAGGGCGGCATCCGCGAAGAGAACAAGCACTTCGAGATCGAGCACGACCGCTTCTTCCTCTACCCCACATTCGATCACCAGCGAAACGACCTGGTGCGCGAGTCTCATCTCCCCGAGCTGGGCCGTGCGCTCGAGGAGGGCGTGTGGCCCGACAGTGAGCCGCCCGCGCGGGCGCTGACCCAGGACGGCGGCATCGCACAGCCCGATCGGGTGCGGATCCGCGCCTGGGCCGAGGTAGCCGCCAGCTACCTGATCACCGATCCGCGGGCGATTGACTCGCTGTCGCCGTACTACATCTGGACGCCCGACTACGCGGAGAAGCGCCTGCGCTGGAAGCGGCGCCATCCACTCCACGTGATCGTTCTCCGGACGTACCGGATCCCGCGCCCTGTGACCGTGAAGGTGAGGCCCGAGTATCACGGCTGCCGCTCCTGGATCGAGCTCTACCGGGAGCTGCCCTTCGAGGGCACGCCGGTGCTGTCCGACGACGAGTTCGACCGCGCGGCCGGCGAGATCGAGGCGATCGCCTCGGACGCGGTACCGGTCCTGGCGTAGCGGCGCCTCGTCGCAGGTTTGGACCGTAGCCTCCCCAGGCCGCGACCCGGTGGAGGCGCTCAGCTGCTCGGAGGCCGCCGCGCTGATCAGGCGCGTGCTGCCGCCGTGACCTGGGTGGAGAGCCACTCGCTCTCCTTCACTGCGCGGCACGAAGACGCGCAGGCCGGCCAGGCCGCCCGCGTGCTGGACACGCTCGAGTCGTTCCGAGAGGACCTGGGCGGCCTCTTCGAGCGCACGCCATACGACATAGCGGTGGTGATCCATCCGCGCCCCCTGATGCTCGCGCTGGCCCAACCCTGGCTCCCGCTGGCGAGGATGGTCGCGGCTCCGGCGAGTCGCCGCTATTTCGGCGGCTGGTTCACGTCGCGCGAGATCCACGTGCTGGCGCCGTCCTTGCTCGCGGCGCGAGCCTCGGCGGTCGAGGGCTCCCGTGAGGCCCTACTGCTGACCCCACAGCACGAGTACGCGCACCTGGTGGTGGGCGCCAACAACCCCGACCTGCCGCCGCCGTTCACGCCGGGTAGCTTCCGCCGCTACGTGCGCTGGGCATGGCTGTGCGAGGGCGCGGCCACCTACTTCTCCGGACAGACCTCCCACCTGCGAGCCGCGATCGTGCGGCGCCTGTACGAAGGCGGCCGGCCAGAGCTGCCGCCATCGGCCCGGGACGCCCAGCTTCTCGGCGGAACAGTGTTCTCTATGTTGGAGCGGCACGACGGTGCGGAGGCGGCGGTCGCGCTCGCGAGGACGTGCGACTCCGAGGGGCCCCGGCGCGCGCTCGAGACCGCCTTCGGCCGCTCGCTCCCGGCGATCGCGCGTGACTGGCGCGACTACCTGGACTCGCTCAGGGCGGGCTGAGGCCTGCCGGTCGGCTCCCGCCGCCACGCCTACAGCCCCAACGTCTTCGCGATGATGTTCTTCTGGATCTCCGAGGTGCCGCCGTAGATCGTGGTCACGACGGCGGCGCGCAGCTGGCGCTCCATCGGGTACTCGGTCGCGTAGCCGTAGCCGCCCATGATCTGGACTCCCTCCAGGGCGCAGCGCTTGGCCAGCTCGGTGGCCGCCAGCTTCGCCATCGAGGCCTCCTGCGGCAACATCCGCGACGGGTCCTCGTCCGTCAGGCGCGCGACCCAGCGCACGAGCAGGCGGGTCTTCGCGAGCTCGGTGGCGAGCTCTGCGAACTTGTGCGAGATCGCTTGGAACGTCCCGACCGGCCGGCCGAACTGGCGCCTCTCCTTCGCGTACGCGAGCGCGTCGTCGAAGGCGCGCTGGGCCATCCCCAGCGCACTCGCGGCGAGAATGGTGCGCTCGAAGTTGAGCCCGGCCATCAGCTGGGTCCAGCCGTGGCCCTCCGTGCCGAGCAGGGCATTCTGCGGTACCCGTACACCGTCCAGGTGGAGCTCGTTGGTCTCCTCCCCGCCCATCGTCTTTATCGGGGTGATCCTGAAGCCGTCTGCGCCACGCGGCACCAGGACCATCGACATGTCATCGTGGCGCTCGCCCTCGCCGGTGCGGCAGACGATCAAGACGTGGCTCGCCTTGTGCGCGTAGGAGCACCACATCTTGGCTCCGTTGACCACCCACTCGCCGTCCTCCAGGCGGGCCCGGGTCTTCAAGCTCGCCACGTCCGAGCCGGCGTCGGGCTCGGACATCGCGATCGCGAGCGCGCCCCCCCTGACGACCCGACCGAACAGGTCCCGCCTCTGCTCCTCGGTCCCGAACCGGTTGAGCGCGCCGACCACGATCAGCGTCACGCCATAGGCGCCGATCGGGATCTGGCCGCGGGCGGTCTCCTCGAGAAAGAGGGTTGCGTCGAGGAAGCTGCCGCCCGAGCCGCCGTATTCCTCCGGGATCCGGAGGCCGTACCAGCCGAGGTCGGCCATCTTGGCCGCCACCTCCTCCAAGTGGTGGTCGCCCTCCAGCACGCCCCAGCTCTCCCGCTCGGCGAAGTCCCGGATCGCCTCCACGAACGCCCGCTGCTCGTCGGTCAGGCCATGCTGCCAGGTGGGCGCGGCGGACAGCGTCGTGGTCATGCTTCCACCGGCTTCCGCGGCTTCAAGCGGTTGGCCTCCCGAAGGGCGATCTTCCTGATCATAGAGCCGCCAGAGAGGGCGGACCGGGGCTCGTGCAGGAGGGTGGTCGGCCGCCGTTGCGACCGGGGCGACTAGCCGGCGTCGGTGACGGCGAGCTGAGCCACCGGCGACGGGGCGCGCCCGAAGCGGGCCGCGAGCCGGCGTCGCTTCCGAGCCATCCACTCGTACTCGGCCCGCAAGCCGTCCTCGAGCGGGACCCGGGGGACGAACCCGAGGTCCGCGCGCGCCCGGCTGATGTCCGCGCCCGTGTTCGCCACGTCGCCGTGCTGGCGTCCCCGCCAGCGCACGTCGAGCGGCCGGCCCGACACCGCCGCTAGCACCTGGAGGGCTCGGCGCAGACTCACCCGAGAGCCCCCGCCCACGTTGTAGACCTGGCCCGGCGCGGCGCTCGCCGTGGCCGCGGCCCGGGTCGCCCGCACGACGTCGCCGACGAAGGTGAAGTCGCGTGTCTGACGGCCGTCGCCATAGAGCGTGAGGGGCTCCCTCCTCAAGATCGCGCCGCAGAACCTGTTGAAGGCCATGTCGGGCCGCTGCCGCGGTCCGTATACGGAGAAGTACCTGAGCGCCACCGTCTCCAGCCCGTGGTTCGCGTGATAGAGGAGGCAGAGCTGCTCGGCCGCCAGCTTGGTCACTCCATAGGGCGAGAACGGCGTCGGCGTCGCGTCCTCGGGCGTGGGTAGGCGCTCGGCGTCTCCGTAGACCGACGAAGAGGAGGCGTACACGAGGCGCGGGAGCGCTGCGTCCTTGGCCGCGTCGAGCAGGCGCTGCGTGGCCCTGACGTTGTTGTGCAGGAAGTTGTCGAAGCGCTCGCCCCAGCTGGTCCTCACCCCCGGCTCGGCCGCCAGGTGGAACACGACGTCGCGGCCGGCCACGAGCCTGGAAGCGTCGGTGTCCGCGAGGTCGCAGCGGCGGAAGCGGAACGACTCGAAGTCCAGCGCCCGGCGGAGGTTGGCCAGCTTCAGCGAGCGGGCGTAGTTGTCGTTGAAGCTGTCGACGCCCAGCACCTCGTGGCCCTCGGCCAGCAGCGATTCCGTCAGGTGCGAGCCGATGAAGCCGGCGCAACCTGTCACCAGCGCTCGCATCGCCTAGCGGAGCACCCGCTCGGCGGCCGCCACGGTCCCCTCCACGCGCTCGGGCCAAGCCGGCAGCTGGCGCTGGAAGGGGTGCGCCGCGCGAGCCAGGATCGCCGCGGCCAGGTGCCAGGCGAATGCGTCGGGACGCTCGCCGTATCCGGCCAGGAGCGGCGGGACCACCGCCGCCAGGGCGTCGGGGTCGCCTCGGCGGCCGCGCACCACGTCGGCGGCGTAGGTGGTGAGGTCGAACGCGGGCGTCGCCATGCCCATCCCGTCGAAGTCGACGACGACGAGCCCACCGCGATGCTCGAGGAGCTGGTCGACGTGGAAGTCACCGTGAGCGGCGACCAGGGTCGAGGGCGGCGGCAACGACTGCCCAAGCCGTTCCAGCATCGAGTCGAGGCGGCCCCCGAGCTCCGGGAGCACCGCCCGCACCACCGCGGCCTTGCGCGCCGCCGTGTCCAGCTCCCTCTGGGCGGGGCAGAGGGGCAGGTTCCGCACCCGAGAGCGCTGGAGTCTGCCAACCAGGGCGCCCGCCTCCGACGCCACGCGGGTCGCGTCAGCGGGCGTGACGCCCTCCACCGCGGACTGGACGATCAGCCGCAGCTCCGAGAATGCTGCCTCGAAGTCGGCCGTCCGGACGTCGGCGTCGCGCGAGGCGGCCAGAAGGCCCTCGCGGGCGGCCTCGAACTGCCGGCGCCTGCCGTAGGCCTTCAGCACGTGACCGTCGAGCCGGAGCACCGCGCGCGCCTGCGGCTTGTAACCGATGCGGAGGGGTTCGCCCGGAGGGCCCTCCAGCGAGACCCCGGCCGCGTCGAGCCGCTGCAAGAGTTGCGGCGGCGGCTCGAGCAGTCCAGGGAGCCGTGGATCGAAGGGAAGCCAGGTGATCAGGGCGTCGAGCTCGGGGTCGTGGCGAAGCGGCGCCCGGGCAGGCGTGCGGCCGGCGGCGGCGCAGGCCATCTCCACGTACCGGGGCTTGCGCGCCAGCGAGCCGAGGTCGGCGTTCGCGACGCACGTGGCTACCACGTCGTGGCGCTCACCCTTCACGGTGCACCGGTAGTGCGCCGCGAGCTTGTCGCCCGGGGTGTAGACCACGCGCTCGATCTCGAGGCCGTCCAGCTCCGGCTCGCGGCCGAGTGAGCGCCGGACCGCGGGCGCCACCTCCGCGGGGTCGAGCAGCCGATCCACCTGGCGGAGCGCCGGGTCGCGAACCGGAAGCGCCCGCCGGGGCCGGCGCCCCGCCTCCCTGCCCTGGGCGAGCCGCCGGAACATCGCCTCCTCGCGAGCGAGGCGCTCGGGCGGGCCCTCGTCGACTATGCGCCCGTCGCGCACGATCACGACCCGGTCGGCGCTGCGGGCAAGCTCCAGCGAGTGCGTGATCAGGATCGTGGTGCGCTCCCGCATCAGCGCCCACAGGCCCTCCATCACGCGCGCCTCGCTCTCCCTGTCGAGCCCGGTCGTGGGCTCGTCGAGCACGAGGATGGGCGGGTCGCGCAGCAGCGTCCGGGCGATCCCTAGGCGCTGGCGCTGCCCGCCCGAAAGGCCCCCACCCTGCGGGCCCAGCTCCGTGGCGTATCCAGAGGGCAGCGCGCCGATGAAGTCGTCCGCCGCGGCCGCTCGGGCGGCCGCGACCGCCCGCTCGCGGCCCGCGCTCGACGCGTAGGCGATGTTCTCTTCGACTGTCCCCGTGAAGAGGACCGTGTCCTGGAGCAGGACGCCGATCTGTTCGCGCAGCCAGGGCAGTGAGCAGTCGAGCAGGTCGCGCCCGTCGATCAGCACCCGACCGGAGGTGGGGTCGTAGAAGCGGGCAATCAGCGCGGCCAGCGTCGACTTGCCGGACCCCGAGGGACCGATCACCGCCACCCGCTCGCCCGGGCTGATCGTCAGCGAGACGTCGTGCAGCACCGGGCGCTCTCGCTCATAGGCGAAGGACGCCTTCTCGAGGCGAACCTCGCCGCGGGAACGCCCACGGTGGCGGGCGTGTGGCCGCTCCTCGAGCACCTCGTCGGCCGCCAGGGTCTCCCCGATTCGCTCCGCACGGGCGATCGCCTTGGCCACCTTCGTGGCTTCGCGGGCAATGCTGCGCAGCGGGCTGTGCGCCTTGCGCGCGTAGCTGGCGAAGACGATCAGCCCGCCGGCGCTCAGCGATCCGGCCGCCACCTGAAATACCCCCACGACGATCACGAGCGCCGTGCCGATCGCGCTCAGCACCCCAACCAGGCCGTCGAAGCGCGCCTGGAGGCGGGCCAGCTCGACGCCGGCCGCCATCCGCTCGGCGCTGCGGCTGCTCACGCGCTCGTGCTCGTACGCCTCGGAGCCGAAGGCCTTGACCACCGGCATCGCCGAGAGCGCCTCGCTCGCCAGCGATGCGATGTGGCCCTCTTGGGCGCGCTGCAGGCGGGCCTGTGCCTTGACCCGCCGCCGGTACACCCAGCTCACCGCGGCGAGCGCCGGCATCATCGCCACGGACACCGCGCCGAGCAGCGGGTCGAGGGCTAAGACCACGACGATCATGCCGAGCACGAGGAGTGCCTCCTGCACGATCGTGCCGAGAGAGTCCGAGAAGAGGGTGCCCACCGCGTTGACGTCGCCCGTGAGGCGGGTGACGAGATCGCCCTTCTGGGCCCGTCTGTGAAAGCCGAGCGACAACCGCTGGAGGTGGGCGTAGACGGCCACCCGGAGCTCATGGGTGATTCGCTCGCCCGCGCTCTGGAGCCAGAGGTCGGCGCAGTACTGGGCGACTGCATCGGCCACCGCGATCGCCACGACCAGCGCTCCGATCGCCAGCAACAGCTTCAGGTCGCCGTCGAGTGGAAACGGTTTCTCCCGGCCGCGCACCAGCTTGTCGATCACAAGCGCCAGCGGCCACGGCTTCGCCAGGTCCGCGGCGGCGACCACGACGGAGGCGCCGCCCGCGCCGGCCAGCGCGCGCCACTGCCGCGTCACGAAAGGCCGCACTCCGCGGAGGGAACCCCTCATTCCGCGCACGCCTCCGGGAGCCGGGCTCCGCCGGGGCCGGCCGCGAGCCCGCCGGCGCGCCCACCCACAAGCGCCGACATAACCCGCGCGCTGCCGCGGGCCCCGTCGAGGTCGAGCCGGGGAAGCCGCGGCTGGAAGTCGAGCAGCGAGCGCGCCCCGGCCGCCAGCGCTGCAGGATCGAGCCGCTCGGGGTCGAGCGAGCGCACCACGCCGATGGCGGCCAGCCGGCGAGCCCGCTCGGTCTGCTCGTCCTCCTCGGGCGTGGCGTACGGGACCACGAGCGCGGGCACCCGCGCTCCCAGGAGCTCGATGGCGGTGTTGTAGCCGCACTGGCTGATCGAGGCCGCGGCCGAGGCGAGCTCGGCGCCGAGGTCGGGCACCGAGCGCAGCAGCTCGAGACCTTCCTGCCCGGCCGCGAGGGCCGTCAGCCTGCGCCATCCGGCCTCGGGGAGGAAGGGGCCGGCAACCATCCTCATCCGCACGCCGGGGTCCCCGCCGAGGAAGCGGTAGGCCTCCGCAGCGGTGTGGAGGAGCGGCTCGCCGACGCGTCCTCCCCCCACCGAGACCACGATCCGGCGTTCTCGCCGGAGCGCCCGGTGGACGCCGTTGGGCCGGACGAAGCCCGTGTAGTGGAGCGGGACCCGCAGCCGGCGGCGCAGCCGGAAGGAATCCTCGAGCCGCACCAGGCGAGGGTCGGAGTGCACGAGGACGGCGTCGAAGTAGCGGTTGGCGAGCGCACACGCCCGCTCGTCGTGCGCCTCCTGGTTCTCGCGCCCGGTCACGAGGATGTCCCGCAGGCTGCAGGCGACGAGCGCCCCGCCGCCACGCGCCTCCTCCAGCAGCGGGAGCAGCTCCGGCGCGAACTTCGCCCGTCCGAACGGGAACAGCTCGATCAGCACCACCTCGGGCCGCAGCTTCCGGAAGGCGTCGAGGATCAGCCGCCGTCGGACGGCGCGCGCCGCCTGCACGCTGTCGTGGCCGTCCTGGCTCTCGAACGCGCCGTTCTCCCCCACGCCGAGCGCGGGGAGCGTCACGAGCTCGACGCTGGCGGGCGGTGCGACCGCGTCCGGCACCGCTCCACCGCACAGCAGCACCACGCGGAAGCGCTCGGCGAGCGCCCGCGCCACGGCGAAGGAGCGCACGAGGTGGCCGAGCCCGACCGAGTGCTGGCAATAGAAGAGGAGCGCTGGGCGGATGCTCACGCGGCCTCCCCCAGCGCTGCCAACGCCCTCTCCACGTGCAGCTTCGCTCGCCGGTCTCCGTCCGGGCGAAGCGAGCAGGCCACCCGCAGCGCCTTCGCGAGCCGCCGGTAGGTGCGGTACACGCTCATCAGCTGCGGGTCGAGGGAGCGTCCGCCCGCCTCGTACCCCCCCAGGAAGGCGGCCCCCAGGCGCTCCGCGGGCAGGCGTGTGTAATCCTCGAACTCGAGCCCCGCCAGGAAGGACGCCACGTCGAGCTCGGGGTGGCCGAACGCTACCCCGTCGAAGTCCACAAGGCCGACGCCGAGCCCCTCGTAGAGCCACTGGCCCGGGTGGGGACTGCCGTGCACGGGGACGAGCGGGCGTACGCGCGGCTTCGCCAGCTCCCGATGAAGCCAGCCCAGCAACCGACCGGCGTCCGGCTCGAGCTTGGGCACCCGACGGACGAGCTCCGCCGCCAGGCGCGCGGCCCGTGGCACCAGGGACGGTGCCGTGAGCACGCCAGGCGGAGAAACCCGGGACGCGGCGAGCGAGGCCAGCGCCTGACCCATGCGCCGAGCGAGGTCCATGCCGCCCGGCCCCGACAGGCCGAGCCAAGCCGGCTGTCCCGAGACGGATGATTGCCACACCGTGCGGGTGCGCCGCTCGTACCGGTAGGGCCGCGGGACCGCGAAGGCGAGCTCGCCCCGCTCCGCCGCGGCCCAGAAATCCACGCCGCCGGCGTGGATCCGCTCCGCCCGGCGGTCGGCGAACACCTTCGCGTACCTGACGCCATCGGCGCCGTCGAAGCGGAGCGTGCAGCGCCGGTAGGGCCGGTAGCGTACGACAGCGTGCTCCTCCTCGCGCGCGAGCAGCGCCCCCAGCGAGCGCAGGGCAGGGTCCGACGGAAATGCGGCCACCCGCATCCACCCGGCCCCGCTCTCCACCACGGCCTCGTGAGCGAACCGCGGTGCGGGGCGCTCCTCGAAGGCATCCAGGCGGACGATCTGCCGCCCCTCGCCAGACCGGGTCAGGACGAGCATCGCAAACGGGGCGCGGTCCGGATGGAAGCGGGCGTACATGCGTCTCCATTCGCCCTGCTCGCCTCCGTCCGGCAGCCACTGTGCCGCGGCGAGCGCCGGACGGAGGAGGTCCGTGTGCGCGCCCAGCGCTTCGAGCCGGCCGCGGTAGCGGGCGTGTGTGGAGGCGGCCGCAGCGCTCATGCGACCAGCTCTTCCGCACGCGCGAGAATCGCGGCCAGGCGGCGCAGGGCCCGGGGCCGGTAGCGACTCACGCTCGTGGCGGCGTGCCGCACGAGCAGCGTGGCCGCGACGTGCCAGCGGAGCGTCGCCTCATCGGGGAGCGCTCCGGAGCGGGCGTAGCCGGTCAGGAGCCCCCGGCGCAGCCGCTCCTCGAACGGTGCCGCCAGAGCTCCGAGGGCCTCGAGGTGGGCGAGCCCGGCCAGGACGCGGGCGAGGTCGGCCGCGGGAGGACCACCGCAGACGTGGTCGAGGTCGACGAGCGCTACCCCGTCCCTCTGGACCAGGACGTTCCCGAGGTGGGGATCCCCGTGCAGGCAGACGTGCGGCCTCGCCGACACGTGCCGCTCGTTCGCTGCGAGCGACGCGGCCAGCGCCTCGGCAGCCAAGGCCAGCTCGGGCCGCACCCTCCCGATCACCGCGGCCGCGGTGTGCAGACGACCGTTCTCCAGGCGATCGAAGCGCGGCGCGGGGAGCGGCGCGGGGAGCGCGTGTAGCCGCGCGAGCGCCGCGCCTAGACGCTGCATCGCGCGTCCGAGCGAGGCGCCGCGGAGCTGGACCGCGGCGCCGTCGCCGAGCGGCTCGAAGAACAGGACGCGCTGGTTCGCCGGCGCCAGCAGCCGCGGCAGGCGAAGCTCGCCGGCGCGAGTCCGCAGCACATCGGGGAGTGCCGCCCGCAAGCCGGCGATGCGCCGCGCGCCGTCGCCGAGGTGGACCTTGGCGAAGGCGACGGTGCGGCCTGCCTCGTCGAGGCAAGCCGCGGTGGCGGAGGTCTCGGGAGCGTAGGCGACGAGGCGCGCCGCCGCCACTGGCAGGCCCAGCGCGCGCCCCAGCTCCCCGGGATCCGCCAGCAGCCGCAGGTCGCGAAGCTTGCGGTCGTTGGGGAACGTCCACGTGACCGCCCGCAGCTCGGCGTCGTGGCCGACCGGCGGAAGCGGGCCCGTCGGCAAGGCGGCCGCGGAGGCCCGCCGGAAGACCTCCTCGCTGCGCCCGGAGGGAAAGGTCCGGAGCGCCACCGGGATGCTCCCTTCGCCGACGCCGACCCGGTACAGCACCCGCAGGCTCTCACCCACCCGGTACGTCACCCGCGTGCGCTCGCAGCCGGCCACCGCTGGGCCGAGGCACCGTCGCAGCCGTGCCTCGGCGGCGACGGGGTCGAGCAGCACGTCGCGCGCCGGCACGGCGGGGTCAGGCGCGAGCGGCAGCCGCCCGCCCGGGTCGCGCAGCGACGGTCCCCGTGCGGTCGCGGTCGTCATTGCCCGCCATCCGGGTCGGGCCCTGCCAGGAGCTTCAGTCCCCGCGGCCCCGCGCGCCAGGTCAGCGTGTGGCTCTCACCGCCGATGCCTGTCACCGCGACGGCCGTTTGGCCACCGTCGCGGCGGACCGAGAGGGACGGGAGCGCCGCGTTCTCGGCCAGCGGCGCCACGAGCGTCACGAAGTTGGCCTCGCGCACGCCCTCGATCACTGCGCTCACCACCGGGGCCTCGTGCCGGATGCCGTAACGGGGCGCCACCCAGCCCCGCTCCAGCCGGGGGGACGGCCCCGGGGCCAGGACGAGGCCCAGGCCCGGGGCCCGCACGGCACACCCCTCCACGTCGGTACGGCCGCGGGCCCCGGGGTCGAGGTGAAAGCGCAGGTCGTAGCGGTGGGGCCTCTTCCCCCGCAGGCGATCCTCGACGATCCAGTAGCGGTCGGCGACGAACGCGATCACTCGCGTGTGCACGGCCTCGTAGGCCGGGCTCTCGGCCAGCCCCGCCAGCAGGTCCACCCCGGGCAGGGTCACGCGTCCCAGGAAGCGCCCCTGGGCGACCGGCCCCTCCGGCCGTCCGCGCCGGTACGGGGTCTGGTCGAGCCCGTCCACGCACACCGTGTTGTGTGCCGCGGTGCCCTTGAACCAGCGCCGCAGATTTGGGGCCCCCTCGGAGTATGTGCAGCGCCCGGGGTCCAGCACGAGCGGGCGCCCGCCCGCCGAGATCTCCACGCTCAGGAGGTCGTAGTGCCCGTGGCCCCCGTCGCCCAGCGGGCCGCAGTCGAAGATCAGGAAGCGCTCTTCCCGCAGCGCTGTGCGGCCCTCCCCCCAACCGCTGCGCTGCACGAAATAGCCGCCCGCCGGGAAGCTCGCGTGGCGGCGTCGCGGCGCGGCGCCCCGGGCGCCGTCCGTGGCCGCGTAGAGCAGGTCCGGGCGCTCCTGGAGCTCGCCCGCCAGCTCCAGCAGCTCGGCGTAGCTGCCGCCGTCGGCGTCGGACAGCGCCGGGGTCTCGCCGTCGGGCCGCCGGGAGTGGAGCGCAAAATCGCAGGCCCGCCCGAGACCAGCGTCGAACTCGGCGGAGAACCGGAGCCCGAAGCGGCGGGCGTTCTCGCGCGCCCCCAGGAACGACCGGAGCGCGATCAGGTGGTAGTGCGTCGAGGCCTCGCGGTGTACACCGTCGGAGCGGAACTCCGCCTCGAGTGCGCGCTCGAGCTCGTCCATGGCGAAGGCGAGGAGCCCTTCGGGGTCCAGATCGGGCAGCGCGATCGCGACGATGAAGAGCGCGTAAAGCTCGAGCGTGCGGTGGTTGCGCTCCGGGCTGAGCGTGGCGTGGATATACGCCGCCTGCTCACCGATGCTCTCGACGAGCCGCTCGGCGAGCCCGTCGCGAAGCCCGGAATAGGAGGGAGTGGCGGCGATCGCCTGCCAGGCGTAGATCCAGTTCTGGATGCGGCGGGCGGCCACGTCGCTCGTGTCCCACCCGACCGGGACCTGCGCGATCCAGGAGCTCACGAGCCTCTCCCAGGTCCGGAAGTACCTGCCGTCGCCGGTTGTGCGAAACGCGTGGGCGAGGTCCAGGCCGTAATAGAACTTGCTCCACTCGATCCGCCACTCCTCGTCCGGCGGCAGGTCGTCTGTCAGCCAGTCCGGCTCGACGCCCAGCGCGCAGGTGGTGCCGGCGTGGGTGAAGCGCCCCGCGCTCACCTCGGCCGCCACCGCGAGATCGCGCCGCTCGTGCGCGGTCACGCAGAAGACCGGCCGCGGCTGCACCCGCCGCCCGCCCGCTCGGGCTGCGAGCCCCGCGCCGCTCACCGCGCGGCCTCCCCGTCGAGGGTGGCCTCGCGGAACAGCGCCGCCAGTCGGCCCGCCAGGGCGTCGCCGTCGAAGCGCCGGCGCACGGTCTCCGCGCCCGCTCGGCCCAGCCGCTCCGCCAGCTCGGGCTCGTCTCGCAGCCGGATCAGCGCGGCGGCCAGGGCCTCGGGATCGTCCGGCGGCACCAGCAGGCCGTTCTCCTCATCCGAGACCAGCTCCGGGATGCCGGACACGCCGGTGGTAACGACCGGTACTCGCGAGGCCATCGCCTCGACCAAGACGTTGGGGATGCCGTCGCGGTCGTTGTCGAGCACGCGGCAGGGCAGGCACACCACCCCGGCCCGCCGGTACTCCTCGCTCAGCTCCGCCTGCCCCATGGGGCCGGGGAGGCGTACCTGCTTCTCTAGTCCGAGCTCCGCGATGCGGCGGCGGACCTCGTCGCCGTGCACATCGTCCTGACCCACGATGACCGCATCGAAGTCGACGTCCCGCTCGCCCAGCCGGGCGCACGCCTCCACCAGCACGTCGAACCCCTTCTTCGCCACGAGCCGCCCCACGGCGAGAACGCGCAGACGCCCATTCGTGCGGGCCACGCCCCCGCCGGGCCGCTTCACGAGCTGGGCGAACTCGGCGTTCAGCCCGTGGTAGGCCACGTGCACCGGAGCACCCGGGGTGACCGTCTGCAGGTGGCGCCGGTTCGCCTCGGTGCAGGTCACGGCGAAGCGCGCCGCCCGAAGCTTGCGGCGAAGCAGGCCGTGCGGGTTCAGCTCCTCCGCGTAGATGTCGCGCGCGTGGCCGGTGAAGGAGAAGGGCAGCCCGACGATCTCGGCGGCGAGCCAGGTGATCGTGGTGGTGCCGTGGGCGAAGTGGGCGTGCAGGTGGCGTACCTCCGCCGCGTCGAGCAGGCGGTCGGCGAGGGCCACCGCCTGCAGCAGCTCCTTCACGTTCACTTTCCGGGGCCCGGACCACCAGGTGCGCCGGTTGCGCACCGCCAAGCCGAGCGCGATCGCCGTGGCTCGCACCAGGCCCCGGGGCCGAGCGCGGGCCAGGCGTCGTAGCGCGGGCCCGAACTGCCGCAGGTGCTCCGGCCGCCACAGATGGAGGGGCAGCGTCAGGCTGGACGTGTCCGGCAGGTACTCTGGCCGCGCGCGGATGGCGTCGGCCAGGGGGTGCCGCAGCCCCCGCTCCCTCTCCTCCAGGGGTTTGATCACAAACAGGCGCAAGTGCAGGCCGGCGCGCTCGAGCCTCAGCACCTCGCTCGCGATGAAGGTCTCGGAGAGCCGTGGGTAGCCCATCAGCACGTAACCGATGGACAGTCCGGACCGTGCCCCAGGCAAAACCCCTCCTCGGCGTGAGTCGTCGTTCTCCCCGCGGGCCCCCGCGGGGCCCTACATACGGGCAACACATCCGCCGCGTGAAGATCACGCGGCCTTTGTGTTTCAGTCAGGTGAGGCGAGGAAGGGCATGAGATCCACCCCGCGCCCCGCCTGGCTCGAGCCCCTTCGAGCGGCGCTCGACGCGGCCCCGGCCCCCGTCCCCTTCTTCTTCCGCGACGACGACGCGGGCTGGCGGGACGACCGCCTGGGCCACCTGCTCGACCTGTTCGCCCGGCTGGGTCTGCCGCTGGACCTGGCGGTGATCCCCGCGGCGCTCGAGAGAGAAGGCGCCATCGAGCTGCGCGGAAGGCTGCAGCAGGCGGGCGGACGGCTCGGCGTGCACCAGCACGGTTACGCCCACCAGAACCATGAGCCCGAAGGGCGCAAATGCGAGTTCGGGCCGGCGCGAGACCACGGCCAGCAGCTGGGCGACATCGAAGCCGGCCGGACACGGCTTGACCAGCTGCTCGGGCGCGCGGTCGAGCCGATCTTCACACCGCCGTGGAACCGCTGTTCCGAGACGACGGGGGCCTGCCTCGTGGAGCTCGGCTTCGACGTCCTCTCGCGCGAAGCGCGGGCCGCGCCGCTCGGAATCCCGCAGCTCCGTGAGCTCTCTGTGCACGTGGACTGGTCGGGGCGCCGCGATGGGGTGCGCCTACCGCTCGAGCCGATCGCCGAGCTGGCCGCCGCCGCCGTGGAGCGCGGCGGCCCCGTGGGGATCATGCTCCATCACGCGGTCATGGATGAGAACGAGCTTCAGGCCGTGGGCGAGCTGCTGACGCTCCTGGCCGGGCATGACCTGGCGCGCTGCCTGCGCATGCGGGATTCACTCCGGGAGGCCGCGGAGCCGGAGTCGTCGCGTACTCGACCGAGTGCTCGGCGCCCGAGCGGGTCGATGCTCAGGCACTAGCCCGGGCTGACCGGGAGGGTGCTCCTCAGCGGCCGGGGCCCTCGGGCGTGGCCGGCTGCGCGCCGGCGAATGCCGGAGCCGCGGCCTTGGGGTCCAGCTCGCGGAACCGGTTCAGCTCGCGAAGGGCAATCACCATCTTGTGCACCTCGTCCGGCCCATCGGCGATCCGCAGCCAGCGGCCCTGGCGCCACATCGCGGCCAGCGGGATGTCGTCTGACATCCCGAGCGCACCGTGCACCTGCATCGCCCGGTCCAGCACCTCCTGGTGCATCTGGGCGGCCACGACCTTGATCATCGAGATCTCCTGGCGCGCGGCCCGCTTGCCCTCGGTGTCCGTCTTCCAGGCGGCGTGGAGGACAAGCAGCCTCGCCGAGTCGATCTCCATCCGGGACTTCGCGATGAAGTCCTGCACGAACTGCTTCTCTGCGAGGGGGCCGCCGAACGCCCGGCGGTCGTGGGCCCGCCGGCACATCATCTCGAACGCCCTCTCGGCCGAGCCGATGGCGCGCATGCAGTGGTGGATGCGCCCGGGTCCCAGCCGGTCCTGGGCGATCGCGAACCCCGCGCCGCGCTCGCCGAGCAGGCTGCCGGCGGGAACGCGGCAGTCCTCGTAGCGGACCTCCCAGTG
>DATFQM010000066.1:0-10925 GCA_035264265.1 Thermoleophilaceae bacterium
CTTCGGCGTGCGCGACGCCGGTAGCCGGCACGCGTATCACGACCCGCTCGACCTCCTTCCCCCGCCGGCGCGGCCGCGTCCGGCGCCGCGTGGCACGCCGGCCCCGGTCGGCGCGCCGGCGCGGCCGTCGCCGGCCCCCCACCTCGCGCCGCAGCGCATCCCCGAGCCCGAACCCCGCGCTGCGCCTGGCCGTGCCCGGCGACGCGTGCCGGGAAGGTCGCCGAGGCCCCTGCCGGCGCTTCGGCCGGTTCCCGCGCTTCGGCCGGTTCCGGCGCTGCACGGCGTGCCGGCGACGGCCCCGCAGCGCGTCCCGGACCGGCGCGGCGCGCCGCAGGCGGGGCCGGCAGCTGCTCCGGGGCCGGCACCGCACACGGCTCCGGGGCCCGCAGCGCACCCGGCTTCGGGGTCGGCAGCGCACCCGGCGCCTGCGCCGGATCCTTCGCATCGGTGCCGCAGGGGGACGCCGCCCCAGGGCCGGGGCTCGGCTGGGCCTTGGCCTGCCTGGGCCTGCTGCTGGCCGCGGCGCTCATGGGTACGCGCGGCGGTCGGCGCAGCAATGGGGATGACGATCGGCACGGCGATCGGCGCGGAAACGCGTACGGCGATCGGCGCGGAAACGGGCAGGGCGATCGGCACGGCAAGGCCCCCGGCCTCCCGCCCCGGCTCGGCGCCCTGCTGAGACCGCTTGCCGGCCGCGGCTGAGCGACCGCGGCGATCCCGCGAGCCGGCTGCCGGGGAACGACCTTCCTCACCCTGGGCGTTTTGGGGTCAGATACACGCAAAAGGCGTCCAGATGGCGCTGGAGCTGGCTCCGGCCGCCCGCTGTCCCCCGCCGCCGGCTGGAGCTGGACCCGGCCGTCCGCTGCAGCTGGCCCCGGCTGCCCGCTGGAGCTGGCGGCAGCCAGCGAACCGAGCCCCAGTAGCATCGAAGCGATGCCGTACTACGTCACCACGCCGATCTACTACGTGAATGCCGAGCCCCACCTCGGCCACGCCTACACGACGATCGCCGCCGACGTGCTCGCGCGGCACATGCGCCAGCGCGGCGAAGACGTTTTCTTCCTCACGGGCACCGACGAGCACGGGGAGCCGGCCACCCTGGCGGCGGAGACGCTCGGGATCACGCCGCGCGAGCTCGGTGACCGCAACGTCGTGCACTTCAAGGAGCTGGTAGCGCGGCTTGGAGCGACCAACGACTTCTTCATCCGCACGACCGACGTCGAGCACGAGGCGGTCGTGGCGGAGGTCGTCCAGCGCATTCACGACAACGGCCACGTCTACGAGGGCACGTACGAGGGCTGGTACTGCCCGCGCTGCGCCGACTTCAAGACGGACTCCGAGCTCGAGGAGGGCAACCGCTGCCCGATCCACAAGATCGTGCTCGAACGGGAGAAGGAGGACAACTGGTTCTTCCGCCTGTCCGCGTTCCAGGAGCCACTCGAGCGGCTGTACGCCGAGCGGCCCCGCTTCGTCATCCCGCAGAACCGCTACAACGAGGCGCTTTCCTTCATCAAGCAGGGGCTGCAGGACATCTCCCTGTCGCGCGCGCGGCTCAAGTGGGGCGTGCCTGTGCCCTGGGATCCCGAGCAGGTGATCTACGTCTGGATCGACGCCCTGCTCAACTACTACTCGGCGCTCTCCTACGCTCGTGAGGGGGAGGACCTCACCGGCCGGTTCTGGCCCGCCGATGTGCATCTGATCGGGAAGGACATCCTCAAGTTCCACGCCGTGATCTGGCCTGCGCTGCTGATGGCGGCCGGTATCGAGGTGCCGCGCCAGGTGAGCATCCACGGCTTCCTGCTCCTGGGGGAGCACAAGATGTCCAAGTCACTAGGCAACGTGATCGACCCGTTCCGGGTTGTCGACCTGTACGGTGCCGACGCCCTTCGGTTCTACGTGCTGCGGGAGGTGCGATTCGGGCAGGACGGGGAGGTGTCTCCCGAGGGCTTCGAGAGGCGCTACACCACCGAGCTGGCGAACGAGTACGGCAACCTCTCGAGCCGAACGCTGGTGATGATCGACCGCTACCGGGATGGGGTCGTGCCCGAGGCGGAGCCGCCCGCCGGGCTCGCGGCTGAGTTCGAGGGCCTCTCGGATGGGGTGAAGGCGCGGCTGGACGAGGTCGACCTGACCGAGGCCCTCGAGCAGATCTGGCAGCGCATCAAGCTCCTGAACCGCTACGTGCAGGAGGAGCAGCCGTGGCAGCTCGCCAAGGACGACGCGCAGGCAGGGCGGCTCGACACGGTTCTGTACTCGCTTGCCGAGGGATTGCGTGTGGTGTCCGTGCTCCTCCATCCGTTCATGCCGGAGTCCGCGGAGCGGCTACTCGAGGCCCTGGGCCGGGAAGACCTCTCGCTCGAACAGGCCCGCTTCGGCACGGTGCCCGGGGGCGCGCGCTGCGGCGAGCTCGCTCAGCTCTTCCCGAAGGTCGAGGCCGAAGCGCCGGCCGCGTGACCCCCGGGGAGCCGTGGTCGACACCCACTGCCACATGGACGCCTGCGAGCCTCCGGTGGCGGAGCTCGTCGAGCGGGCCGCGGAGGCGGGGGTGAGGCGGATCGCCACGGTTGGCACGAACGCCGGCTCCACGCAGGCGGCCCTCGCCGCTGCAGGGGAGCATGAGCAGGTGGTCGCGATCGTGGGGCGCCACCCGCACGAGGCCGAGGGATTCGGGGACGCCGACCTGGAACAAATCGAGCGCGCCGCGAACGACGCGCGCACCCGGGCGATCGGCGAGACCGGCCTCGACTTCTACCGCGACCGAGCCCCGCGGGAGGACCAGCAACGGGCGTTCGAGGCCCAGCTGGGTCTCGCCGAGCAGAGCGGACTTCCCGTGGTGATCCACAGCCGGGCAGCCGAGGAGGAGACCTTCTCGATCCTCGGGGAGCGAACGGGCGCGACGACGGTCGTCCTGCACTGCTTCTCGGCGCCCGATCGGATCGAGGAATGCGTCGAGCGCGGCTACATGTGCTCGTTCGCAGGCAACGTGACCTACCCCAAGGCGAGCGATCTCCAGGCCGCGGCGCGTGACGTGCCGGACGAGCTGCTCCTCGTCGAGACGGACGCGCCCTTCCTCGCTCCCCAGGCGGTTCGGGGCAGGCCCAACGAGCCCGCCAACGTCCCCCACATCGCGGCGTTCGTGGCAGAGCTCCGCGGCGTGAGCTACGGCGAGCTCGAGGATACGGTGGAGGCCAACGCGGCCCGGGTGTTCGGATGGTGAGCGAGGAGCCTCGGCAGGCGAGCCTGCGCCGCCTGCGGCGTTACCGGGTGCGGCCGAACCGCGAACTCGGCCAGAACTTCCTCATCGACGACAACCTGCTCGGTGTCATCGGGCGGGCCGCGGAACTCCACCCGCGGGACGTCGTGCTGGAGGTGGGAGGCGGGCTCGGCGTGCTGTCGGAGTACCTGGCGCCGCGCGTGGCGCACCTGCACGTGGTAGAGGTCGACCCGGCCCTCCGCCGGCCGCTCGAGGAGGCCCTGGAGCCTTTCGACAACGCCTCCCTCCACCTCGCGAACGCGGTCGAGCTCGACCTGTCCTCCCTCAGGCCAGCGCCCTCCAAGGTCGTGGCCAACCTCCCCTATGGGGTGGCCGCCACGCTCCTGCTCAAGTCGGTCACCGACCTTCCCGGGGTGTCACTGTGGGTGGCGATGCTGCAGCGAGAGGTGGCAGACCGGCTGGCCGCGGAGCCGCGCAGCAAGCTCTACGGGGTGACCTCCGTGCTCGCGCAGATCGCTTGCGAGGTTCGCTTCCTGCGACGGGTCCCCCGCTCGGTCTTTCATCCGCAACCGAACGTCGAGTCCGCGCTCGTCGCGATGCGGCGGCGGGGTCCGGCCGCGGACGCGGTGGTCACGGCGCTGGTGCACGCCGGCTTCGCGCACCGACGCAAGGCGCTGGCGGGCTCTGTCGCGCTCGCGCCGGGCGCGGGCGAGGGCCTGCGTGACGAGGTCCGGGACGCCCTCGAGCGCCTGGGGCAGCCGCGCGACGCCCGTGCCGAGCGGCTGCCGCCCGGCGACTGGCAGAGACTGGCCGAACAGATCGGCCGCGACCGCCTGGCGGCGCTGGCGCCCCGATGATCCTCGAGCACGCCTACGCGAAGGCCAACCTCGTGCTGCACGTGGGTCGACCGCGCGAGGACGGCCTTCATCGTCTCTGCTCGCTGTTCGCCTCGCTCGAGCTCGCCGACGAGCTGACCGTGGAGGAATGCCATCGCGACGAGCTGGACTGTCCCGGCGTTGTCGGGGAGAACCTGGCCACGCGTGCGCTGAAGGCGATCAGGGAGGCGTCACCGGGAAGCGTCCCCCCGCTCCGCGTGCGGATCGAAAAGCGGGTGCCCGTGGCGGCCGGGCTCGGCGGCGGCAGCGCGGACGCCGCCGCGGTCCTCAGGGCCGCCAACGAGCTCGCCGGACGGCCGCTCGACTCCGGCGGCCTCCGCGCAATCTCCGCCCGGCTCGGCTCCGACGTGCCGAGCCAGGTAGAGCCCCGGCACGCGCTGGTGACCGGCGTGGGTGAAGAGGTCCAACCGGTTGGGCTGCCCGACGCTGCCCTGGTGCTCGTGCCGGTGGCTAACGGCTTGAAAGCGAGTCAGGTCTATGCCGAGCTCGATCGCCTCCGCGCCTGGAGGGAGCCGCTCGACCGCGAGCGCCTGCTCGACCTGGCGGCCGGGCCGCTGCCGCGCCTTGCAGACGCGGTCGAGAACGACCTGCAACGCCCCGCGTTGTCGCTGCGCCCACGGCTTCGGCGAACGCTCGCCCAGCTACGCGAGCTAGGTGCGCTGGCCGCGGCGCTCACGGGCTCGGGGCCCGCGGCGTTCGGCGTCTTCGACAGCGAGGCGGGGGCGCTCACGGCCGCCAGCGGGCTGGCCGGCGCAATCGTGACCCGCACCCGGCACGTGACCGACGCCCCGTGAGCCCCGGGCGAGTGGCCGCCGCGGTGGCGGCCGTCCTGCTTGCAGCAGGCGCATTCTGGCGTCGCGATCACCTCAGCAGGGAGCGGCTCATCATCGCGCTGCTCGGGGCCGCGGCGCTTGGGGTCTTCGCGAGCGGGGTGCTCTCCGCGCTACCGGACCCGAAGAGCGTGATCGGCGACGTGGCGCGCGCCCTCGGCCCGTGGACGTATGCGCTCGTCGGGGTGCTCGCCTACCTGGAGACGGCCGCCTTCGTGGGCCTCATCGCGCCGGGGGAGACGGTGGTCATCGCGGGAGGCGTGATCGCCGGCCAGGGGGAGATCGACCTTCTTCCGCTGATCGGCCTGGTCTGGGCGTGCGCGGTGCTGGGGGATACCACGAGCTTCTTCATCGGTCGCAAGCTCGGGCGACGTTTCCTCTGCCGGCACGGGCCGAAGGTGGGAATCACGGAGCACCGTCTCGAGCAGGTGGAGGCCTACTTCGAGCGCCACGGAGGCAAGACGATCCTGATCGGGCGCTTCATCGGGTTGGTGCGTGCCCTCGCGCCATTCGTCGCCGGTTCGTCGGGCCTCCGGTACCGGCGCTTCATTCCATTCAGCGTGGTGGGCACGGGGCTCTGGGCCACGACGTTCTGCCTGCTCGGGTACATCTTCTGGCAGTCGTTCGACCAGGTGGCGAATGCCGCGGGTCACGCGGTGTTCGCGTTCGGCGTCGTGGCGGGCGTGATCGTCGCCATCGTGCTGGCCTACCGGCGACTGCGCCGGCCCGAGGAGCGCCGCCGGCTGTCGGCGTGGCTCGACCGGCAGGGGCAGAAGCCGGCACTGAGGCCGCTGTTCGCAGTTGCTCGTCCCGTCTGGCGGCGCGTGCTGCTCCCCTTCGGTCGGGCGGTGTGGCCGGAGCTGCGCTTCCTGTGGGAGCGCCTGACGCCGGGCGAGCTCGGATTGGAGCTCACGACGTCACTCGCCGTCGCCGGCGTCGGCCTCTACTTCTTCACGCTCTTCACCGTCGTGTTGTCGGGTGATTCCGGGCCGACCACGCTGGACACGCAGTGGTTCGACGTGGTCGACAGGCTGCACAGCCAGGTCTTGGTCGACTCGGCCAAGGCGGTATCCGCCCTGGGGGCGCTGCCGACCGTGCTGACGCTCGTGCTGGCCACCGCGGTGCTGCTCGTTGCGGACCGGCGGCCGATCGAGGTAGTGGGGCTGTTGGTCGGCGTCGGGCTCGTCGTTCTCGCGGTCCATGTGGCCAAGGCCGGCGTCGACCGGCCCCGCCCCGTCGACGAGCTCGTCCGAACGAAGGGGTCCAGCTTCCCAAGCGGGCACGCGGCCTACTCCGCCGCCTGGGTGGCCGTCGCGGCGCTGTTCACGCGACGGCTGGGCGCGGCGGGGGGCGCGACGCTCTTGATGGTCGGAATCGTGATCAGCGCGGCCGTCGGCCTTTCGCGGATCTACCTGCGGACCCACTTCTGGTCCGACGTTGCGGGCGGGTGGGGCCTCGGCTACGGGATCTTCGGGACAGTGGCGGTGGTTGCGCTGGTCGTCGCCCATGTACGCCACAATGAGCGGGCGGGCGCGCCCTCGAAACGCTGATGGACTTCAACCTGACAACCACGGAGCTCACTCTCGCCCTCGCGGCCGGGGTGGTCGGCGCCGGCTACATCGCATTCATTCTCGTGCCGGCGTGGGAGTCCTACGGCAGGCTTTGGGAGCGGCTCGCAGCGAGCTTCCTGACGCTCTTCACGCTCGCCACGCTGCTCGGCATCGGCTCCGCGATCGGCCTGCTGATCGTGTGGTCCTACGATCGCTACGCATAGCGCGGCCTCACGGCGTACCTACAATCACCCCACGATGACGGCGTCGGAGAAGCGTGCCCGCACGCCCGAGGCGCGCGGGTTCCTCGACGCGCTCGATGAGGTCTCCGAGGCCGTGGAGTCCGGCGCCGGCCTGCCCGCGGTGGCGCGGGCCGCGGGGCGCGCGCTCGATGCCAGCGTGATCGTGCTGGACGCTTCGAGCAGGGTGCTCGCGGTCGCCTGCGCATCACCTGACGACGAGCGCGCGGTGATGGCGGGCCAGTCCGGCAGCGCATTGCTCAAGCTACGCGTCGCCGACGCGCCGGTCGGACAGCTGCGGCTCCGGCCGCGCGGAGAGCCTCCCGACTCCTCGCTCCTGCGGCTCGTGACGAACCTGATCGCGCTCGAGGTCGATCGGGCGCGGGCGCCCGAGCGCGCGACTGAGGCCGCCGTCGGCGACTTCCTCTCCGATCTGCTCGAGCGTCGCGTCACCGATCGCGAGAACATCGTGGCGCGGGCCGAGGAGCTTGGCTGCGACCTGCGCGGCGGAGGCAGTGTGGTGATTACCCGCGTGCGGCCCCAGCAGCCCGAGGAAGGCGACTGGCGGGCGCGCGTCCTCACCGTAGCGGAGCGCGGGGCCCGCGCGGTGGAGCGAGGCTCACTCGCGGGGCTGATCGAGATCGGAGAGCCGCGTCCCAACGGCTATGGCCGGGAGCTCGTGATCGTGGTGCCGGGCGCGCAGGGCGGCCGGGCGGCGGAGGCCGTCCTCCGCGAGCTCGAGGCCGGACTCGGCAACTACACGTTCACGGTGGCGCTGAGTAGGCCCGCCGGCGATCCGGTGGACCTCCCCCGGGCGGGCGCCGAGTCGCTGCTGGCGGCGAACGTGGCGGAGGCGCGCGGCCTCTCCCGCCTGAGCTTCGAGGAGACGGGTGCCTATCGACTCCTGCTGCCGGCGATGAGCGAGGACCCCGGCGAGCTGCGCCGCTTCCATGGCGAGACCGTCGAGCCGCTGGTCGCCTACGACGAGCAGTACGACACCGAGCTCGTTCGCACGCTCGAGTCGTTCCTGGACGCCGACGGCAACGTGGCGAAGACCGCGGAGAAGCTGTTCACGCATCGCCACACGGTTCGCTACCGGCTCGACCGCGTCCGCGAGCTGACCGGACTCGATGTCAGCTCTACCGATGGCCGCGAGCGCCTCTCGCTGGGACTAAAGGCGATGCGGGTGCTGGGCATCGTGCCCCCGGGCGGCCCGGCCCGGGAGCGCGGCGCCGAGGCGGGGCGAGTGCCGAAGGAGGCCAAGGACCGCTGACTCGAGTGCGCGAGTGAGACTGGGGAGCGCGGACTCGAACCGCGACCGAGGGCTCCAAAGGCCCTAGTGCTGCCGATTACACCACTCCCCAGTGGTGCTCTGAGAATACGCATCCGACGCGCGGCACAAACGCCTCCGTCGGTACGCTGACCCGGCTATGGCCGATGGGTTTTCAGTGCTGATCATGGCGGCGGGCCTCGGCACCCGCATGCGGTCGGAGATGCCAAAGGTCCTGCACCCCGTGTGCGGCAAGCCCATGGTCCGGTGGGTCATCGATGCCGCCCGCGGAGCGGGGGCGGACGAGGTCGTCTGCGTGGTCCGGCCGGGGGACGGCGTCGAGGAAGGTCTGCCGGCCGACGTGGCCGTCGCCCAACAGAAGCACGGCGAGGGCACGGGCTCGGCAGTGCTGGCCGCACGCGACCGGCTCGAGAAGGGCGGGACCGTGGTGGTCCTCTCCGGCGACCACCCCTTGGTCTCCGAGGGCCTGATCGAGGACCTGGTCAAGGCCCACGGGGCCGAGAATGCGGTGGCCACCCTCCTCGCCACCCGCGACCTCGACCCGGCCGGCTACGGGCGCATAGTCCGTGGGGGGGACGGCTCGATCGAGCGGATCGTGGAGACGAAGTACCCCGACCGGGTGTCGCCGGAGCTGCTCGAGATCCGCGAGATCAACGTCGGCACCTACGTGTTCGAGGGGACCCACCTGGTGGCGGCGCTCGACCGTGTGGAGCAGAAGGACGGAGAGCTGAATCTGACCGACACCGTCCCGATCCTGGCGCGGGATGGAGGGCGAGTCGTCACGCGAGAGACGCACGACGTTCTCAGCGCCCTGGGAGTGAACAGCCGCGCGGAGCTGATGGAGGCGGAGCGGCTGGCCCAAGCAAGGCTGATCGAGGAGCACGCCCGGGCCGGCGTCACGTTCGTCTCCGCACCCACCGCCAGCGTCGAAGCGGGCGTCGACATCGGGGAGGACACCACGATCGGCCCGGGCGTCACGCTGCGGGGGTCGACCCGCATCGGACGCGGCTGCGAGATCGGTCCCAACAGCACTCTGGTCGACGTCGTGCTCGGCGACAAGGTGAGCGTGCCGCACTCCTACCTACTCGGATGTGAAGTGCGGAACAAGGCGAGCATCGGGCCCTTTGCCTACCTGCGGCCGGGCACCGTCGTGCATGAGGACGCGAAGGTCGGCGCGTTCGTGGAGGTCAAGAACTCCGAGATCGGTCGGGGGGCGAAGGTGCCCCACCTCTCCTACATCGGGGACGCCGAGGTGGGTGAGGAGTCCAACCTTGGTGCGAGCACGATCACCGCCAACTACGACGGCCGCCGCAAGCACCGCACGAAGATCGGAAAACGCGTGAAGACGAGCGTTCACACGTCGCTGGTGGCGCCCCTGGACGTCGGGGATCGAGCGTACACTGGGGCCGGATCTGCGATCACCGAGGACATCCCTGAGGGTGCTCTCGGAATCGCTCGGCCGAGGCAGACCAACATCGAGGGCTACGCGGAGCGCGCCGAGGAGGAATCGCGGGAATGAGCCAGCCGCTCGACACGGCCACGGCACCCGTCGTGCCGTCGAGCATTCCTTCGGGCTACGAGAAGCGGCTGATGCTGGCTGCCGGCCGCGCGAGCCTCGAGCTGGGCGGGAGGATCGCCGACCGGCTGCACGTCGAGCTCACGGGCGCCGGGCTCAAGACCTTCTCCGACGGGGAGGTCTACTGCCGCTACGAGCAGTCGGTCCGAGGCGCCGATCTCTTCATCCTGCAGTCGATCTGCGGCTCGGAGCGCGAGGGCCTGACGGTGAACGACGCCCTGATGGAGCTGCTCCAGATGGTCCATGCGGCCAGGCTGGCCTCTTCACACCGCATCATCGCCGTCACTCCCTGGTACGGCTATTCCCGCCAGGACAAGAAGTCGGCGCCACGCGAGCCCATCTCGGCGCGGCTGGTGGCCGACATGCTCGAAACGGCGGGCATCGACCGCCTCGTGACAATGGACCTTCACGCCGGCCAGATGCAGGGGTTCTTCTCGAGGCCGGTCGACCACATGACGGCGATTCATCCGTTGACGCAGTACGTGACGGACCAGCTCGGGCACGAGTCCGACCTCGTGATCATCGCGCCGGATGCCGGTCGCGTGAAGCTCGTTCGCAAGTTCGCGCAGAAGGTGGGGGCGCCCTACGCCCTGATGGAGAAAGAGCGGCCGGCCCAGCAAGTCGCCGAGATCGGGTATGTGATCGGCGACGTGAAAGGCAAGGTGGCGGTGATCGTCGACGACATCATCGACACCGGCGGCACGCTCGCGGCGGCCGCACAGACGGTCCTTGACGAGGGGGCGCAGAAGGTGTTCGCGGTCGCCACGCACGGCCTGTTCTCGGGTGACGCCTTCGAGACGCTCGCAAGCTCACCTCTCGCGGGCATAGTGGTCACGGACACCGTCCCTCTCCGGGAGGGAGCGCCCGACCTGGTCCGGCAGCTCACCTGCGCGGACATCCTTACCCGCGCGATCCGCGAGATCTTCACCGACGGGTCGGTATCAGAGATCTTCGCCGGCGAGAACCAGCTCTTCTAGCGAGCGTCCCTGCCGGGGGACATTCCCCTCTACAGTCCTGCCTTTTGGGGCCATAGGCCCGTCTAAGCAGGATGCTTCCGAGATTTCGCACCGGCCTCCGTTTGGCGCGTCCTACTCCGGCAGGCCCACGGCTTCCAGGGCTTCTTCCCGTCGAGGACAGCCCCGGACGCGTCTGATCTCGCCGTCGACGAGGTCGTAGACGTTCGCAGTGGGGATCCCGCCGGCGGAGATAGCAGCGGCGGGGTTAGCGGCGCCAGCGGGGATGCCGCTGGCTCGCCCGGTCGCGCTGGCCCGCAGGAAGGCGAGCACCTGGTCGGCGCCCGTCGATTCCAGGCGTTCAATGGTCAGCTGG
>DATFQM010000067.1:0-2682 GCA_035264265.1 Thermoleophilaceae bacterium
CGGTCGCAGAAGCTCTGGACGATGGCCATGTTGTGGGTGACGAGCACGAGCGTCTTGCCGGCCTTGCGCTTGGCTTCGAAGACGTCCATGCACTTCTGGGCGAAGGCGGCGTCGCCGACGGCGAGCACCTCGTCGACGAGCATGATGTCGGCGTCGGCCTCGACCATCACCGCGAAGGCGAGCCGCACGGTCATGCCGGAGGAGTAGTTCTTGAGCTTGAGGTCGACGAACTCGCCCAGGCCGGCGAAGTCGAGCACCGAGTCGAGCCGGCGGGCCGCCTCGCGCCTGCCGAGTCCCATCATCACCCCGTTGAGGGCGACGTTCTCGCGCGCGGTCAGCTCGGGGTTGAAGCCGACCCCGAGCTCGATGAAGGGCGCCAGCCGGCCGCCGATGCGGATCCTGCCCGCGTCGGCCTGGTAGATGCTCGAGAGGATCTTCAACAGCGTGCTCTTGCCCGACCCGTTGCGCCCCACGACCCCGAAGAACTCGCCCTGGCGGACGTCGAACGAGATTCCTCGCAGCGCCCGCAGCTCGCGGTACTCCGCACGGCTAAAGGGGCGCGTCGCCCGCTCCTTGAGCGTGTCCACCCGATGCTTCGGGATCCGGAACGTCTTCTCGACGTTTCGCGCCTCGATCAGCGCCGGCCCCAGAGCCCGGGCCCGCTTGGAGGCGGACGCGTCAGCGTCGTCGTCGAACGCGGCTCTTTCCAGCGAGTTCCGCATCTCAGCTTTCGATGCGCCTGGCATCAGCGGGCGCGCTTCGCCCGCTCGCCGGGACGGTACCAACAGCGGCTCCGTGGGCAGGGGGGACTCTCTGGCTCGGTCTAGACTGCGCCGTTCTGGTGAAGCGGCTCAGCATCGAGACCGACCCGTACGAAAACGACCCCGGCCGTTGGGGCGCCTCGCTGGCCACCCTCGCGGAGTTGATGCTCCCCTGCCTCGACGCGGCGGGGGCTCGCTCCGTCGTCGAGGTGGGCGCCTATGCCGGCGACGTGACTCGGCTCCTGCTGGACTGGGCGGCCGAGTCGGGTGCGCGGGTCTGGGCCATCGATCCCTCTCCGCACGAGAGGTTGGTGCAGCTTGGCGAGGAGCGTCCCGATCTCGAGCTGATCCGCGCCACGAGCCACGACGCGCTGCGGGACATTCCCGTTCCCGACGTGGTCGTCATCGACGGGGATCACAACTACCACACAGTGAGCGAGGAGCTGCACCTGATCGGCGAGAGGGCGTCGGGAGCCGACTTGCCGCTGCTCATGTTCCACGACGTCTGCTGGCCCCACGCCCGGCGTGACGACTACTTCGCTCCCGAGCTGATCCCGGAGGAGGACCGCAACCCGTTCGTCGAGGGCGGCGGCCTCTTCCCCGGCGTGCCCGGGGTACGCGACGGCGGCCTGCCCTTTCGATGGCCGGCAGCCCGGGAGGGCGGCCCGCACAACGGGGTTCTCACGGCCATCGAGGACTTCGTGGAGAATCGCGCCGGCCTGCGCCTGGCCGTCGTGCCCGCGTTCTTTGGGCTGGGCGTCATCTGGCACCGCGACGCGCCCTGGGCGGCCGCGGTTGCCGAGATCCTCGACCCGTGGGATCGCAATCCGCTGCTGGAGCGGCTGGAGGCAAACCGGGTCTTCCACCTCGCCTCGGAGCACGTTCAGCTGGTGCGAGCCTCGGAAATCCAGGAGCGGGTCGCGCGTCAGGAGATGCTCCTGAGACGCCTGCTCGGGTCGAGCGCCTTCTCGGTGGCGGAGCGCCTGTCGCGGCTGCGTCAGCGCGTCGGCATCGCGCCCGACCAGTCGGCCGTCTCGAAGGAGGAAGTGCGGCGCACCCTCGCCGACTAGGCTTGAGCGGCGCCAAGGGGCTTGTGAGGAGGTTTTCGCCATGATCGCCTTCGGCTGTTCGATCACCTCGCCGGAGACCTACGAGCGCTGCGCGAGACCCGGGCTCCGCCTCGCCGCCGAGCCCGATTCGGAAGTGTTCGAGCTCGCGTCCAGCGGTTCGATCTTCCACAGCTACAACCTGCTGCTCGAGCGCGCGGCTGCCCTCGAGGATCTCGAGGCTCTGGTGCTGGTGCACCAGGACGCCGAGATCGTCGACCCGGACTTCGTCCCGAAGTTGAGGCGGGTGCTGCGGGATCCGCAGGTCGGCGTGGCGGGATGCGTCGGGGCAATCGGCGTGCGCAGCATCGCCTGGTGGGAGGGGTCGGTGACCTGGGCCTCGTTCGTCCATCGATATCGAGAGCTGGGCGGGGGCGAGTTCCCATCCTTCTCCTGGAACGACGAACTGCCCCCTTACGCGCGCACCGGCGAGGTGGATACGGTCGACGGGTTCGTATTGGTCTTGTCGCCGTGGGTGGTGCGCAACGTCCGCTTCGACGAGTCGTTGGGTCAGCTGCTCCACGGCTACGACTTCGACTTCTGCCTGCAGGTCCGCGCCGCTGGCCGCAAGGTGGTAACCGAGGACTTCAAGGTCATCCATCACCACTCGCTCGAGCTCGCCGGCGATCTCGACAACTGGATCGAGGCTCACATGAGGGTGGCGGAGAAGTGGGAGGGGCGCATGCCGAACGTTGGTGTGGGCGGCGGCGACTGGAAGCACCGTGCCCGGCGAGGCGAGGCCGAGGCGGCGGCCGCGCTGGCGAAGGCTCTGTCCACGCAGCTTCAGATCGAGGCGCGGGAGAAACAGCACGACA